>CAYLLU010000048.1:0-16487 GCA_964384845.1 uncultured Dehalococcoidia bacterium
TGGCCCTGGTGTCAAAATAGACCAAGATTACGGGCTACTTGGCGCTGATCTTGTCGAATCTGAGTAAATTTATCTGATGATGATTAACTACGATGGCACTTTTTGTATTTCTTGCCACTACCACATGGGCACTTTTCGTTGCGCCCCACCTTACGACCCTGAGTTGCGCTATCGAACTGGCGTTGTGCCGTAGTCTGGGCCACACAATCGGCACAAGAACAGGCCGATTCATGGCCTCCATACCAGTTGGCGCGTTCCTTTCCTATGATCATGGTTCCCTCACTTGAAATCAGACCAATCTAGGCATCACCTTTTCGGCGAATAGACGCATGGACTCCTTTATCTGCTCACTGGGTATACGGCCTCTCCGGCTGAATTCTAATATACACTGGCCCATGCCGGGGAGTTGTGTCTGGAGGGATTCTAGACGCTCGACACAGCTCATAGGTTCGTCGTAGATACAATTACTGCGCGCCTCTTCAAAATCCCAAGTGGTCCAATCTCTAACGCCGCTGGTGAAACTGTGTCGCGTTGTTCCAACTGAAGAAGCGTTACTGTTGGGGACGGTGTTCGCGATGTCATAGTTCCGCCAATTATGGCTCGTGATCCTGTGAGCCTTCCCCCGGGATTCGGCTACGAAGAACGATATGGTCACGTGAAAGGGCGGCGCATCCACGGATCCTTTGATCGGGGTGGCCGCTTTGAACTCCCTTAGTCTATCGACGAGCCTGGGCATCGGTTGACTCAGCGTACTTCCGATTACTCCTAGGCCTTGGCTGGCGGCGTAAGTAAAGGTCTCGTCACTATTGGCCGCTAGAAGTAGAGGGGGATGGGGCTGTTGGCGAGGTACAGGGAGCACCGGAAGGTCATTGGCACTCCAATACTTTCCCTTGAAATTGACGCGTTCGCCAGTCCATGCCAGTTTCAGGAGTTCTATTCCCTCTTTGACTCGACCTCTGCTCTCGTCGCCGCTGATCTCCGCACTGTGACCAAAGGCTTGTCCGGCGGGGGAACCCCAGCGTCCTCCTAGGCATAGGTCTAGTCTACCGTCAGTAAGGATGTCACACGTGGCTGCCTGGGTCGCCATATGCAACGGATGATGGAGAGGAACTTGGGCGGCGAGTGTTCCGAATCTGATGCGCCTTGCGTGCTGACTGGCGGCAGCAGCGACCATCAGGGGATTGGACAGAGGACGTGCCGGGGAAAACACAGACTCTGCTATCCACGCGGTCTCAAATCCAAGTTCGTCGGCGAGGACGATCTCCTCTATGGTCTCCCAGTGCCGTCGTGATACAGACGAGCCTTCGAAACCTGGTGCCTGCCAGAACGCTCCGAAGCGCATGTGTCCTACTCTTGTCCTTCCGTGAAACCTTAGGGTCGAAACACTTTATTTTGCCATCGGCAGAGCGACCCGAGGACTCCGTTCTACGTGGGGCCATCCATCCAATCGCCCTAATGCCGGATGGCTGCTGTTATGGCATAGACAAAGGGTGGGTCGAGGATCGAAATGAACAGTTTGTCCAAATATCTAACAATGTGCACGAGCCCGCATCATTTGAATTCGTGTTGTAAAGCTTCCTTGGTGCCCAATACCCGTTCTACTAGCATGCATTCGTGGCATGTACAAAACGGTTTTCCCTCACTGAACTTGAGACAGGACCGATGAACTAGAGGCGGTAGTATCCGGCTACCTTGCGGATGCCTTGAATGATATCGCCGAGGTCGTTCTCAGTGAAGGTGGCGTTCATCGAGAGTTGGATTCCACGGCCCATCAGTTCTTCGCCGTAGGGGCAGTCGACGCGACGGTAGTCTACGGGCCTCTCGCGGCCATAGTCGAGGGGATATCGGCTGGCGCCGAACATCAGAGCGTCGGTATAGACGGGGTTGCGATAAAGGGGGCCTTCCCGTCCGGAGCCGATATATGGCCCGAGCATTGGTACGCCCTCTGCGGTTACAGCTTCAGCGAACTCGTAGGCGTTACAGCCGAGCCGGTCGGTGTTGATGGTGAAGCTGAGATTCCAATATGTGTGCCGGTCACCGGGACGCACTTTCTGAGGTGTCAGTTCGGCAACGTCGGACAAGCCCTCGATGATGTTCTGGGCGTTGCGAATCTTGTTTTTTAGATACCCGTCGATCTTGCCCAACTGCACACGCATCACTGCGGCAGTCAGATCATTCATCTTGAAGTTCTGTGCGAGAAATTGGTGCGCACCAGGCCTTTCGGCCAGGGGCCCGTCTGGCCGGTTGAGGGCCTGATCGGTGAAAGGCAGCGCCCGATCCCACAGAGAGCGATTGTTGGTGATCACAGCGCCACCACCGCCACCGGACATATGTTTGCCGCTGAAACTATAGCCTGCTATATCGCCCATAGTGCCAACGATGCGGCCCTGGTACTCGGAGAAATGGGCCTGACTACAATCTTCGACTAGGAAGATACCGTGTCGCTTGCATATATCTACATAGGCATCCATATCACAAGGGTTGCCAAACAGATGTACGGCTATAATGGCCCTGGTTCTAGGAGTTATTTTTGCCTCGACGTCGACTGGGTCCACGCAGTAACTGTCGTCTACGTCAGCAAAGACAGGGACGCACCCCTGGAATATTGCGCCGGCTAGGCTGCCTCCTGAGGTCCAAGGCGTGCAAATCACCTCATCGCCTGGGTCTGGGTTGATGGCGCCAAAGATGGTGTGGAAGGCAGAGGTGCCGGAGTTAACGAAGATTGCGTATTTTGCACCATGGCGATCGGCGAACTCGCGCTCGAATAGGGCCTGTTCGGGGCCACGAGAGATGCTGCCCGTCTCGTTGCCCTTTCGCAGTACGTCGGTGACTGCGGCTATGTCATCGTCGCCATAATCATATTTTTTTTGGGGGAATGGAGTAGTCCGGACAGGAGATCCTCCGTGGATCGCTAAACTATCGTTCACTGGGTCCCTCCTTCGGTTATAACGTTGAGGACTGCACAGGGCAAAGGCAGAAGACCTACGGCTAGGACGACTCTCGATATGCTTTGCGGTGATTTAGTAGCAATCTAAGCTCGCATGGAGCAGGCACACCTATCGTCCCGAGTTCATAAAAGTCTTAGGTGTCCGGCAATGATGCGATCCAAGGGTAACATCCAAAAGTCCATACTTCAACGATCACTTTGACCCGTTCTGGTTGGGCATGGACCTATACGGCGTCGGCGAAGAGACCATATCATATGCTCCACGAACCGGCACCCAATATACTGAGTTAGGACTGCCCTGTTTCGGACCTCTGGAGACCTAATCAGGTGATCTGGGAAGAGGAGCATTCATCTTTGCCGTAAATCATCCCTCTAGTGTCAATTTTATTAAAGAGAACGCTTACTGTGCTGAGACCCAGCCGTCGATGACCAGATCCGTGCCGGTGACGAATGATGACTCATCTGATGCCAGGAACAAGATTCCGTAGGCTACTTCGTCTGAGGAGGCTAACCTGCCCATTGGCACCTCCTCCAAATTGGTCTGAACAACTTTTGGCTGAGATGACAACATTGGCGCGATCATAGGTGTCATAGTGTAGCCGGGGTGTATTGAGTTGACTCTTATATGGTCACTGGCATATTGCACAGCTGCTGTTTTGGTGAGTATACGAATTGCGCCTTTGGCAGCCTGGTAGGCTGTATGCCTACGATTGCCGACGATACCGTGTATGGAAGAGATGTTTACGATGGAGCCTCCACCTATCTTCCGCATCTTTGGGATGGAGTGTTTGATACCTAGGAAAGCACCCTTGGCGTGCACAGCCATTTGGCCGTCCCAGGTCTCTACGGTGGTATGCTCGACCGTCTGTCTGGTCTCGGTACCGGTCCCAGCGTTGTTGACCAGAATATCGAGACTACCGAATACGGACACTGTTTTGTGGATTGCGGCGGCCCATTCGGCCTCCTGTCTTACATCCAGGTGGAGAAACAGTGCGTCGCGTCCCTCACCACGTATCTGGTCCACTGTCCTTCGTCCAAGGTCGTCGTTGATGTCAGCCACAACGACCTTGGCACCTTCGCGGGCGAATAGCCACGCGGTAGCCCCTCCTATCCCCTGGACCTCTCCTCTAATGCCGGTAGCGGCCCCTGTCACGAATGCTGTCTTACCTTCAAGTCTCATTGCTTATCTTCTGGTCCATAATCGGCTGAACCTGACTGCAGCCAATGGTTCAATGGGGATTCGACGTCTACGCCGGATCTTCCTGCGTCCACTTTAAGTTCCTGAGAAAATCTTCCGCTGACATGTGACCAGATCATGGTGATGAAAGTCGGGCTCAGTAGCATTTTGTTGGTTTGGGGATTCATGGGCACTATCGGATCGTTCCCGACCCCCATCCGTGGGGGATGTCCAGGATACCTGGGTTTAGGTCTCGCACCGATGTAATGCCACAATAAGAGAGAGCTAGTTCCATCTCCACCCGGAGTATCTCTAGAATCTTGTGGACTCCATCGGCTCCATTGACGGCGAGCCCCCAGAATAGTGGTCTACCGATGGCCACGGCCGTGGCGCCCATGGCCAGCGCCTTGAGCACGTCGCTTCCCCTGCGGATTCCCGAGTCAAAATAGATTTCTGCCCTGCCTTCGACAGCCTCTGCGATCTCTGGCAGTGTCTCTATGGAGCTCAAGGTCATATCTATCTGTCTGCCACCGTGATTGGAGACTAAAATTCCATCTACTCCGTGATCCACCGCCATACGTGCATCTTCGGCGGTCCTGATTCCCTTGAGTACCAGAGGGAGGGAGCTCAGACTTCGGAGCCACTCCAGATCTTTCCACGTCAGCGTTGGGTGAACTCCGGCCACCCAACTAGTCGTTTCCTCGTTTCCGGCGGCGGCCTCCATTCCTACGAAGTTGGCCGATCCTAAATCTAGGACGAATCTATTACGGATATCTCGCTCCTTATAGCTTGGCACGGGGATATCCACCGTTAGGCAGATTGCCTTATAGCCCGACTTCTCCGCCCGCTTTACCAGTATTTCAGTGATCGGACGGTCTTGGTGGTAGAGCTGGAACCATCGGGGCGTTGTCGTAGCCTCGGCGATTTCCTCCATGGAGTAGTTGCTATTGGTGGGGGCCATCATCAGCGTGTGCGATTTGGCCGCCCCGCGGACGGTTGCCAACTCGCCATCGGGGTGGGCCATTTTTTGGCTGCCTGCGGGAGCGATCATCACTGGAAAGCTGATCGGAGAACCTAGCACCGTGGTGGATAGCTCTGGATTTCCTACGTCTCTTAGAAAGCGAGGTCGCAGAGCAAGGGCGTCAAGGGCCGACCGATTACGACGCACTGTAATCTCGTCCAAGGCGCCAGAGTCAATGAAATCCCACACATCATGGGGGAAAATTCGTTTGGCTAAGCTTTCGTAGTCGTAAAGGCTTACTAGATTATGGTCCACCAAATGTTATATGTCTCCTAGGGTAGTGTGACGGGCAATGATTTCGACGGTCCTACTCCCCTTGTGAGGTTAGGGATTTTTGAAACCTGCTAATAAGTTTAACACTCCACTAGTTTTTACCACTATCCTGTGGAAGGATTGTCGCGCTATTACGGTGAGGTAGGCTGTCTTCAACCTTGTGGTATTAGTGAGTCTTTCCAATCCATTTTTTGAATATCTCTTCATCGCCTACACCTCACTCCTTGACGGACATCTGTCTTTCAAGTAGCATCAAGCACGACATATTAATCAGAATGGTCTAATCTGATTAGAGTATATTCGAGCTAGGAGCATACGGTGGACAGAGAGTTACTGCTTCTGGGCCTGCTGATGGACGGTAAGATGCACGGCTACCAACTTAACGAGCACATTTCCCATGCCATGGGGATGGCGGCCGGCATCAAAAAATCTACAACCTACTATACTCTGGGACGTTTGGAACGTGATCACCAAGTCATGCAACAGGTCGAGCGTGAGGGGATGCGGCCAGAACGGCGAGTTTACGAAATCACAGAGGCGGGCCGCGCACGCTTTTTTGCGTTGCTGCGTTCACGACTGGGAGGTTTTACCCAGACGTATTATGCTGACAATGCTGGTGTAGCCTTTATGGATCATCTGCCCTCAGCCGAGACCGCCCGGCTCTTGACGCAAAAGCGGGAGCGGGTCAGAGAGATCATGGACGATTTTCGGGCCCTTCCGGACCGTGGCCAAAGTTGGCGGCACGTCCTGGAGCACGATATAGCACACCTCGAAGCTGAGTTGGTCTGGATCGATTACGTGCTGAGCGACCTCGGCGCTGACGTCGATTGAGATCGTACAGAGTGCCGTCTTTGGTTGACTGGCAGGGAGGTCGCATGGTCAGAAGGGATCATGGCCTAAAGGTTCTCCACCCGAAACGACGCAGTATCCGTAACAGGCCTGGGCGATGGTAGTTTTGTGCTGATCGGGGGGAGGAAGAGTGATTTATGGACCGGTAGGGAGAGTTAGATTCGGCACTGTATATCACCGGGGTCTATCTTGCATGTCCCATACGCGCCTAGCATAGGGCACATAGTGCAGTAGTAGTCTTATAGTAGGGGGAGGTAGTTGCGAATTTCGTAATCTGTGACTTGAGACCTATACCGATCCCACTCAATCTTCTTGTTTTGGATAAAGCTGCGAAATACATGCTCTCCCAGAGTCTTACGGACCAAATCGCTTTTTGCTGTGATCAAAATAGCCTCCCAAAGGCTGGCCGGCAGGGTCTGAATCCCCAGTATCTGCCGCTCCTCCTCGGTACTTCTGTAGAGATTATCCGTGGTCGGTTCCGGCAGATCATACCCCTTCTCGATCCCTTCTAGGCCTGCCGCGAGCATCACGCTGAATGCCAGATAAGGGTTACATGCCGGGTCCGGCGCCCGGTACTCTATGCGTCGCGATTCCTCCCTGCCAGTCATGTATGAGGGGACCCTAACCAGGTCCGAGCGGTTCACCATCGCCCAGGACACGTAGAGCGGGGCCTCATAGCCAAGTGGCTCGTCTGGACTCTGGACCAGTCGTTTGTACGAATTGACCCACTGATTGGTGACGGACGTTATCTCGCGGGAGTGGTGCAGTAGCCCTGCGATGAAAGATCGTGCCACGCCAGAGAGCCTATCTTTGTCCATGGCATCGTAGAAGGCGTTGTGGTCCCCCTGGAACAGGGATTGGTGGGTATGCATTCCACTGCCGTTGACACCGTAGATCGGCTTAGGCATGAAAGAGGCGTAGTATCCGTGTCGCATGGCGATCTCTTTGACTACGACACGGTAGGTCATGACTGTGTCTGCCATAGTCAGTGCGTCAGTATGGCGTAGGTCTATCTCATGTTGACTGGGGGCGACCTCGTGGTGGCTGGACTCGACGGGAATGCCTAGTTCCTCTAGGGTCAGTACGGTCTCGCGCCTCAAGTCGGTCGCCAGATCCTGAGGGTCCTGGTCGAAGTAGCCACTTGCGTCAAGAGGGATCGTACTATCAGAATTATTGAAGTAGAAGAACTCGATCTCGGGCGCGACGTAGTATGTAAAACCCATCTCGCTTGCCCGCTCCAAGTTTCTGCGGAGCACGGCGCGTGGGTCGCCTTCAAAGGGTTGACCATCTGGCGTCACGATATCACAGAACATTCTCGCGACGGCGTTGGTCCGTGGCCGCCACGGTAAGATGTTGAAAGTGGCGGGGTCCGGGAGGGCATACATGTCGCTCTCATTGGAGCGCGCAAACCCCTCAATCGAAGAACCATCGAAGCCCATGCCCCGAGTCATGGCGCTCTCCAATTCCTCCATCGTTACTGCCACACCCTTCAGGCCACCTAGGATGTCGGTGAACCAGAGCCGAATGAACTTAACGTCGTTTTCCCTGGCTGTCCGAAGAACATACTCGACTGCCTCGGGATCTCGCTTTTGCATCTGAGATTATCCTGCTCTACCCGGCCACATGTATCATCGTGCGGGTAGGTGTTACCGGAGACATGTTTATTCTAGAGACGGCGTCATTACTTCCGGAAATGAGGGGGTGCCAGTGTCTAAAATCATATCCACGCAGTTCATTAGAATCGCGCTGCGTCGCACTTAGCGATTGAGTTCCATGTGTAAGGCGGCTAGACTTAAAGGATGAGATTATTGTGCACTACTCTTTCTCAACTTAACCGGCAATACAAACCAGAGACCGAATATTCCCACAAACACAACACGGCGGAGAATCACTTCTATACTACGAACGTCACCCTGGATATCGGGCCAAACCCCATTATTGTTAGTTACCGCAGTCACATTCTGGACTGCCGATGTTTCGCTAGTGTTACCTGGATGTTAAATATTTGTTACAGTCCACCCGCCCCTGGAAGAGTACCTACGAACGACAGTGCCGATGCTGATGAGATGTGCAATGATCCGGTCCGTTTTTTTCGATCTGGCTACTGACATTCCGGTAGATACCGTCGCCTAATATGTGTGCCACCGGAAGACTCCACAGTCCGGCTCTACCGTGGATAGACTCCGCACCGACCGGGTCGTCGATTTTCATGGCATGCTCGACTATGCCGAGGCTCACTATCATGAGCATGGCGGAAATTCTGCTGATCACGATCGCCGTCCACGGCGCAGAGCGCCGTGGTCTCCACAAGACTTGCCAGATCTGCCTACTATATCCACGCTACTGAGCCACTGCCGAAGATTATGCCCATACTAAGTAGACCGACCGCGGTCACACGTAGTCTCAAGAGAGCGGTTGACTTACCCTTGTTGTGTGTCTCAAGCTCTTTTCCCCTCAGACCCGGGGGAGATGAGCCGTGAGGTGTTATATGGGTATTGCGATTATGTAAATAGTTGTTTTGAACTGTTTTGGGAAAGTTATGTGGTGTAAGTCTGAGTGATGGATGCAAGTCGAGTCATGGGCTTTCATGTAGATCTACACTGATAACCGACTGGTCTTCGTCCACTTTACCGGCAAGCTAATAGACGATATCCTGTGAGCGAGATAGTGAAAGGAGCGTGACCTGTGGACCCAATCAAGATGGAAATATACGGCGACTATGCCTGACCCTACGTCTACAATGCAGCCGTGTGGCTGGATACGGTTAGGAGAAAGTACAGGAACGAGCTCCAAATCACCTGGAAAAGCTTTTCGTTGGAGCAGGCAAACAGCCGCCAAGGTCCTGATTGGAAGATATGGGAGCAGGACGACATTACAGTGCCGCACTCACTCGTTTCACTGGTCGTGGGTGAGGCGGCCAGAGAGCAAGGGAACGCTGCGTTCGAGCGCTTCCATATCGCCTTGCTAATTGCGCGACATGCTGGACACGGCCGGATCCCACTCAACGAACTTGGTCCTATCTTGGAGATTGCTAGGGAGGCCGGGCTCAACATCGAAACCTTGCAGCGAACTATCGAAAACCCCGCCACGGTGGCGCAAGTTGGACGCGACCACATCGAGGCAGTAGAGAGGTACGGTGTGTTCGGCACGCCCACTTTTGTCTTTGAGGGCGGCAACGCCGCCTATCTGAAGACATTTATTCCACCTGAGGCCGAGTCCCTCGCATTCTTCGAGCATTTTGCGGCGATAACTGCCGGGGGCGCTTTTTTTGGCGAACTTAAGCGGCCTCAGCCACCCTGGCCGAAGGGTGCGATCTAAAGCGGGATGGAGATGACTTATAGTAGTTTAGCCATAGCCAATTAACGTGGACATAGGAGCATCATTGCCAGACTATGACCGGTTGGAGAAAGAGATGGGCGTCTCCTTCAACGATAAGACGTTATTGAGCCAAGCTCTAGTACACAGTTCGTTCTTGCATGAGAATCCCGGGATATTTGACGAGTCCAACGAGCGATTGGAGTTCTTGGGCGATGCGATCGTTGGCTCCGCAGTCGCGGCCGAGCTTTATTCGGAATACGATTCGTGGCCTGAGGGCATGCTCTCGGCTGGCCGCGATTGCCTAGTTCAAGGTGATACCTTGGCCCGGGTTGCAGGTCGTCTCGGGTTGGGAGAGCACTTGCAAATGGGGAGGGGTGAGGAGAAGGCCGGCGGCAGGAATCGCTCCAATAACCTGGCCGCCACGTTCGAGGCAGTGGTGGGCGCATATTTCCTGGATCTAGGGTACGATGCAGCTGTAGACCTGGTGCTCAGGCTACTTGCGCCGGAGTTTCCCTCATTGGCGGATCCTGTCGCATCTCGTAACCCCAAGTCCTCGCTCCAGGAGATGATTCAGGCCAAGGGACGGATGGCACCCTCCTACAGGATCGTGAGCGTGGATGGCAAAGATCATGCACGACGCTTTAAGGTGGAGGTCGTAGTCGATGGTGAGTCCATCGGCATTGGGGTGGGGTCTCGCAAGGCACTGGCCGAGCGGGCGGCGGCGTATGACGCCCTCAAGTCAATGGGCGAGATTTCCTAGTCGTATATTTTGTGATGGACCTTATGTGCGGCCACCATATCTATATCCAATTTTGGATAGAATCCTCCGCCTGTGGGAATATGTTGTCCCCCGAGGGACTAGCATACTGGAGGGCTCTAGGGCCAACCAGTATAGATTGAATACCATTGACGTAAGATCACTCGTCATCGATAGAAGTAGGCTCAGTCTGGGCTCGCGTCCTTGACTATATTTAAGCACGCCGCGGGGAATAACTCCCCGCCATAGTCTGAGTTTTTGATTTACTCCAGTCAGACCTCGGCAAAAACTACCCTGTCGTCGACGGCAACTTAGATTGACTAAGCCACGTCCCCCTTCGATAGAACACGCTGCCAGACTGCAGAGCATCGTTTGTATTTCAGGCCGGTGAGGGAGTAGTCGTCTGGCATTATCCTATGGTAATGCTTAGTCGGCCGAAGACTAGCTATTTAATTGGATCAAAGAACGTCAGATCAGTCCCTAAATTATCCATAGCAACAACCTCGTCACCCCTGAGTAAAACACGAACTTTACCTGTCGGATTATTAAGCATTAATTCCTCTCGGGTTAGTGGGAACTCTATAGATATTTCTCTGTTCACAGGGGGAGTTTGAAATAACAAATATCCGTTGGTAATACGAGGTTTGTTCTCCACTCCATTTACCTTGACTTGATGTTTCGACACCCAGGGTGGAATGCGGATAAATAATGGGGCAGGACGTTTCACAGTCACTCGTAGGGACGGAGAATCATAGGGTGATTCTACCTTTATTTTCTCCGTCTCGTGGTCAAATAGCAGATTAACTCTATGGCCAGCATGATCGTGAGTAGCGATTTGTCTGTAAGCCTCACACAATGATCCCACCGCACCACCAACGATATCAAGATTAAATCCTATTCTCGGTTTATCAGAATTCATTATGCCGAGTGGCTCGTGGCCGTACGGTGCTGGAAATCCAAATCCCCCTCTCAATCTGTTTGCCACATCGCATCTACCATCAATCCCACTCTCGTTTTCAGGTTCTTCAATAAACGAAACGTCCCGTAACTGTGAGGGTAGTAAATGACAGCGTAGAATCCTCTCAGCATCATGATAGTATTCGGTGTGTCCCCAACTACCCAACAACAACGCTGTCTCAAGTATATCTCCAGTATTATTTGCCTCGCCGCGACCGCAATTACCATCCACGCTAGTCTCAATGCTCCATCCAATTTCGTCACGAATTTCCCACAGGCCGTTGTCATAGAACGCCTTCACACGCGCCATAAGCGACGCGTCTGTAGTTAAGTCAGCAAGTTGCGCCAGTGAAGACATCACACAGGTAGTTGAGTGGCAATGAGTGCCAAATCGCCTATCATTGTAAGAGCCATCTTCATAAAATGCTTCAGTAATCGCTCTGTCTTTTAGCATAAGAGCCAAGTCCAATGCCGGTCCATATCCAGTGGTACGGTAGTATTTGACCAGTGGACCGATAGCTCTCGCTAATCTCGTGATATATGCCGGATACCCCGGAGTCAAATCACTGACCCCTAAGTCATTCCTTAGTCCGTTCTCGTCCCAATCGCGATCAGGATGCCAGTATTTTAATATCGTCGCAATACTGGATTCTGCGATAGTCCGTGCTCTGTCACAAAGACGGTATTTAACCAACGAATAAAGAGCGTGAAACCCTTCACGTATGTCGTGATCAAGTAGTTCTGTCGGTTTTCCGTACGGTGATTTTCGGTGCAGAGGCAACGGGGCTGTGCTGTAGGAATAAAAAGTAGCGGACATATGCTTATCAACTGCATCTTCATCAAGCCTAACTGAAGCAGCATCTTCAGCATTGAGCAATGCGTTTAGATGACGTCCTGGGGAATGTGATTCTGCACTACCTCCCAAGGCTGCAATTGGCCTTACATTTGCACCACCGTAAGGAATATCACCATCGACAGAGTTAAAAGCGCTAGCCATGGCCATACAACCAAACACAGTCGCATCTCGAATATCTCGGGTATTTACATCATCGAGTTTAGCTATTGGAAACCTCCTCCAATCCATTATTCAATCAGGGTGCCGTAATTTATCTTCTAAGCAAGTTAAATTGATCATAAAACTCTGGATAGATGGTCGGACAATTTTTAAGTGGATACCAGGAATGGAAAGGGCGTTACATATGTGAGCAGTATGTATCAATATCGAAGATGTGTTGCATTCAAGTGTGAGGATCACCATCCTAGTCTCCACTGACTAGAATCGGGGACACGTAACCATCCCCTTGGGCAAGGAGGAATTAGATCCTAGGCGAAGGAATTCTGCAGGTATTCGAGGTCCAACTCCGGGTACACTGGGAATTTGGCGAGCAGGCCTGCGACCTGTGTACGCGCTTGCTGCAGAGCGGACTTGTCTGTGCGGTACCTGGCCTTGCTGAGTGTGCCTGCATTCCGGCCTTTTGTGATCTCGGCTGGATGTGTGTTCGATAGTACTGTCTTTACAATCGACGCGATCTCCGCCATCTCGTCCGGTCCCATGCCTAGGGTGGTGAGGGCTGGAGTGCCGATCCGGAGCCCGCTGGTGTACCACGGTCCGTTCCCATCGAAGGGCAGCGAGTTTCGATTTAACGTGACATTCGCATCCCGCATTGCAGACTCGGCTTGCCGACCCGTGAGCCCGAAGGGCGTGGCGTTGACGAGCATCAGGTGGTTGTCGGTGCCTCCGGTGAGCACTTGGACGTCCTCCGCGATCAGAGCAGCGGCAAGTGTTGATGCATTCTCGACGATATGGCGCGCATAATTTTTGAAATCTTCAGTGGCGACTTCTTGGAAGGCCACGGCCTTGGCAGCGATGACATGAGGCAGCGGTCCGCCCAGGACCATGGGGCATCCCTTATCGACGTGTTCGGCAAACTCCATCTTGCACATGACGAAGCCACCGCGAGGGCCGCGTAGTGTCTTATGGGTGGTGGACGTCACCACGTCGGCGTGGGCAACAGGATCGTTATCGCCGGTGAAGACTCCACCCGCAACTAAGCCGGAGAAGTGTGCCATGTCGACCATGAACACTGCCCCCACCTCATCGGCTATCTCTCTCATCACTCGGAAATTGATGTGGCGTGGGTAGGCACTATATCCGGCCAGGAGAATCAAGGGCCGCACTTCCTGAGCCCGCGTCCGTATTGTATCGTAGTCGAGCAATCCCGTCTCGCGCTCCACGTCGTAGTAGTGAGCATCGAACATCCTTGACGATACGTTATGGCGATAACCATGGGTCAGGTGGCCCCCGGAATAGTAGTTCATTCCAAGGAGGCGCTGATTTCCAAGGGCCGACCTCAGTTCGCTCCACTCGGCGTTGGACAGTGCCGATGGATCCGTCCGCTCCAACTTCTCCATAAAAGGGGACTGGACGCGTGCTGAGAGGATGGCCCAATAGGCAACCAGGTTGGCGTCGGCGCCAGAATGGGGCTGCATGTAGGCGTGGTCTGCTCCGAAAATCTCTACTGCCAGGGACGCCGCTAGGCTCTCAACGGTGTCGACGTTGTCACAGCCTGCGTAAAAGCGATGGAAGGGGTAACCCTCGGCATATTTGTCAGTGAGCAGGTTAGACTGCGCAAGCTGCACAGCAAGAGAAGAAAAATTCTCGCTGGCGATCATTTTGAGATTATCACGTTGGTCCGCCAACTCTGCAACAATACTGCGGGCGACATTGGTAGATACGGTTGCGATCTGCTGTAACGATGCAAGGTAGGCGATGAACCCAGCGTCCGGAGTGTCTCCGTTGACAATTGTACGGGAGAGGTATCCTGCGAGGGGTGATATGTCTGTCATGATGTTCCTCAACTCCGTTATTGTCCGTTATTGGATGCGGATTACAGCTAGTCTATCTCTGGCCAATATGGGTGTCAACGGATCGTGTTTGGGTTACCGATGTTTTTGTTTAGCGGTGGCTGGACGGTCAATGGTGCCTGCAAATGAAAGGCGCCAATTATACAGAATCTTGCCCGTCATGTGCGCTGGTTGTACACTGGCTAGGCCCCTGAGGAAATAGATATTGCACTGTGACTTCTTGGGCAAGTCGAAGGAAGCTATAGTTGAGGAAGGGGACCTAATTGTTTGACTCTAAAAAAATCGAGGCGGCCACCTTGTCCATCATCGAGGCCATAGGGGAGGACCCACACAGGGAAGGACTACGGGGAACACCTAAGCGGATCGCAGCGATGTACCAGGAACTATTCTCCGGAATGGATCAGGATCCGGCAGAGGTGCTGTCCACCAGCTTTGAAGAGGGCCATACTGAGATGGTCGTTCTCAAGGATATACCCTTCGTGTCTGTTTGTGAGCATCACTTCCTGCCGTTCTACGGTGGTGCGGACATTGGGTATGTCCCGAACGGTAGGGTGGTCGGAGCGAGCAAGCTGGCGAGGGCCCTCGATACCATCGCCCGTCGTCCGCAGGTCCAGGAGAGACTCACAAGGCAGCTCGTGGACTGCATCATGGACACTCTTGAGGTGGAGGGGGTAGGTGTCGTGATCAGTGCTGAGCACCTATGTATCTCACTACGCGGGGCAGGGAAACGGGGAAGTAGGCTCGTGACACGGGCCAGTAGGGGTAGCATCAAAACCCATGATGGCACGCGCCGTGAGTTCGAATCGATGCTGCAGCGCTAGTGGCAGTTAACGCAGTACTCTTCGAGGGACTAGAAGCCTCCAAGTCCGAGTGGACCCGGCTGCTCGATCTGAGCAAGGCCAATACCGTCTTCCTGACGCCGGAGTGGCAGCGCATGTGGTGGGACCACTTCGGCAGCGGCTCCCAACTTGTCCTCCTATTGTTGCAGGATGACGACGGTCCCCTTGGACTCGCTCCGCTTGCTGTCCAAGACAGGACCGCCAGATTCCTGGGTGGTACAGATCTATTCGACTATCACGAATTTATTGTCCCCGAGGGGCGACAGTGCCAATTCTACGAGGCGTTGATCGACTACGTTGAGCATGATACGAATTGGTGCGTACTTAGGTTGGAGTCACTCCGTGCCGGATCGTCGTCCCTGGAACTGTTACCGGTATTGGCGCACTCTAGGGGTTTTGCGACCAAGATCGTGGAGGAGGACGTGGCCCCTGTACTTGCCCTACCGGACACTTGGGACAATTATATGGCCGCCCTCCCGAAGAAGGCTCGCCACGAACTCCGCCGTAAGTTTCGCAAGCTCGAGGCGGCTGGCGAGGTATCCCACACTATGTGCGCCGATCCTAGAAGTGTACGGGACGGTCTCCCCGATTTTTTCCGGCTCCACAGGGCATCTTCTCAGGACAAGGCCGAATTCATGACTCCGGAGCGAGAGCGATTCTTCACCGAAATAGCTATCGAATTTGCGGTAAGAGACCAGTTGAGAATGGCCTTTTTGGAATTCGACGGCAAATACGTCGCTGTATGTATCAGTTTCGACTACCTGGACTCGTATTTACTGTACAATAGTGGGTACGATCCTAACTACTCGAATCTCAGCGTTGGAATCCTTAACAAGGCTTTTGCCATCAGGGAGGCCATCGGCGCGGGTAAGCGCCATTTCGATTTCCTAAGGGGGCGCGAGCGCTATAAGTACGATCTTGGAGCCGTGGACCGAACTATCCATCAACTAGTCGTACGGTTGCAGTAGGCTCTTCTCGTACCTGGTCTCCCGGCATGACTACACTTGCGAGTGCAAGTGGCACTGCCTCAGGCTTTCGCTCTGTTGGCTGCATCATAGTGCTGATGGCGGATAAAATGGGACCGTCGGGTGCGTTTACAAGGCGTCCGCTGACTTGAACAAAATATCATCGGAGCGTGGAATGTACAGATTGGCGTTGTTGAGTGTGCACGGGTGCCCAGTCGCGCGGCTTGGCGAAAGAGATACTGGCGGGATGAACGTTTACCTACTAAGGGTGGCAAGGGAGTTGGGTAGACAGGGGCACATGGTTGATGTGTTTACCCGTATCCACGACTCTAGGGATGCCCAGTTGATGGAATTGGGGCGTAATGCGAGGGTCGTTCACTTGGAGGCCGGTCCTTACCCCGAAACCAAGACTAGTCTACAGCAATACATTCCCCAGTGGCAGGAGAGCCTGAAGGATTTTCAGCTGTCCGAGGGGGGGGAGGCCTACGATCTGATTCACTCCCACTATTGGCTATCGGG
>CAYLLU010000049.1:0-16487 GCA_964384845.1 uncultured Dehalococcoidia bacterium
CCGACACCCGACACTACGCTCACGTTGATTGCCCAGGGCACGCTGCCTACATCAAGAACATGATCACCGGTGCTGCTCAAATGGACGGAGCGATCTTGGTAGTCAGTGCTCCCGATGGACCTATGCCGCAGACTCGGGAGCACATTCTTCTTGCCAGACAGGTTGAGGTTCCCGCCATGGTCGTTGCTCTCAACAAGGTTGACGCTATGGAAGATGAGGAACTGCTGGAACTAGTAGAGTTGGAACTGCGAGAGCTTCTAACAGAATACGGATTCCCTGGTGATGACATACCGATCGTACGGGTGAGTGCACTGAATGCGCTTGAGGCGGACGATCTGTCCAGAGAGTCCGAGTGGGGCAAGGGTATTTGGGAACTGATGGATGCTGTAGACAGTTACATCCCCGTACCTGACCGGCCGAAGGACCTTCCATTCCTGATGCCCGTAGAAGACGTATTTGGTATCAAGGGTCGTGGCACCGTCGTAACCGGTCGTGTTGAACAAGGTGTGGTCGAGGTTGGTCAGTCCGTAGAGATCGTAGGTATGAAGGACACTACGACTACCACCGTGACTGGAGTGGAAATGTTTCACAAGACCTTGGACGAGGGCGAACCTGGAGATGCCGTGGGACTGCTCTTGCGCGGGATTGACCGGGAGGGTATTGAGCGAGGGCAGGTGCTTTCCGACCCTGGGAGTATCACTCCCCACACCGAGGCCCAGGCCCAAGTCTATGTGCTGACCAAGGAGGAGGGTGGTAGACACACGCCGTTCTTTACTGGCTATAAGCCACAATTCTACATTCGTACTACTGATGTTACCGGGGAAATTACGCTTCCAGAGGGTGTTGAGATGGTGATGCCTGGTGACAACATCGAAATGGGTGTGAAGCTTATTATGCCGGTTGCCATGACAGAGCAGTTACGGTTTGCTGTTCGGGAGGGTGGTCGTACCGTAGGTTCCGGAGTGATCATTCAAGTTACCAAGTAACGGTGCAGGGTAGAGAGTGCCATGCCGCGAAGAGGAGAACAGAGGATCCTGGTCAATCTCGGTTGCACCGAGTGTCGGGAGAGGACGTATCACAGTAGTAAGAATCGTCGTAACACGCCTGATCGTCTTGAACTAAAAAAATACTGTCCTAGGTGCAGGGCCCACACGCCCCATAGAGAGGTTAGATAGTGGCTAGGAACACTGGTGCCACAGGTCGTGCCAGTGCGGAAGTGGCCCGCAGGGCGTTTAGTCTAAGGTTTGTAGGTGAGACCTTCTCAGAGTTACGTCGTGTGACCTGGCCCTCGCGCCAGGAAACGGTCCGACTCACTATAATGGTGCTTTCCGTCGCCGGGGCTATTGGTCTGTTCTTAGGTGTGGTTGACTTCGGATTTAGCGAATTAATGGATCGGATCCTGTACTGATTATGGCTACTGAAACAATACAAGAGATCGAACCTCGTTGGTATATCATCCACACCTACTCTAGCCAGGAGGAACGTGTCAAGAAGAACCTTGAGCTGCGAGTGGAGACGATGGATGTCAAGGATAAGATCTTTAGGGTCGTTGTTCCCACTGAGGAAGAGGTCGAAATTCGTGGCGGCCAGCGAAAACCCAAGCAGAACAGGGTGTTCCCGGGCTATATTCTTATTCACATGAGGATGGATGACGAGAGTTGGTATGTGGTCAGGAATACCCCCGGTGTTATGGGGTTCGTTTCGGCTGAAGACGACCGAGAGGGACGTCCTAAGCCGGTACCTCTTGAGGAAGTAGAGGTTGAGGCCATTCTAAACCAGATGGAGTCTGCAAAGCCGAGAGTCCGGATGGGGCTCGAAAAGGGCCAGATGGTCAGGATTAGTGACGGACCCTTTGTGGATTTCATGGGTGTTATCGACGAAGTGTCCTCCGAACGCTCAAAGGTCAGGGTATTGGTTTCGTTCTTTGGCCGGGAGACCCCTGTGGAACTCGATTTCTTGCAGGTGGAAAAGGTCTGACTTGACGATGTTGTTTACTATAATCCTCCGCTAATTCAGGCTGTAGCCATACCACTAAGAGGCGCCTTGTGGCGAAAAAAATAAGAGCGATTATCAAGTTGCAGATTGAGGCCGGCCAGGCGACGCCGGCGCCACCCGTTGGCCCCGCACTAGGACAGCACGGGGTTAACATCATGGCATTCGTCAAGGAGTACAACGAGAAAACTTCAGGCCAGGCCGGCAACGTCATACCGGTGGTTTTGACGGTCTTCGAAGACAGATCGTTTTCCTTGGAATTGAGGACGCCACCCGCGTCGGCCTTGCTCAGGAAGGCTGCTGGAATTGAGAAAGGTAGTGCCACCCCCCAGTCCGAAAAAGTTGCAACCATACCTTCATCGAAGGTACGTGAAATTGCCGAAATGAAGATGCGTGATCTCAACTCGGCTGATATTGAGGCCGCTATGCGCGTAGTGGCGGGGACCGCCCGTAGTATGGGAATATTGATAGACTCGACTGATTAGCACCCTATTATTAAGGATTTCCGTGCCGGCCATATCGAGAGGACATTAGCAGATGCCGAAGGATGGCAAGCGCTACGCTCAGGCTGTGGCGTTATTGGAAGAGGAAAAACTCTATCAGCCCGCCGAGGCGGTGGGCTTGGTAAAGAAGACTGCAACTGCGAGTTTTGATGAGACTGTGGAACTTCATCTTCGCATGGGTGCAGACCCACGTCATGCTGATCAACAGGTACGCGGAGTGACGGTCCTTCCTCACGGTGTAGGCAAACAGGTTCGAGTCGTTGCATTTACCCAGGGCGAGGCAATGGCGATGGCTGAGGAAGCTGGCGCTGACCATGTGGGTAATGACGACCTGATCAAACAAATTGAGGGTGGTTGGACGGAGTTCGATGTTTCTATAGCGACACCAGACATGATGGGTAAGATCGGCCGTCTTGGCCGTATTCTTGGACGTCGCGGCCTTATGCCCAATCCTAGGACCGGTACCGTGGTGCAACCGGACAATATTGTGAAAGCGATAACCGATGCGAAGAAGGGCAGGGTAGAATACCGGCTGGACCGTTCAGCGTTGATCCACGTTGTGATAGGTAAAGCGAGCTTTGAGGAGTCGCAACTTATGGACAACTTGACTGCTTTGATGGATACGATCGTCCGGGCGAGGCCCAGTGGGGTCAAAGGGGAGTTTGTGAAGTCGGCCTTCTTGACGACTACAATGGGTCCCAGTATCAGACTGGATGTTGCCAGTCTAACTGTACTAAAGTTAGAATAGAACGTAGTGCCGCAGACAGCGGGCTCCGCCACATCGGCGGATTAAACTGCCAGCCCGCCGAGGCGAATTGTGTGCATGCTGGAACGGCTCGCACGCTTTCCCCCGAGTCTGCTGCTCGGGGATTTTTTTGTCTGAGGTGAAAAGTGCCAACAGACCGAAAGCTGAAAGAAGTTGATGAGTTGCGCAAGTTGCTCGAAAGTGCGACGGCGATCGTCACGACTGACCACAGTGAAGTCAAGGTCAGTGATATGACAGAGTTGCGACGTGCTTTGCGCGAGCAAGATGTGACGTTTCGTGTCGTCAAGAACCGACTCACCGAGCGCGCAGCGAAGGCGGCTGGTGTCCCGAACATAATGGAGATTGTACAGGGACCTACGGCGATAGCATTTGGATTTGAAGAACCGGTCGTGCCGGCTAAGGCGCTGACAGAGTTCATCAGCAAATCCAGGATTACGCTTAAGATTCGAGGGGGCCTACTGGAAGGTCGGACGCTCACGGGAGATGAAGTGGGTGATCTGGCGGCTCTGCCGTCTAAGGAGGAACTTGTGGCGAAGCTCCTCGGCCAGATGCAGGGGCCCATCACAAATCTTGCATTAGTGCTCAACGGGCCGGTGGCTGCTTTGACGCGGGTACTGCAACGGTGCGTGGATGTTCAGAAGGCCGGTACCGCCGAGGATGCCGAAGTGTAGTAGGAGTACCTTTATGAGTATAACTTTGAAGTTTATTGCATATGAATTGTAGTGACTAAGGACTGGGTGAGCTACCGAGAGGGAAATGTTCGTAGCTCCAGATACTCTAATTTAGATGGTCGAAAATACTAGAAGGAGTGAACAGTGAGTACCAAGGAAGAGATTCTAGATGCGATCAAGGGAATGTCTGTCTTGGATTTGGCAGACCTCGTCAAGGAGCTTGAAGAGACTTTTGGCGTAAGTGCGGCCGCGCCCGTCGCGGTAGCCGCAGCCCCGGCCGCTGATGGTGAACAATCCGCAGCGGACGATGAGGAACAGACGGAGTTCAACGTCGTGCTCAAGGAGATAGGCGAGAAGAAAATCAATGTTATCAAGGCGGTTCGCTCGGTCACTACTCTCGGTCTTAAGGAAGCCAAGGATTTGGTAGAGAGTGCTCCGGCCACTGTGAAAGAGTCTATGGGCAAGGACGATGCTGAAGCAGCGAAGAAGGCTCTTGAAGAGGCCGGAGCCGTCGTTACTATCGAGTAGTTTGCTTGTCTGAACCAGAGTCATCGGTGATTGAAAGCAAAAACTTCGCGGTACACGCTACCAGACTCTTAGATTAACAAACGGAAGTAGAGTAGCGGGTTGAGGCCATGTAGCGTCTTCTTCAGACTACAAGGGTTGCAAGTGCCGTTATCAAGAAAGAACGGATCATGTTCGCACCATGGTTCGCAAGTGTAGCCTTACGGCTGAGATCATACGAGAGTAGCGAAACACCTGTTTCTGCACGAGATTTCTTGGCCAGGGGTGCGTTCAGGCTCAAGGTGGCTATGAGGGCCCTGGGCTGACTCGTAGTACTAAACCCTCTGCCGCATTGCCAGTACCAACGAAGCCCCTTAGGTTTTGTTCTCTAGATATGGTATCGTCTGAGGCCCTTGGGGGAGGACGCACAGTCGCGCGGTCTTCCCATGGTGTTCTAACGACTCCAGTACCTTCGATTGAAGATCCTCGACAGGCTCTAAGTGTGCTGCGCGTACCTGGTACTGATTCAAGAAAGTTGACTTCAAGTAGACTTGAGCGCGCAGTTGTATATGCGCCTGGATTTGGACCTGCCACTGATCGTGGCTGCTGAACCCATTAGTGGTAATCATTTTAAGTAGATCGGCTGGCGAATCACGTGACGATAGGAGTCTGCCGTATTCCCCGTGTTCAGGGATCCCGTCCCTACACTCCGCCGCACAGATGATTGTCCCGCCCTGTTTTACCACTTGTGCTGCTGCCGACATTCCTTTGACTGCTTGGTACAAGTTTAAGTCGAGGGGGTAGCCGCTGTTGGTGGTGACAACCACGTCGAAAGGCGCGGAAACTGGCCGCATTGCCGTCCGTTTAGCGACTTGGCATGCAGCACGGTGCACCGCTGCCAGCTTTCCGGCGTAGACCGTGGTGATTTCACGGTTACTATTGATGGTGACGTCGACGCTGAAGTCGACATTTATTCGTTTGGCGATGCCGCGAATCTCATCGTGGATAGGGTTACCCTTGGTGATGCCCCAGGTGGAGTTGGGGTGGGCGATCAGGTCCGCGCTGTGAAGCCCCATGATAGTGTCGAATCCAGCTAGACCCGGAGCCACCATCTTTGGACCTCCGCTGAAGCCGGCGAAGAAGTGTGGTTCTACGAAGCCTATAGTGATTTTGATGTCGGCGTCCAAGAATCGGCGACTGATGCGGACGGGGATTCCACTAGAGGTCTTTCCTATGTTGGCCAGTGCGCTTTGATCGAATGAGTCGTGGTTGAAGACTTTGTAGTTGTGGACTATCTCTAAGCCGAACATCTCTTCCAGCTCAGACCGATTGTTAGCTCTATGGGTACCGTTCGCTACGAGGATCGTGATCTGGTCTTTGGGAACGTGGGACATCTCTCCCAATAGGACTGGGAGGAGTGTGGCTGAGGGTATCGGTCTGGTGATGTCACATACGGAGATGGCCACTGTCTGCTTACGTCCAACAAGTCTGCGAAGTGGGGCCGTCCCTATAGGATTACGTAGTGCCGAGATCAGCGCGGCTCTAACATCTGGCAGGGCGGGCAAGTGGGTCGGTTCAATGACTTTGGTGCGATTGTCGGGGACTTCAATGGTCAGTGAGCCTTGTCCATATGCAAGATCGACGCGCATTTTGACTCCGAGAGGATAAGAGATAAATTTTTATGAAAGGCATCCCCACCCACCTGACAAAGGGTTGAGCCCCTCTTATATCGCCTGAATCAAGCGCGGATCTAATGTTCTCAATCCTATAACATAGAACTCGACGCCCTAGCTCCATCCTCTAGGCTTTAGCATCGTTTCTACCAGGTGGGCTGCGTCCACTAGATCAGAAATGGTGACGAATTCCTGGAGGGTGTGCATGTTGGTGTCGGCCATTCCTACTACGACTGCACCGATGCCTTTTTGTCGGAAGATGTTGGCGTCGGAACCGCCCCCCGACGGAGACATTGTGGGCTCCATGCCTAGGCTCCTCAAGGCTGTCTTGATCCGTCGCGTGGCCGGGTCGTCGTCTGTGAGCGTGAACATCTCGAAGTCTGTATGTAGGTCGTCCTCAATGGTGGCATCGGGAAACATGTCTCGGACCTCGGTGAGCACGGTGTCAATGCGGGCACGGATGTCGTCTATTGTCTCGAGGTTTGTGCTGCGGAACTCCCCTACTACCGAGGCGCTAAGGGGTACCGCGTTTCTAACAAGGCCGCCCTCTGTCACTCCCACGTTAAATGTTGTTTGATTGTCGAGGCGGCCTTGAGGCAGCCTCGTGATTATCTCAGAGGCGATCAACACTGCGGACAGACCCTTTTCCGGTTCTATTCCCGCATGAGCGGCACGCCCGGTGATATGTAGGTCGAATCCAACGTATGTGGGGGACATGGAGGTGATGCGAGAAGGCGGCCCTTCGCGGTCTATGACGATCGCTTCTTTGGCACTGATGAGGGAGTAGTCCAAATTCCTCGCGCCCAGCAGGCTCGTTTCCTCGGCGCGGGTGATACACACCTCAATGGGGATGTGCTGGGTGCCGTCTTCAAGGACCGACTGGATCGCCTCCAATATAGCTGTGATACCTGCTTTACAGTCACCACCGAGGATGGTGGATCCGTCCGTGACAATCCGGTCGTTCTCTACGGATGGTTTGATGCCGCGGCCTGGCTCGACGGTATCCATGTGTGCGGAGAGGAGTAGAGGGCTCGGGGGACCCTCGCGGGCTACCAGATTGCCGTATTCATCGGCACGTACGGTGAGTTCCAAGTCCTCCAGGCGTCTCCGAAGATCCGTGGCGATTTCGTCCTCTTCGCCGGAGGGGCTATCGATGACTGCCAGTTCACAGAAGGTCTTTACCATGCGGTCTCGATTGATCATCCTATGCGTGTCTCCTATGGATCTAGATCCCTCTTGGGACCATGGTCTTACTATTAGATTGCGGGAAAACTAGCCTGGACAAACTACTGACCGTTCCTTTTAGGAAAAAGGAAAGAATTGTGTTGTGATAAAGATTCATACATACCTTTCAAAAGGGGTTATACCTCTCTGCGAATCCTTTCGGATTACTCCGAACAGTAGTCCACCTAGGTATAAGCCTATGCAAGTTCACCAATATCCTGATTCCCACGTAGAGGCTGGACAATGGATGTAACCACTAGTCAACGTGGTCGGGGTACGGATGTCAAGTCATGTGGCTAAGATTGGGGATGAGGCGAAGCTGGCCGACAATAGTTGGGAACAACTTCACTATCTCCAGAAATCTGTCCATGGCCTGTGAAGAGAAGAGCCGGTGGCGTCAATAATTTGACGCCACCGGCCGAGTATTCCAGTGAGTGATGAGAGAATCAGTTCTTTTCCGTATCAGTGTTGAAATTTGTCTCCTTTTTGGCGGATAGCGACGTCTCTTTGCCACTATGTACTATCGTTTGCTCGGAGAAGTACGGAGCCTCAATCGGGTAGCTACAGTCTACTTTTCGACATGCTCCTAATCTATGGGCACCGATAGTATTCTTTATTTTACCGGGACGACGGTCTTGGACTGGACCGTCAAATTCTTCAGGCGCTCAGGGTCGGGGACTGGCAGTGCTTTTTCAAAGGGCAGGAAGGTCTTCTGCGGTGTTAGTTCCATGTTTTTGTCGGCCATGTCCTGAACGTAGAAACGTGATGATGGAAACAGATCACCAGGATATGTGAAATTGGGTAGGGTGGCGATCTCGACGCACAAAGCGGCCCCGACGGCGCTCTCAAGCATACCTCCGACCCACACCGGGATGCCCGCATCGCGGCACATGTCGTGTACCCTAATGGAATTTGAAAGACCGCCGATACGTCCTGGCTTAATATTGACGTATTTGCAAGCGCCGACCTGAATGGCTTGTTCGACCGCCTTGACGCTGACCGCCGTTTCGTCGATGCAGATGGGTGTCTCGATTTGGCGCGCCAACTCTGCGTGGTCTAGCACGTCGGCGTAATTCAGTGGCTGCTCTATGAAGGCAAGCCCCATTGGGTCGATTGCTTTGAAGAATGATAGATCGTCCAGAGTGTAACCTGAATTGCAGTCTATGTGGAAGGTCATGTCCGGGAAAGTGCTAGTCACGATTTGTAGCATCTCTAAGTCCCAACCTCGGGTTACCTTCAGTTTTACGCGCGGAAAGTCATTATCGACGGCTTTCTGGATATTGCCCAACAGCATCTCGTATGAGTCCTGGATGCCGAAATCGGCACCTGCGGAGACCTCACGGGTTTTCCCGCCCAGAAGTTGGTGGAGCGGTGTATCGGTGATCTGGGACTGGAGGGTCCACCAGCATTCCTCAATGCCAGCCTTGGCGAACGAGTTTCCCTTGAAGATCGCCAGCCGATCGTTGACGTCTTCGGCCGTGGCGTACTCGCGTCCAACTATATGGGGTCCAAAGAACTCGGTGATATGGGCGAAGACCGAGAGCACAGACTCTGTTAGGTAGGCGGGGGCTTGCAGTGGGCAGACCTCAGACCAGGCGATGAACTCGTTGCTCGTAGCCCGGACCAGCACTGAGTGGACGTCATAGTCCTCCCCGTATGAAGTTCGCCACGGGTAGATCAAGGGCATTTTGACATGATAGACATCCAGACTGTCGATTCGCATTGATCCTCCTCAGTTCGGCGGAACTACGTTTCGCGTATTCGGTATTGATGGTGAGTGCCAGGACATGATGTCATCCGGTGACCGAGTGTTAGGAAATTATCCGATTGGCCAGCTTCAAGTGACTTTGGTCGCTGCGTTATGGTCCTGCTGGTAAAGTGAGTAGAAACGGACTCGAGGGTGTATGGGCACTACCTCGTTATCCCGGGTAGTCATGGGGTAGTACTGGTGCTGACTATCAGTCTTTCACATGACTTCCGGGACAGGGAAGGATTATAACAACTTGTGACGTTGCTCTATTTCTCTCGCTCACATCCGTCTCGGCAAGGATCGTCTCACAATGTAGATGCTACCTGCAAGACCTGGGGAGACTTTTCCGATTACTGCTTCTTTGTAAACTGTCATCCCTCCCTAGTTGTACTCTAGCTGTATTGGCGTGCAAATATAACAGCGAAGGGGTTGCCTCACAAGACCGCTCGTCGTCGCTGTGAAACTGAGGGATAGAAACACAGTGAAATCAAGAATCTATCTGATTGTCCTGCCATTAGCGTTTATGTGGATTGTGGAACTGATAAATTTTTCCATGGACCACCAACTGATCAGGTGGGGCATCCTGCCACGGAGCCTCTTTGGACTTTTCGGAATCCCGTTAGGCCCATTCATTCATGGGAGCCCGGGTCATTTGTTGTCGAACTCTATCCCGTTAGTAGTACTGGGCAGCGCGGTTCTCATCGAGGGTGTTCGTCGTTACATAATACTGTCTCTACTAGTTATCTTTCTTGGGGGTGGGATTGTATGGTTGATGGCACGCCCCTCTTCCCACGTCGGAGCCAGTGGGGTGGTGTTCGGGTATTTTGGCTACTTGCTTGGTCGAGGGTGGTACGAACATTCCCTGAAGAATATAGTGATCGCAATAGTGGCCCTGGTGCTCTACGGCGGCATGTTACTGGGGCTTGCACCGACATCATCCGAGATATCTTGGGAAGCTCATTTCGCTGGTTTTTTTGTTGGCGTTTTTGGGGCACGTATGATGATGTCACGATCGGATACATAGTTTTGGGAGGGAGGCCTGTGTTTGATTTAGCCGAGTACTAATTGGCTCCTTGTCCGTATTAATTGGTCTTGAAGTTGGCAGTAGTCATTACGGCGGTGCGCAGATGGCGATTAGTTCGGTACGTGCCCGTTTCTCCCCTTTGCTGTAGAACTGGTAGTTGGGCATACCGCGATCATACGAGCCAATCTCCCTATTATTGGTCCAGTATGCTTCGCCTATGGTTTTGCAGATGCAGGGACAATCAGCGATTATCCCATCGTTGAGGGTATCGGGCACTCCTGCCATGTAGCGTTCTTTCGCCTTACATTTACAGACAGATTCTTATCTGGATCACTAGTTCATGATCTGCAAACCACGGAGTTGAGGTTGTCGCAGTCCCTGCCGTGTTTACTCTGGGCAGATTCTTTGGAATGTCTTATGTTCATTTCGAACCCCTGAGAACTGCTTGGTTGACTCTTTGTGAAGGAATTGCCGGTGCGTCCACTTTCAGCATATGATATCGCGAGGAATCGTTGTTTTGCAGGGGTATCAGGTGAAAGTACTGATCATGGGCTCAGGTGGCGTCGGTGGCTATTATGGCGCCTTACTGCATCGTGCCGGACACGATGTGATCTTTGTAGCCAGGGGCGATCACTTGGAGGCTATACAGCGAAACGGTCTGCGAGTTGAGAGCGCTGGGTCGGGGGATTTTACGGTAAGGCCAGTCGCGACAGATAGGCCGGACTCATCCCATGCGGCTGACTTGGTGCTTTACTGTGTCAAAGGCTACGACAATAATGAGGCGATCCCGCTGTTGTCCCCCGCCGTGGCGGCACATACCTCGATACTGACACTTCAAAATGGCATAGGGAGCGGCGATGTTCTCTCTGAAGCCTTCGGGATCGAAAAAATCCTTCTGGGTGCGACCTATATCGATGCCGCGAAAACCGCTCCGGGTGTCGTCATAGAGACAGGGCGAGCCAGCGAAATCGTGTTCGGGCAAGAACACGGCGCTCATGGTGCTCAGGCGACGTTGGCCTTGGATATTCTGATGTCTGCAGGGATCGATGTCGATTTAACGTCCACCATAATGTCTGTACTGTGGTCCAAATTACTTTATATTTGCGCCCTTAGTGGCATGATGTGCATAACTCGGGCTACGTTCCCCGAGATCCTTGCGAACCCTGGTACTGAGAGGATGACATGGGCAGTCATGCGGGAGGTAGAGGCCGTGGCTGAGGCCAAAGGAATAGTCTTAACGCAGGATGTCGTAGAGCAGACTATGGAGCGGTTACGTCTTGTTGACTCCAATGGTATTTCATCGATGTACGTCGACCTTCAGCGTGGTGGTCGACTTGAGGTAGAGGTGTTGAATGGCGCCGTCTCTCGTTTCGGCAAGGAGTTTTCGGTAGCCACCCCGATTAACGAATTTATAACGGCGTGTCTACAGATAATTCATGAAAGAGCCCTAAAGGCATTACCCAAGTCTTCGAATCAGCCAGAAAGAGGGGGCTAGTGTCATGCTCCCGCGACTCTCAATCACCCCAAGGTGGTGACTCCTGAGACAAGAGAAAGGGGCCTCGATATTATGTCGAGGCCCCTGCGCTATTAGTAGCAAGGGAAGATTAGGAACCGAACCTGACGGTGGCCAACGTATCGTTGTAGTCTACGCCCTTAGTTGACCAGAAGGCCGCCGCAATAGCGTCCACAGAGTCAACAAGCTTCTTGGCCGAGTCTAGATCGATGCCCTGCTTGTTGGTCGCGGCCAGTTTAGTGGTCTCCCAAACCTTGGTATGTAGGTCGGGTACCTTGTCCAAATGCTCGGGTTTGAAGTAATCGTGCCATAGCAGGTCTATCTCGTGCTTCACGAGATCGGCGTGCTGCTCTTTGACTGTGATGAACCGGCTGAGAGAGTTGACGTATGAGGCGCGGGCCTCCTGGTTCCCACCTTCTGGCTGCTCTAGGTCCTGGATTTTCATTACCATCTTTAGCACGGTCTGAGCCGCGATCTTTGCGGTGATTGGATCGTAGATTCCACATGGGATATCACAGTGGGCATGGACGTCTCTAATAGCGAGTAATCGCTGGAGGGCCTGAACGCACTTCATAGCTGAGTTTCATCCTTTCTAATTGGGTGGCTAACCTAGGCAGATAACTTAAAGGAAATATAACAATAAATACGTGCTTCACGCAAGCATGGCAATGTCTATCACGGGTAGAATCGGAGCACTCTTCAGTATAATGGTCTGAGAGTAATCGGATTTAATGAGGTGACGATATGACGCTTCTCCCAGCAGTTTCTAGGCTAGCCCTGAAGGAATGGGCAATCGCTGTCAACGCACTATCTACTGGCCAGCAGATCATGGTTCTTCGAAAAGGTGGCATCCATCGCAATGATAAGGCTTTTCGCATAGTTCACCCGGAGTTTCTGCTATTCCCGACCTATGAACATCAGGCACCGCATTTGCTCAAGGAACAGTATCGCGGCGATCTGGTCGAGATCCTTGAGGATGGTGCTATCGAGGACTTTGTCCAGATCTCTGCATGGACCGAGGTTTCGGAGGTCATCGAATTGAGAGAAGGGGCGACGTTGTCCAAGTTATCACCGTACCATATTTGGACCGATGACTATGCCCAAAAGCGTTTTCACTGGCGCCCTAAACATCCTCTTACAGTGGCGCTACTACGCGTATATATCCTCCAACACCCACGTACCATACCTGTGATCGACGAGTATATCGGCTGTAAATCTTGGGTTGAGCTTGATCATGAGGTTAAACTTGGGTTAATGGAGCCTGTTCTAAGTGACGCCGAGTTTCACGAAAGGACCACTTTCATTAAGGATGTGCTTCAAGAAGGGGGCGTGACTGCGTCTTTGTGGTCAACATGAAAACTCCAACCTAGAGCTGATAGAGTAGGCGTCCTCGTTTGAGACTGGCACCAAACAGAGGGAGAGGTAAGTCCTACTCCACTTCCAATCCGTAGTTGTCTGGATCGGAGCACGGTTCGTGCTCTACGATTAGCGGAGCACCATCTATATCAGCGTCTGTCCGATGCTCCAATGCCGAGGTGTCCGTAGTTACCCCACTGTCTTCATCGTAACCGTCTGTTGGGTCACCACGGTCTATATCTAGGTGTGTCGCCTGTTCTTGCTGAGTGGTCAGATCGTTCGTTGTCACTCTAGGACGAGGCTCATACAATAGGGTTGGTCCGTTGCCATCTACGTGTGAACCGCGACGTCGACGATTGTTGACTTTCTTTGATTGGCGTCGGTTACGCCACTTTGGGTGGACCCGCTTCATTTCTCCCTCAATTAGGCGAAAATCACGCTGTGGTAAAAGGTGTAGTGTGTCTACAAAGGCTTCCGGCCACCTCTCGGGCGCCCAACGCTTGAGGTACTCGAGCCTGGGAGCTAATTGTAATGCGTCGATGTAGTCGTTTTCGTCCAGAATCAGTGCGGGTTCTAATTTCACCCTGTAAGGAAACTCTTCGGTGCTGCCATTCTTGCCCCAAATGTGTGAATGATCCTCAAAGTACGAGGATGTGACGGTTGTGATAGCCGTCCATTGCCGTATACCGGAAACATAGTAAAGAAGGCTGTCTTTTGGCTCCATTCTCTGGGCACGCCGACGTTGGCTGAACCTGAGACCATGGAGTGTGAAGCCCATTTGCCTGCTTATTTCGAAGTCCTCGGTGGTCTGGACCACCATCCAGTAGTTTCTTGGCATTACACCGTTCTCTGATTGTCGTAGTGTGCATCATACCACTCTATTGCCCTGACAAGGGCGGAGTCACAGCCGTTGGTTCGCGGAAGTACCAACAGACGTTCGCAGCATAGTCGTATTGAGTTATAGTCAACTTTATCGTCGGGTTAACCACCTCTGGACTGACCAACATGGAGGTTAGTGAAATGTTGCTTAAATGTGACAATGCCGTCAATTTGATTTCGAAGCCCAACATGTTCAGTAGATCCAAGATAATAATCGTGACCTTCGTGAGTAAGGTCAAAGACGAGGACTAGATCTTACTCATTAGCGTATGTTAGGGATATTCGAGTTAATCGCCATAAAGGAGCCAGCTGCCTTGGCCAGCGATTCTCGGTACTCCTCCCCAGGATCCGAATCCGCCACAATGCCCCCTCCAACCTGGATGTAGGCCCGGTTTCTAACTACTAGGATGTTACGGATCGGGATAGACATCAGCATCGAACCATCGAATCCGATATAGCCTATGGCCCCGCAATATATGCTCCGCTGTACTAATTCGATCTCATCGATGATTTCCATGGCCCTGATCTTAGGCGCGCCTGTGACGGAGCCGCCCGGGAAACAGGCCTCCAGGACTTCTACGGGCCCCACGCCGGCGGATGGCTGCCCTGTCACCGTGGAGACCATCTGATGTACGGTTGGATACTTCTCTATAGTGAACATCTCCGTGACATCAATGCTGCTGGGGACACAGACTTTGCCCAGATCGTTGCGCATTAGGTCCACGATCATAACATTCTCTGCACGGTCCTTCTCACTGGCATGCAGCTCCGATGCAGCCTCACGGTCCTCAACGTCTGTACGGCCACGCGGGCGGGTCCCCTTCATGGGGCGAGTACGCAGTAGTCCATTCTCAAGTTTTAGAAACTCTTCGGGTGACGCGCTTAGTACGGATACTTCCGGAAAGGCCAGATATGCCGAGAAGGGGGAGGGGTTGACGTGGCGTAGTCGCCGGTATATCTCCCACGGGTTATGCTTGATAACGGTCTCGAAGCGTTGAGAGATGTTTACTTGGTATACGTCTCCCGCAGCGATGTAATCCTTCACGGTTTGGACGGCCTGCAAATAGGCGTTTTTTGTGAAATTGGACGAAACCTGTGAAGCATTGATCGTAATTGAAGGAATGGAAGACGTAGGGAGTGGATTCTGCAGGCGTTCCTCGATCCAGTCTAGGCGTTGTCGAGCCTGGAACTCGCCACCTTCTGGGAGCCCCGTGGCGATGGCCCATGTCTTCCCTGTCACTTCGTCACGTGCGACGACCCAGTCGTAGAATGCGATGTTCAGCTCGGGCAGACTGAGGTTGTCCAAGGCAGCATGGGGCAACGATTCCAGATGATTGGCAAGTTCGTAACCAAGATAGCCGATGGCACCCCCCTGGAAGGGAGGGAGACCTGCGACTAAGGATAGATCGTATCGGTTAAGCAAGTTACGCAGTATGTCGAAAGGGCTGCCTTCGATGGATGAGATCTTCTCGTGTTCCTTCACCCATACTCGCCGTCCCTTGGAGCGGATCACTAGCAAGGGGTCGGCGGCCAGGTACGAGTAGCGCCCTGGTGTGTCACCGCACTGGGGGCTGTCGAGAAGGACAGGGTATGGTAGGTCTAGAAACGAGGCGAAGAGGCCGGGCATGTCCCGCGCAGTGTCAATCGGTCTGTATTTGGGAGTTTCCAGGCTCGTGGCTCTGACCTTCATCAGTCGGAGGCCGATATTGGCTTGACCATGAAGGGCTTGCGCCATGCGTCAAAGCTGTCGTCTAGGCTTACCTTGTCGACTCCATACTGTCTCATTTGCTACACCACACGGGCACCGGTTGCCTGGTTACTTCACGTGCAGTAGACGATCGCGAAACCAGGTACAGATGACTCCTCGATAAATATGCGTATACAGCTAGTCTAAGGACTTAGACTAGCTGTCATAGAGTTTGTCCGAGATAGATCACCCAGTCTACCAGAAGCTACTGGCGTTGCGCGCTCTAACCCCGCTCTAACTAGGAATGATGAGCATATTATGGGGTCAGGGTGTGGGCATGCAGATGAGTGGAGATCTTTTGGTGAGGATAGGCTTTTTGGGATTTTAGTGCAATACAATTTGGACCTAGACTCACTCTCTACGATCTTGTAAAACGAACATAAGTTCTATATAATAGAGTCCACGATAGAGAACACAGCGTGCCTAAGGAATAGGAGTAGCGATGATTCCGCTGCGCTCTCTGCGAAAGTACAGAAATAATGAAAATCGCTTGCGTACTCATAACTCACTTGCCGATCAAGGCGGAATTGAGGCGGCGTGTAGATCTGTGTAGAAAGCCCGTTCTCGTGATCGAGACTATCGGGTCGAAACAGGTGGTGCTCGATGCCTCTGTAGAGGCCGGCGGGGTTATAGCTGGCATGCCTCTACAGGAGGCACTTTCGCGATGTAAGAGCCCAGTTTTGCTCCAGGCAGACCTGCCTTACTACCATAGTATCTTTGATTGGATTGCCGAGTCTTTGAACCAGAGGAGTCCTAGGATAGAGAAAGCCGAACTGGGCTGTGTTTTCGTTGCTCTAGATGGACTGGAGGCCATGTACGGAGGTGAACCCAGGCTGATAACTACTCTCACTCAGGCTATCCCTCATGGCCTTGGCCCGCGCATCG
>CAYLLU010000050.1:0-2734 GCA_964384845.1 uncultured Dehalococcoidia bacterium
CAAGGTGCCCACTTCACCATCGACCCCAACGGCTTTAGCGGCTTCGCTCGTCACCGACTGCACACCCTGCATAGGAGAGAACCCCGCCTGCACCAGGCACTCAATCTCGTGGACCGTGTTACCCAGCTTATAGTCCGCCCAAGATGAATCAGAGCCGGTGATGACCTTAAGACCCATTTTTATAAGCTTGTAGGTGTCCTCCATCCTAATCTCGAACTGGCGTAACTGTTGATCGAGCTCGGTCTGCTCAAAGGCTGTCAGACCTGTGTCGGCTTTCTTGTGCTCAAGTGCCCAGATAGTCGATCTGTGTACATGGAGCGTCGGATTAATGAAGACACCCCGGTTGCCGATGCGCTCCGCGACATCTTCGCGGAATCGATCCGTGCCATCCCCATCCTTGAAGATGCAGTGGATAATCATATCTACGCCGGAGTCGAGTGAATTTACTATGCCCTGCGTAGACGAACAGTGGGTAGCTGTGAGTTTGCCAAACTTATGAGCCTCGTCGACAATGGCGCTCAGCTCGTCCACGTTGAAGGAGGGCAGCAGCGGGAACGATGTCCTAGTAGTACCGCCGGTGGCGGTTATCTTGATGTAGTCGGCGCCCTCTTTCACAAGTTGTCGGACCATGGCACGACCAGCGACAGTCCCAGTTACCACAGAGCCCATGTAGTCCATGTGCCCGCCGATAATCGCAACGGGGCGCCCACAAAGCACCATTCTCGGCCCGATCTCCCGACCATCGTTAATAGCATCCTTGAGTCGCTGCATAGTAACGGTCTTTGGGCCGTTCTCACGATTAGTGGTGACTCCTGTGAGCAGAGACGTCCGAGCATTGCGTGCCGATTGCAGAACGAGAATTTCGTCGGGTAGTGTAGCCAGATCGTCACCCGCGCGGCCATCGCCAAAGCCATTGTGGTGGGTATGGCAGTCAACCATACCGGGCATGATCGTCTTGTCAGAGTAATCGAGGACTTCGACGTGACCACCTTCAGGAACAGAGATGTTACGCTCAGGGCCAACATCCACGATTTTGGAATCTCGGACCAAGAGCGCCCCTCGCTCTATCGGCGGACCTCCCAACCCATCAATAAGACGGCCTGCACGAATAAGAGTGTGCGACCCTCGAGCGCCGATCATCGAGCAACTCTACGTTCTTCTACTCTTGGGACCAATCTTAGGCGTATCACCCCTGATCCGGCACGTCGTCGGAATCCTCTGAATCTGATTTGTCGTCAGCCACCTCTGTATCTGGGGGAGGCTCGGCGGTGGCGATCTTCTCGCGTATCAACTCTTCGGCCTCGGAATTCATAGGCAAATAAGACATGCTGGCTACCGCACCATTATTCAACATCACATTTACACCCTTGTAACCAATGGCCCTGCCAAACATCCCATATTTAGTCTGGACGTCACTAATTTGCCACCAAGGTAGTGGGTATGCCTTCGCACTCATAATGCCCCCTCTTTGATAGACCAGTACCTCGTCCGCGATGGTATACTTCGTACGGCGCCATACGAAGTAACGTGGCACAACGATAACAGCCATTATCACCATGGCCATGCTCGGATCAGCAATAGCAATCTCGGGCAAAACGAGGGAGAGTATCAGAAATCCTACCAGCCACGGAGCAGAAGACCAGAGCCAAGCCCATCTCACTTGTCTCAGGATCAATCCCTCAGGCTCGACCCACTCCGGCTCTTCAGGCGATCCATTTTCTTGTGACATGTTACGAGTTAATCTCCTAGCTGTCGTCACTTCGGATTCCATACGTTCAAATCCCAGACGATAGTATACAGGAAGAGAAGGATATTTACCGCATAGAACACTGAGACCCTAACGTCAATTTGCGCACCCTAACGATCTTCCGTGGTGATACACTCAGACGCCCTGGATGGCCTCCAATATGGTTCTCAGGCGCTCGTTCTCAGTCTCCAGACGTCGCTTCTCCGATTCAGAATCGTGCAGGCGGTCCAATAGGTTGATCACAACCTCGACCCCCGCCAGGTTTACACCTAAGTCGTCAATGAGGCTGCGCATCCGGCGGACCCGCTCGACATCCCGGCGGGAGTACACTCGCTGGCCGCCATTGGTCCGCGCCGGCTGCACCAACCCTAGGCTCTCGTAGTAGCGAAGGGTCTGGGTCTGCACACCTACGATGCGAGCGGCCACACTAATGACGAAGCAGGGCTCCTCATATCCAAGCACTTCATTCATCGACATCGTAAGTCACCTCCACTATCAGACTGTGGAAAGTCATTTAGGGAAATTAGTCGACTCTGACCAGCGCCCACTCTAAAGTCGAAGGTCTCGTAGTTGTTGAAACAGATTTAACTCCCCATCGGTCAGCCCATCCGGAATCTGGGGGCGAATCACCACGAACATGTCCCCGCAGGTCTCAGGTGCACCGAGTTTCGGCATGCCTTTGCCGGCCAGCCGTATCTTTTTGCCACCCCGACTGTTCGGAGGCACCGTCAGTTGTACCTTGCCCCCTAGTGTCTGGACTTCTATCTCGCCACCGAGCACCGCATCCTCCACCGGCACGTCCACCTCGACAATCAAATCCTTACCCTTACGCGTGAACCGGTTATGGGGATTTACTGTCACATTCAAAAATAATTCTTGCATCGCGCCAGGCTTTATGCGCACCACTGAGCCGGTATATACGCCAGGAGGGATACTCACCTCGATACTCCGCTCATTACCTCCTGTGGTGATGGTGACTGTACGCTT
>CAYLLU010000050.1:2834-16355 GCA_964384845.1 uncultured Dehalococcoidia bacterium
TCGCCCGCATCCCTTTTCACACCCAGTATGTTGTAGTAATCTGCCATACCCGCGTGTATCACCTTCCAGAACCATTCGGTTCAGTTGTAATGTTAGCATATCTTCGAACCTAACACTCTGCTTCTTCTAGTATTTACTATAATGTACTTGACATATTTAAATACCATTACCTATAATATATTTGGAGGATACATCAAACTAACAAAGGAGGAAACTATGGTTTTGAAGCGATGGAGCCCCTTCACGGATCCGAGACGGCTTGAGTATGCGATGAACAGACTTTGGCAAAACGGTGGAGTACGGAGTACCGGGGATTCAAGTTGGCATATGCCCCTGGACGTGACGCAGAATAACGACCATATCGTCGTGAAGGCGACCGTACCCGGGTTCAAGCTCGAGAACATCAGAGCAGAAATAGAGAACAGGGTGCTTACCATACAGGCAGAACAGGCAGAAGCCTCACCCGAAAACGAGGAGGAGACAGAGTACCTGCTCAGGGAACGAAGGAGCGGCCCTTACTACCGCTCAATCCGACTTCCGGACACGATCGACGCAGACGGGGCTGAGTCCACATATAACAACGGCGTTTTGAGCATCATCGTCCCGAAGCAAGAGGCGAAAAAGGCGAGGCAGATAACAATCAAGACCTCCTGACAATAAAGAGCGAAGTGCGGACCACTCAGAAGGCTCCTGCCGGTTGGTCGGAGCCTTTCTGTCTGTTCAAGGTTTCCCATGGTCCGACAAGACTCACCATGAGCGGAGATACACCCTCCTATCTACGCACCCCCTAAGCCTGTCTAAGAGATCCTGACTACTTGCACAGGATGTCCCTCATTTTTAGTTATCCTATTCCTACTGAGATAAGTCGTATTCATTTTAGTGTCAATACCAAGGCAAATCACAATAATCCCTGGCATACTGTACCTATTACCCTGTACCCTACTCTCAACTCCGTAGATTAGAGGGCGCCATGCCAAAGATATATACGAAGCGAGGAGACGAGGGAGAGACCAAATTACTCTTCGGAGGCACCGTCTCCAAGTCTGATCCCAGGACCGAGGCCTATGGCTCGACCGACGCCGCGGTATCAGCGATGGGAATGGCACGGGCACTGTGCCAGGACGGAAAGGTCAAGAATGTGCTACTCCGGGTGCAGCGCGAGATGTTCACCGTGGGAGCGGAGTTGGCCACCGACCCCTCAAATCAAGAAATGTTCAAGAAACATTTCTCAGAAACAACCGCCGCAATGGTGAGCAACCTCGAGAAGGACATCGACGAAATGCTCCCTCAGATTAAGTTGCCCCGAGCCTTCATCGTGCCAGGCGCGTCGGCCGGCTCGGGGGCACTGGACCTGGCCCGCAGTCTGCTGCGCACGGGAGAGCGCAGGGTAGTAGTGCTACATGAGGCCGGTAAACTGCCGAACCCAAAGATACTCAGGTACCTAAACCGCCTCTCCGATCTGTTGTTCGTCCTGGCCAGGTTCGAGGACCGAGCTTTACCCTTCGAGCTAACCACCGGAGATCCCTAGGGTGAAAGACAGGTGTTGAGTTATAAGTGTTAAGGTTTATAACGGAACCTTCACCAACGAGTTATAACTCAAAACATAGCGTCCTATGCCGTATATACATAGTCTTATGCTACGATAGTTGCCCTATGAACAAGGGCTACGTGGCAATTATAGACTACCAGGCTGGCAACCTGCGTTCTGTCCAAAAGGCACTCGAAAAGGTGTCCTCCACCGCCATCATTACCAGCGACCCGGACGTGATACGCGGGGCAAGTGGCATGGTGTTTCCCGGACAGGGGGCTAACGACTCGTCGCTGCGCCATCTCCGTGCACGAAGCCTTGTGCAGCCAATCAAGGATTTCATTAACAGCGGCAGGCCATTTCTGGGCGTCTGCCTGGGTCTTCAACTGCTGTTGGAAGGCTCGGAGGAAGGCGATGAGCCCGGCCTTGGGCTCATTCCAGGCCGAGTTAGGCTACTTCCCAAAGGTATAAAGATCCCACACATGGGATGGAATCAGGTTGATTTCCAACAAGAATATCTGGAGTTCGAGGGCGTGCCTCAGGGATCGCACTTCTATTTCGTCCACAGTTATTATGCCGACCCAATCGACGCCGATGTTGTCGCGGGAACGACACACTACGGCATCCCATTTTGCAGTGTGGTAGTCCGCGATAATCTGGTCGCGGTCCAGTTCCACCCTGAGAAGAGCGGTGAAATCGGCCTGCAAATCTACCGCAATTTCGTCGACCGGATGGAGGGGGAGCATAAGTGGAAGTAATACCGGCCATAGACATCAGGAACGGCAAGTGCGTCCGCCTATATCAGGGCGACTATGACCGTGAGACAGTCTACTCCGACGATCCCATAGAGATGGCATCTCGATGGATCAATCAGGGTGCCACGCGCCTCCACATCATCGATCTGGACGGAGCTCGAGAGGGGCAGGTGGTAAACCACGATGTCGTGTCAATCATTGCCTCCAGTGTGGATGTGCCAGTACAACTCGGCGGCGGCATCCGAAGTGTCTCCACAGCCAGGTCCGCGATCGACAACGGAGTTGACCGAATTATAGTCGGTACAGCCGCCATAATAGATCCTGGTTTTGCCCACCAGATGTGCGACGAGCTCGGCGCAGACGCAGTGGTAGTCAGCGTCGATGCAAGAGACGGGGTTGTGATGCTGCAAGGTTGGACTACGACGAGCGAAATGGCGATCTCGGAAATAGTGGAGAGCATAACGTCGGCGGGCGTAACGAGACTCATCTACACCGACATCGCCGTGGATGGCACACTGATCGGACCTAACTTCCAGACTATCACGAAGCTCGTCAGGTCCACGTCACTGAAAATCATCGTCGCCGGCGGAGTTTCCTCGCTGGCACATCTTACAGAACTGGAGCGTATTGGCGTTGAGGCGGCCATCGTTGGCCAAGCAATCTACACGGGAGACATTAATCTTGCCGAAGCGATCAAGACACTATCCGGGTCAAACGTAAGAACGGTCGATCGATGACAAAGAGCTCAATCCAGCACTCCTAGGTTTCGAGTTTCAATAGGTCTTTGATCTAGATGCACTGCTTAGCGTGGTCCAGCGCTGACTCCCAAGGGATGGATAGCGGTTCTAGAGTGGCACAAGTCTGATATGAACTATGGACCGAGCAGCGTATAGAACCGGAACCGATGGATTAAATAGTCTAAACCCTAAGCTTTAGTTAGCCCAAATACCGAGAAGTGAATGTTGACTAGTACATCATGATCACAAGGAAGGCACCGTGCTCACCAAGCGGATAATTCCCTGTCTAGATATCGATAATGGCCGAGTAGTCAAGGGAGTCAGTTTTAAGAACATTCGCGATGCCGGAGACCCTCAAGAACTGGCTGCGTTCTATGACCGTGATGGCGCAGACGAACTAGTCTTCCTAGACATCACGGCCAGTGCGGACGGTCGTGATACGATGATTGACGTCGTAAAAAGAGTGTCGGAGGAGGTGTTCATACCAATGACCGTCGGGGGTGGTATTCGCTCGGTTGCAAATATCCGAAGAATGCTGGAAGCAGGCGCAGATAAAGTTTCACTCAACACTGCAGCAGTTCTGGACCCAAGCCTCGTAGCACAGGCCTCTGCATATTTTGGCAGCCAATGTATCGTAGTCGCAATAGACATCAAAAATATGGTCGCTGGACAACTTAGTAACATTCCCGTCATGGATACTAACCTGGCGATCGACGACGACACGCGATGGGAAGTCTACACTCATGGTGGGCGAAATGCTGCAGGAATCGACGCTCTGAAGTGGGCAAAGTACGTCGCCGATCTCGGGGCCGGCGAATTACTAGTCACTAGCATGGACGCGGACGGGCAAAAGAACGGCTACGACCTGGATCTTATGTATGAAATCGGGGAGGTAGTGATGATTCCCCTCATCGCGAGCGGCGGCGCCGGGACCTTAGAACATCTCTACGATGTGGCGAGCGTTGGTGCAGATGCCGTTCTAGCAGCTAGCATCTTCCACTACGGCGAGTATACGATCCCACAGGCCAAGGATTATCTCCAAGCGAGGGGCCTGCCGATACGACCCATCCTTTGAAACACTGTATGTGCCATTTAAGGAGATATACAAGACCTGTTAGTCAAAGTCTCCACAACCGCCCATTTAGGAACATCAGATGATACAACTAAACGAAAAAGGCCTCGTGCCGGCCATTGCACAGAACGCCGACACCGGAGAGGTGATCATGCTGGGGTACATGAGCCCCGGCGCCCTCAAGCGCACCTTGGATGAAGGAGAGGTGTGGTTCTACAGCCGAAGCCGATCCGACCTGTGGCACAAGGGGGAAGTGTCCGGCAACTACATGCGGGTCAAGTCCGCGTCACTCGACTGCGATAGTGACACGATCCTACTCCAAGTCGACCCCGAGGGCCCGATATGTCATACCGGTAACCAGACCTGCTTCTTTACACCCCTCGACAAGCTGCCCGAATTTGAGAGTCCTGACAAGGGGCCCAGTATATTGGACGAGCTCTGGGCGGTGATCCAGGATCGCCAGCGCGAGCTGCCGGAAGGAAGCTACACTACGGAGTTGTTCCGAAAAGGTGTGGACCACATCGGCCAAAAGGTGATCGAGGAGTCGGGAGAGGCGGTCATAGCAGGCGTAAAGTTAGACAAGGATGCATTGGCACGGGAAACCGCGGACCTATTGTACCATCTCCTAGTGCTGATATCTGCCAACGGAGGTACGCCCGAGGACGTGTACACTTATCTTCGCCAACGCCGTAGTTAGGATTCGAACCCATCAAATACCTTGCTAGACAGTGGCCTTACCAAGGCGTCGGGGGACACCAATGGCCTGAAACCTTCTTCCCGACCCATCCAATATTCGGCCAGATCTACTAGTAGATATTTTAGGCCATGTGAATATTCAGTACGTCCTACTCCCTTGTGGTATCCACCAAGATGACCGACGAACTAATCTGAACATGAGCATCATCAAGCGGGCAGCAATGTAATTGGGATGGACTGTTACCACAGTAGAATCTGTCTAAAAACGACATCACAACAGTGACATCATGTCCTGTACCTCAATCCACTCCATATCAAAGCCCCAATACAAATTTTCTGACGATGTCCCTTAAAACGCCGTCATGATATTATTTGACTGATTAGAGGGGGGGCTCCGCTGTCTCGGGCTAAGCGCGATCATCCGCAGAGATGGCATGCTTCATCGCAGTAATGGCCACCTCTATTTGCCTGTCCTCCGGCTGGCGCGTCGTCAGGGCCTGGAGCCAAAGACTCGGGGCGAAGAGAATCCTCACCACAGGGTTGCCGGAGTGAAATCCGCTGAACCGTATCGCCTCATAACTGATCGCGGCCACAAGGGGCACCAGCACGATCCGAGAGGTGATAAGCCACCACAAGGGATGACGATCCACCAAGGTAAATACGATTATGGAGACCACTACAACTGTGAGCAGGAAAGCGGTGCCACAGCGTGGATGCGCCGTGGGGTACCGGCGCACAGATTCGACATCGAGGGGCTGAGCACCCTCTTGGGCATGGACCGTCATGTGCTCGGCACCGTGATACATGAACACGCGGGAGATCTGATCCATGCGGCCTATCAGGTAGATATAAGCCAAGAACATCCCCAGCCGTATGATTCCCTCCACCAAGTTGGCGAGCAATTCAGAACCCAGGGGCCCTTCAACAACCACGCTGATCAGCACCGGAACCATGAAAAACAGTCCAATGGCAAAGATAATGGAGAAAGCGAAGGTGAGCGCCATTGCACCCTTGCCTATTTCCTCTCCCTCGGCCTCCGCAGCCACATTGGCCGAATAGGTCAGGGCGCGCATGCCCAACGTCAACGTCTCTGCTAAGACCAATATCCCCCGAAGAATCATCACCTTTCGCAGAGCACCAGTATAAACAGAACTAAGGGGTTCGCATTTAAGCGCGATGGATCCGTCTGGTCGCCGAACAGCGATGGCAGCATGCCGCTGTCCGCGAATCAAGACACCTTCTAGAACCGCCTGGCCACCGTACGTCGGACTATCGGAAGAAGCCATCGCCACCTCGGGGAAAAGGAAAGAGGGTGAGCAAGCTCACCCTCTTTCCAATCTGACTACTCTAAGACACTATGACTTAAGATTAAAGCGACGCCTCATCCTCTCAACCCGGCCCTCGGTATCGACGATACGCTGCTCACCTGTGTAGAAGGGGTGGCACTGGTTACATATCTCGACCCTCAACTCCGGCTTCGTGGCTCCGGTAATATAAGTCGCGCCGCAGGAACATGTCACGACCGCCGCTGGATGGTACTCTGGATGTATCTTGGTTTTCATTACTCAAGTCCACCTTCAACGGGATATACGCTGACCTGCTTCTTATCCCTTCGACGATACTCGAACTTCACAGATCCGTCGATAAGGGCGAATAGTGTATGGTCCTTGCCAAGACCCACGTTCGTGCCCGGCATTATTCGTGTACCACGCTGCCTCACAATAATAGAGCCTGCACGAACCAACTCCGTGTCGTAACGCTTAACGCCGAGACGTTGGCCCTGGCTATCTCGGCCATTTCTTGTGCTCCCGCCACCCTTTTTATGCGCCATAGACCACCCTGTGATTCCAGCCTCTCTAAGTTGAGATGCCAGTTATCTTGATATCGGTATACAACTGCCTGTGGCCGTTGCGCCGACGATATCGCGTCTTTGCCTTGTATTTGAAGATCACGACCTTTTTGCCCTTGCCACTACCGACCACATCAGCCGTAACCTTGGCACCATTCACTCGCGGCGTCCCCAACGATACCCCGTCTTTAGTCGAGAGCAACAGGACATCGTCCAGTTCAATAGTGTCTCCCTCCTCCACTGGAAGAGATTCCACCCGAACAGTGTCTCCCGGTTGTACCCGGTACTGTTTCCCGCCCGTTCTTACTATTGCATATGTCGACGAGTCACTACTCATGTATACATTGTACGAAGCTACGGCCACCACGGTCAACCGACTGCCGGCGCCGATTAGGCCAAATCTACCGGACTGACATTAGCCCTCTCTTGGGCATGGACTAATCGAACATCCCTAACTTGATGAAGTTTACCCTGTGGACTTACCGATCCTGAACACCTTGGTGCCGCACCTCGGGCACTTACCCTGAACGGCCGGCCGGCCGTTCTTCAACGTCACGCTCTCTGGGTTACTGATCTCTCGCTGGGCCCGGCACTTGAAACAATAGGCCTCCATTAAGACACCTCCTGAGATTGTAGCTAGAAGATATAAGTTAAATGGGATAGTGTCAATGTCTAACACCCATACTCACTCCCAGTCGTAGGACTAAGGCCAGCAACACTTGGCATTCAAGATACTGTGGTAATCTCGCCAGCCCTGAACACACGTTCAGGTTTCCAGCGACCCGACGAGGCATCAAACGACATGATCGCTATAAAGGAGCCATTAGTCCCGTAAACGCGACATTGATCTCCGTGCTGGGCCAAGGGAATCCTGAGACCAGGAGGAAGTGATCTGCCACGTCTGAGCATCTCCTCTATTCTCTCACCGACAATGGCGGTCTTCATGTGAGTTACTACGGCATCCAGGGACGTTACCATATTCTCCCAGCCTCCGTCGTAGAAGCACCTCTCCGCCTCTGAAAGGTCCACGGCATCCTCGATAGCGAAGGTGCCAGCCCTCAGCCTTGACAGGCTCGTTAGACGCCCTCCGCATCCCAGGATCTTGCCAATATCATAAGCTAGTGAGCGCATGTAAAAACCACGTCCACAATTAACATCGATCTCGAAGTTAGGATTCGACCAGTTCCGAAGGACTATACTATGAACCTCAACATCCCGCGCCTCCCTCTCGACTTCGATCCCAGCGCGCGCCAACTCATAAAGTCGCTTGCCATTCCTCTTCAACGCGCTATACATGGGAGGGACCTGTTTAATGTCCCCCTTGAAGCCCTCCAGAGCCAACTCAACGTCCGCAAGCGTCACCCCCGACGCATCTTGCTTGGAAGTCACGGTGCCCTCAATATCATATGTATCCGTCTCGATACCCAACTCAACAACGGCACGATACACCCGGGTGCCGTCAATTAGATATTCCATCATCCGTGTAGCTTGACCCAGGCAAACTGGAATCACCCCGATGGCGAAAGGGTCCAGGGTACCACCGTGACCGACACGCTTTTGCCGACTTGCACGTTTGATGTGGCGCACTACTTCCATGCTCGTCATGCCGTTGGGTTTATTGATGTTGAGCACGCCGTCGATAGTGGGAACACGCCCACTTAGCCGAGTACCATCATGCATCCAGCGCTCCACTTCCAGTAACTGGGCTATCGTTTTCAGGTTCAACCAAAGTGTTTCCCGCCATGGCTTCATCTATCATTCGAAGCATGTCGGCTCCACGCTCAATCGAGTCATCCATGTGAAACTCGACCTCGGGTATGGACCTGAGCGCCAGCCTGGACCTAAGACCCCTCCTTAGATAATCGGAGGCAGACTTCAAACCTTTTAGGACTCGCTTTTTCTGGTCCGAGCGCCCCATGATGCTGACGTAGACCTTTGTACGAGAAAGATCAGATGCTGTATCTACACGGATGACGGTAACCATCGAAGCCAACCTGAGATCACTAAGGTCCGAGTCCACTATGCTACTGATTTCCTGGCGCAGCAGAGCATTTATTCGCTCCATACGGCGGCTCATTGGAGAAACCTCTGGGCGGGGAGAAGGACTGGTAGGGCGAGATCCCTACTCCGTTTCAATCTGGTGGGACTCCAGAACATCACCTTCCTGGAAACTAGAGAAGCTGTCGAGGACCACACCTCCCTCCAAACCAGTCGTCAGCTCCCTCACATCGTCCCGGAAGTGCTTAAGGCTCGCTATCGGTCCAGTGTGTATAGACTTATTCCCTCGCAGGACACTGATCTGGCCACTTCTAGATATACGACCTTGATTGACATAAACACCAGCCACTCCACCAACACGTCGTCCGACCTTGAATACAGCGCGGACGACGGCGACGCCCTCGACAATGTCGCGGGTCTTGGGCGCCAGCATACCCTTGAGAGCACTGTCGATATCGTCAACTAATTTGTAAATGACATCATACTGGCGAATCTCGACACCTTCTTGTCTGGCAAGAGACTCCGCCCCTATCTCGGGGAGGGAGTTGAACCCTACAATGATCGCATCGGAGGCCACTGCCAGTAGTACGTCGCTCTCAGTAATACTTCCACTACCTGCATGTATGATATTCACTCTGGTCTTATCGGTGCTCAACGGCTGTAGGACGCTCTTGACTGCATCGACACTGCCTTGAACATCGGTCTTCACGATTAGGTCTAGTTCCTCAGATTCCCCCGACTCCATCCGAGAGTGAATCTCTTCAAGTGTAATACCGGCACCTCTACTCTCTTGCATCTCGCGCAGGCGCCTTTCCACGATGCTCTTGGCAGTACGCTCATCTGGGAGAATATCGAAGATGTCGCCAGCCTCGGGAAGCTCCCCAAGACCGAGTATTTCCACAGGCAAGGACGGGCCTGCCTCCGTGATACGCGCACCATGATCATCCAGCATAGCCCGCACTTTGCCCTTTGCGACGCCAGCTACAAGAATATCTCCGATGCGTAATGTGCCGGTCTGCACCAATACAGTCGCAACAGGGCCCTTGCTCCTATCTATGTGGGCCTCAACCACTACACCATGCGCCGAACGGCTCGGATTCGCCTTTAAGTCTCCGATCTCGGCCACAACCTGCAGATTATCCAGTAAATCTTGGACTCCATCGCCGGTCAAGGCCGAGAGTGGCACGGATATGACGTCCCCTCCCCAATCCTCCACCAACAGATCTTTCTCGGCAAGTTGACGTTTTACTCTCTCTACATCGGAGTTCGGCTGGTCAATCTTGTTGATGGCAACAACTATGGGCACTCCTGCTGCCTTGACATGGTCAATTGCCTCCAGGGTCTGGGGCATAATCCCGTCGTCAGCCGCAACAACCAGCACCGCTATATCGGTTACCTGTGCGCCTCTGGCCCGCATCGCAGTAAATGCCTCGTGACCAGGGGTGTCTAAGAAGGTTATGACCTGCTCGTCCCGTTTGACCTGATAAGCACCTATGTGCTGTGTTATCCCACCAGCCTCTCCATCAACCACGCTGGTGTCCCTGATGGAGTCCAGCAACGTCGTCTTGCCGTGATCAACATGCCCCAAGATGGTAACCACGGGACTACGGGACTCCAACAACTCCGGGTTCTCGTCGTCAGAGGAGACCACCAACGAACCCGGACCCCGTTCCTTGGCCCTCGGGGCCTTCACTCGAAAGCCAAGAGACTGTGCGATCATCGCCGCCGTCTCGAAGTCAACCGGCTCGTTTATCGTCATCATGAACCCGGCGCGCATGAGCTGTTTAATAATGTCTATCGCGTCGAGATCCATCAGGTCGGAAAGCTCGCCGACCGTCACGGCGATAGGTATTTCAATCAGCGGACGAACCGGCTCGCTCCCGTCAGTAGTGACGGCAGTTACTTCGGATTCGGGAGTGGTGTTCTGAGATGTCGCCGGCTGATTAGTCATATAACTCCAGTTTTACCACGCACCACCAATGATCCTATCGAGTGGCAGTCACATTCCGAATAGACGATATGAGCGCCAACCATTCCTGTTGGGTCGTCAACCTTCGCAGTGCCGAGTCAACCTTCTCTTTCTGCAGGGAGTCTATTGTGCACTCGCCCTCTCGACAGACGTAAGCACCGCGCCCGGGTGATTTCCCAGAGACATCTACCCCAACCCCCTCTTCGGGTAGTGCCACCAAACGCACCAATTCCTCTTTCTCCATCTTCTTGCCGCAGGCCACGCAGGTCCGCAGCGGAACATGCCTTTTATACAGGACCCCCAATCGTCTGGTCCCTACCGTTTTTTGGTGGTCTTGGAACGACCACCTCCACCTCGACGCTTCCCTCCGCCACCACGTCTAGCTCCCTGAGGACCGCCAAGCTCCTGTATGTCTTCCCTGAACCTAATCACACCGGCATCATCGGCCTGCCCTCCACGTACAGTCCATACATCAGCAGGAAGATCTTCAATAGATGTAGATGGCTCGACGGCACCGACAGGAACCCGTTCCTCGATGTCCATAGCCTCCGACAGAAGGGGCTCAAACGGTATCTCCTCAAGGACCTCATCGGGAGTCTCCTCATCGGGAGTCTCCTCATCGGGAATCTCCTCTACAGGCGACTCTTCGTCTGTAGGCACCACATCCACAGGATCCAGCTCAGCAACCTTGGCTTCATCGGGTGCAGCATCAACAGCCACCAATACCCCTTCCGAATCCACTATCTCAGCCTCGGATTCGGCGTCGGCGATCTCTTTCGCTTTCGCGGCGACCTTTGGTTTCGCTAACTCAGCTGCCTCCTGCAGGGTCTCCATCTCGTCGTTACTCTTGATGTCCACACGCCATCCAGTCAACTTGGCCGCCAGCCTGGCATTCTGGCCCTCCTTGCCTATTGCAAGGGAGAGTTGGTGATCAGGGACGACCGCGATGGCAGATTTATCCTCCTCGTTCATCTCGACACGCATTACGGCTGAGGGACCGAGGGCCCGAGCTATGTACTGCCCAGACTCCTTTTGCCACAGAACAACATCTATCTTCTCACCATGGAGTTCGTTCACGATATTTTGAATGCGGATGCCACGCAGGCCCACACATGAGCCGACAGCATCAACACCGTCCTGTTTCGCAAAAACGGCAACCTTGCTCCTGGAACCCGCCTCTCTGGCGATGTCCTTTATCTCCACAGAGCCATTGTATATTTCAGGGACCTCCATCTCGAACAGCCGTCTCAGAAGTATCTGGTCGGCCCTGGACACAATGATCTCAGGACCTTTGACAGACTGACGGATCGATTGGAGTAAAACCTTCATCCTCTGCCCGACCCGGTAGCGCTCAAAAGCCGCCTGCTCGGAAGGCGGCAGAATCGCCTCCGCCCGACCCAATTCCACCACCACCTGCTTAGACTCAATCTTCTGAACCGTAACTGTGAAGACTTCGCCCTCTTTGTCGGCGAATTCCTTGAAGACAAGATCCCGCTCGGCCTCTCTAAGACGTTGAATCACGACCTGTTTGGCGGTCTGCGCTGCAATACGTCCGCCGGTATGCTCAAGGCTTTCGATTGGTACGTCCTCGCCAATCTCCACGTCCGCCTTGATTTTCTGGGCATCTGAGAGGGATATCTGAAGCTCAGGATACTCGACTTCTTCGGACACAGTCTTTACGATATTGACGCTGACGCCACCATCACCTGGGTTCAGCGTGACGGATATATTCTGACCAGCAGCATTGCTATCTCGCTTGTACGCGGACGCCAGTGCTACTTCTATAGCCTCCAGCACGATCTCCCGGGGCAGATTGCGCTCGGCGGCAAGCTGAGTCAAAGCGATGATGAAATCGCTCTTCATGGTTACAGCCACCTCCTTCGTCGCAAACCAGATTCCCCAACTAACAAAAAAAGTGGGCCCGACCCACTTTTCAAATCACAAACCTACGATTAAGAAGACCTCAAACAGGTGCTGATTATATCATTTCACCAATCCCTGCACAAGCTGACTGACATAGACTCACAGTGCCACATACTCGGGCCGGCAACACAATCTATCCCACTCCCTCTCTAGATCACTTGACTCCCGTTTCTTACTCATTTAGGGTACATTTAGAGTTCTACGGTCAAAGGGTGACTGGATACAGATCCCCACGGGAACGACACAATAGAACGTTATTTCACACCACCTTTACTTCACACCAAGGAGAGACACCAATGCCCCGTATCAAACACATCGGTATATCAACTAACGACCCACACGCCTGTGCCGACTTCTATATCAACGCGTTCGGCCTCACTGAGGTGGAGCGAGATCCGGAGAACGAGTTCGCGGTCCTCAGCGACGGCTACATCAACGTGACCATCCTCAAGTTTAAATACGACAGGTACGGTGGCGGTACACCTGGCCTGCACCACTTCGGAATTCAGGTTGAGGACCTGGACCAAAGCCAGAAGCTTATCGAGGCCGAGGGTGGGGTGGAGCTTACATTCTGGAACGAACACTATGGCAACAGCGAGGGGACGGCAGACAACTGGGTCGGCGAGAAGAAATTTTTTAGTCCAGAGGGTATCGCCCTAGACGTCAACCCATCGGGCTGGAAGACCAGGCCAGGTGGAAAACGAGGAGAGTAGGCCAATTCCCGCAAGAAGACAATGAAGATCACCCTTGGCAGCAGCGAGGACGGGCCTCTGGAGAACATCTAGGACGGCCACGAATTTCAGAAGTTGCCCTCCGTGCCAATGAAAATTTGACTCTGATGTTCAAGCATAAACATGAGGATAGGACATAGTACTGGGACAGTTCCTAGATGACGTCATACTCGTCTCTGCGTAGTGAGTAAGTGCAATCATGTGGGCGCTTATAAAGATACGATCCCCAAAAGTTCGGTTATCCGGAAGCTGCTCACACCACA
>CAYLLU010000051.1:0-15147 GCA_964384845.1 uncultured Dehalococcoidia bacterium
GGATAGTGGTTTAGCAAGACGAACGTCGTGCTGCTTGATTGGAAAACCCAAAGTCGGTCCTGCAAATCACCCTGCACTGCCTTGGAGGCGCATTCAAATGGCCGTACATACCGATAAACTCAGAAACAAACACGTAGCCAGCATCACTCCCCTCGACCCTCCGTCCGAGTACTGGAAGCGTTATCCAACTACCTCGGAAATCGAGGTCCACGTGGCAGGAGCCAGGAGGCAGATAGAGCGGATCGTAGACGGTACTGACGACCGCGTGATGTTGATCGTCGGTCCATGTTCCATCCACGACACGAAAGCGGGACTCCAATACGCAAACCAGCTAAAAACCCTGGCAGATCGCGTGAAAGACCACTTCCTAGTAGTCATGCGTGTCTACTTCGAAAAGCCGCGGACAGCCCTTGGGTGGAAGGGTTTGATAAACGATCCAAACCTGAATGGAACCTATGATGTTTCCACCGGCCTCGCGATCGCTCGCGAATTCTTACTCAAGGTCAACCAGATAGGCCTACCCACGGCCATCGAGTGGCTAGACCCTTTCACACCACAGTATCTGGGAGACCTAGTAGCCTGGGGCGCGATAGGCGCGCGGACTACCGAAAGTCAAACCCATAGGCTCGTCGCCTCCGGACTTAGCATGCCAATCGGATTCAAGAACGGCACCGGAGTATCAGCCCAACTAGCCGTGGATGGCATCGTTGCGGCCCGCTCAGAGCACGTATTTCTCGGCATCGACGACGAAGGCGCGGGCTCCATAGTCCATACCACCGGAAACCCGGTATGCCATTTGATACTCCGAGGGGGCAAGGACGGACCCAATTATGACGCCGGATCCATCTCGTCGGCAATTAGCAACCTTACCGATAGTGGACTGGACCCATACCTCGTAGTCGATTGCTCCCACGCAAATTCCAACAAAGACCACCGCATGCAACCGGTCGTATTCAGGGACGTCATCGAACAAAGAGTGGCCGGGTCCCGGGGCATCGTCGGCCTGATGCTGGAGAGTCATCTGTTCGAAGGAAGTCAGAACCTGACTGAAGATCCCAGTAAGCTCCAATACGGGGTGTCCATTACCGACGGGTGTTGTGGCTGGGAAGAGACCGAGATGCTTGTCACAGAGGCACACAAGCGGCTGGGGGACTGACCCGTCGCCAGCGTGGTCCAGTAGAATCCGGCTCTACCTCTCGTCTGGCAATGACGCAGTTTGCTTGTGATGCATATCCAAATGTGCGGGATAACGCCTCATGACGAACTTACTCCAAGACGGTACTAGCAAGCGGAGGACTCTGTTCTTCGCATCAACGACTCATGTCTGGAGTGATCTATTCTTTGCACTCTTGATCCCCTTGTTACCTCTGATGCAGGCGGACCCGGACCTGCTATTGTCATACACAGAAGTAGGGTTGCTCAGGTCCGTCTATAGTGGAGCATCTGCGGTGTTACAGATACCTGCCGGTTATCTGGCCGAGATTATTGATGCGTTTTGGCTGTTGGTATTCGGCAACATTTGGGTCGCTGCAGGACTTGTGGGCATGACCCTGGTGCCAGGTTTCATATGCATACTGACCATCGCCATTGTCTCCGGACTCGGCGGCGGCACACAGCACCCCCTGGCCACTAGTATGGTATCTCGGTCCTACGACAACAAAGGACGAAGCACCGCTGTAGGTACCGTCAATTTCGCCGGGGACCTAGGCAAGATCGCCGCGCCTACAATCGCCCTCCTCGTGGCAATCAGGTACGGGTGGCGCGCAACGATGCGCATCGTAGGTGGTGGAGGCCTAGTCTTCATGATATCTACCCTGTTGCTGCGTCACTCCGTCGATCGCGGCCTGCCTGCCGCAAGACTTGATGGATTCCAAGAAGACCTCTCAGAGAAGACGAACATGAGTGGTTTTCTGACCCTGGGCAGTCTCGGATTCCTTGATTCGAGCACACGCGCCGGGGCGCTGACCTTCTTGCCTTTCGTCATGAAGAACAAAGGAACAAGTGATCAGCAGATCCTCATCATGCTCATACTCCTACTAATCGGAGGTGCTACGGGAAAATATATATGCGGATGGCTGGGGGACCGATACGGTCCGATCAGACTCATCTGGGGCACCAAAGGACTAACCGCCGTTCTACTAGTAGTCGCATCCACCGCCCCAACGCCAATTATGGCTCCCCTAATAGTAGTCCTGGGCATAGGACTCAACGGTACCTCTTCGGTGCTCTACTCAACCGTGTCCAGCTTTGTGCCCGCGCGCACTAGGCCAAGGGCCTACGGATACTACTACACCATAAGTGAGATAGGCGGGTCCATCGCTCCCATATTCTACGGCCGCATCGCCGATTTATTGAACATTAGGCTCACCATCGCTGTCATGAGCGTCATAACGGCCCTGATACTGCCCACCAGTCTGGCTCTCCAAAGCCCCCTGAAAAAGACGACCCAGAAAAGCTATTAGCGACCTGGGATGTGGAGATTTTTTGAGAGTCAGTAAGAGTACGAGTCTTGTGGTCCAAGTCTTGGTGTGAAGCTAATATGTACACACCGCACGTAGCAATGGGGAACAGCGTTCTGCGAGTCCAACATCATCAAAAATCGTTTCCCACCAAGACACTACACGACCCGATAGTTCTACAAGGCTCCCCTGGACAGAATACACTTAACTCAACCGCTCACCATGAACCAGGCCGAAGGGTTTTTAACTTGGTTGGTAGAAAACACACCTCAGGAAGCAATCAGACGTGGAGAGACAATCGTTTACTGACAATCTTAACCCCACCCCTAGTCCACAGTCGCCGGCCTCCGATTTCAAGAAACTACACTACACATAAGCTGCCACAGGCTGTAAAATAAGCTCGCTCCTTTGAGACCAGCACCGCATAGGTGTCACCCATGAGAATCGTAGACCAACTTAGAAAACACCGTGCCGTGGGAAACTCCGCTATCACAATCGGGGTCTTTGACGGCGTCCACCTTGGACACCACAATTTGTTGTCACTCCTTAAAACAAGGGCAGCACACCATGGCCTCACCGCCATCGCCATAACGTTCGTAGAGCACCCACGAGGGGTGCTCCATCCTGGATCTACACCCCCCCTTTTGACCAGCACCGATGAGCGAATCACACTCTTGGCAGAGACAGGCATCGACTTGGTTATCCCGATATCCTTTGATAACGCACTATCTAAGTTAACCGCACGAGAATTTGCAGGTTTGCTGATAGAGCACGTTCGCATGAATAGGCTCGTGGTAGGTCCGGACTTCGCGATGGGTCACAGGCGAGGGGGCGACCGTACGACCCTTGTCGACCTTAGTCAGGAAATGGGTTTTTTCATGGACGTAATCGAACCCCTCCAAGCAGGGGATGGGCTGGTAATCAGTAGCTCGGCTATTCGAGACGCCATCTTAGAAGGAGACGTAGTTCGCGCAGCAAACATGCTTGGACGCAAATACTCACTAACTGGCACCATCATCAGAGGCCACGGACGCGGCATAGACCTAGGATTCGCGACAGCGAATCTAAGTGTGCCTGGCGGCGCCATAGTGCCACGTGACGGCATATATGCGACCTGGGCCGACGTACAGGGTGAGAACTACATGGCCGCCACCAGCATCGGGTTCAACCCCACATTTCCAGAGAGAGACCACTCCATTGAAGCACACCTGTTGGACTTCAAGGGCAACCTATACGGCAACCAGATGCGCCTCAATTTTGTACGACGCCTACGAAGCGAACTAAAGTTCAGCAACATGGATGGACTCCAGCAACAGATCAACCAAGATTTGCTCAAGACCCGGGCAATTCTTGAAGCCAACCGAGTGGTCAACTCATAGGACTGTGTATAGAATTCATGCCCCTTGCCAGTTGTATGGGGCTGTACTTCAGACACTATATTCTCCCTTTTTTACAAAATTGAGGCGGACGAGGCAGACGAGAGCGGTCATGCCGTAAATTCCTGTCCATCTGATCCATCTGGAGAAACACAAAGAATATGAACTCTGAGCAAAAAGAGCGCCTCTTGGGGCGAGGGGTGATCGAGATCATAGATAAAGGGGAGTTCGTCGAGCTCTTAGACACGGGCAGACCATTGCGGCTGAAAATGGGCTTTGACCCTAGTGCCCCAGATCTGACCTTGGGACATGCGGTCGGGCTCCGCAAACTCAGGCAACTTCAGGATCTAGGCCATCAGGTCGTTGTCATCGTCGGTGACTGGACCGCTCAAATCGGTGACCCTAGTGGCCGGTCCGCGACTCGTCCCATGCTCACGGCAGCACAGGTTGTAGAAAACGCAGAATCATACCTGGCACAGCTATTCAGAATTCTTGATCGGGAAAAAACCGAGACTCGAATGCAGAGCGAGTGGTTCGGATCGTTCACCTTAACTAACGTGATTGATTTGACAAGTAAATTCACCGTGGCCCAGTTTCTGGCCCGTGAGGATTTTGCCAGGCGCTATAAAGCCAACCAGCCAATCGCCATCACGGAGTTGTTGTATCCGATACTTCAGGGCTACGATTCGGTGGCAATCGAGGCCGATGTCGAGTTCGGCGGCACCGACCAGAGGTTCAACCTGCTCGTGGGCCGTGACATGCAACGGATGATGGGACAACGACCACAGCAGTGTTTACTAGTCCCAATTCTGGTCGGAACTGACGGCGTTCGCCGCATGGGCAAGAGCCTGGGCAACTTCATCGGACTCAGCGAGCCACCCAACGACATGTATGGCAAGATAATGTCGCTCCCTGATCATAGTGCCGACCCCAACTTCCAGGACGGTGAGTATGGTAAAGACAGGACCCGGAATACGGTCCTTGACTACTTCGACTACTTGACAGACGTACCAACTGCCGAGTTGACCGAAATACGTCTTGGTCTGACGAGCGACTCCATAAACCCTATGGAATTGAAAAAGCAACTTGCAGATGAGCTGATCACACAGTTCCACGATTCCGACGCCGCACGCAACGCTCGGGACCACTTCGAGAGGACCGTGCAACGCAAAGAACTACCAAACGATATTGCCACCTACCGACTACCGGACTTCCTGGAGGGCAAGCGAATCAGCGATATTGTCTTGGGCGCGGGAATGGCCACTAGTTCTGGCCAAGCACGTCGATTAGTCGACCAGGGCGCAGTACGGATAAATGACGGTAAGGTCAAGAACAACGGACCGGCAACCGAGATGAGTCCCGGAGATATCCTCAGGGTAGGCCGACGGCGCGTCGTCCGAATAATCTGAAGGACTCCTTTTTTAGTGTCCCAGCCCTCCAATTACAGGGCTCAGGTCACCCAACGTTGTGCTACAATTCTGTGTAAGAAAAGCACTTAACGGAGGATGCAGTGAACCTGCGAATACCCGGACCTATCCCCGTTCCGGAAGACATACTTGAGGCGATGGCAACGCCGATGATCAACCACCGCGGACCACAGTTCAAGGAGTTGTTGTATCGGGTCACCGACGGTGTCAAGCAGGTGTTCGACACAAAGAACGACCTCTATATCCTGACCTCCTCTGGCACCAGTGCAATGGAAGCCGCGATAGTAAACACCCTTTCACCTGGGGATAGGGTGCTGAACGTCAGTATTGGTTCCTTCGGAGATCGATTCGGTGACATCGCGCAAATTTATGGTGCAGAGGTAATACAGCTCAAATTCCCCTGGGGCAACGCAGTCGATATCAGTGCGCTCCGAGACACTCTCAAGACTAACCCAGGGATCAGGGCGGTGATGGTCACCCACAACGAAACCTCGACCGGGGTCACCAACGACCTGGAGTCCATCGCTTCGGTCGTGAAGGGCGAGTTCGACAAGTTATTATTGGTGGACGGCATCAGCAGTGTGTGCTCGATCCCCTTGCACACTGATGCCTGGGGCTGCGATGAAGTTGCCACGGCTTCCCAGAAGGGATGGATGCTGCCACCTGGCCTAGCGTTCATCAGTTTCAGCAAAAGGGCATGGGAAGCCTACGCGTCAGCTAGGATGCCCAAATTTTACCTGGATCTCAATCAGTACCGGATTTCTTACAAAAAAGGCCAACCGCCCTACACGCCAGCTCTCTCGATCTACTTCGCCCTGGATCTGGCGATCAGGCAGATCCAGGAAGAAGGGATCGACACACTCTTTTCTCGCCACGCACGAATAGCAGCAATGACGCGTAAAGGCATCAAGGAGCTGGGATTGTCCATCTTCCCCGATGAGCAGTACGCCTCAGATACGGTTACAGCGGTATCGGTTCCTGAGAGTGTCGTCGCCTCAGATCTCTTACGCGTCTTGAGGGAGGAGCACGGCGTAGTCCTTGGCAGTGGCCAAGGACCTGTGGACGGCAAGATATTCCGTATCGGGCACATGGGTAAGACTACGTCTAATGACGTTCGTGGGGTACTTGATGCTCTGGCGGCCGTGATGCCGAAGGTGGGCTTTATCCCGACGGGCTTAGTACGCTAGGCCCGACGTCCTCGACCTTCCCCTGGATTCGTCTCACTTTGCCACGCGACGAGCGCAACGGATTATAGATTGTCTGATCTTTAGTAGACTTGGGAAACAATTCCTCGTCCATCCGACATTGCCGGCTTGTCTCTCAAAAAAGGGAACCCGTATGCATGTAACGGGGCCTCTCCCGCTCTCGATAAGGCACAGTTGCTTTGCTGCACACCCCTTTATAGCCACTATCAAAGTCGCACGTCCGGAATTGTCGAAAAGTCATGTCCTTTTGGCAATTTCAAGGTAAGCGGAACGATGTCTCAGTACATATGGCATCGGATTCGACCCTTGAGTGCAGCACTTAACGAGAATCAGGCGGGGTTCATCGAATAGGTTGACGAGGCGCGTCAGAGGGTCCGACCTGGAAGTTAGACCGCGGGAGAAGGCTCTTGGTCCGCAGTGGGTGTCGGACCATCATCGGATGCCGACGGCGCACTGAACAGCGCCTCGATCACGGCACCGTCCGCGGTCTCATGTTCAAGTAGATACTTAGCCAGATCGACAAACTGTCGCTTATTGGCCGCTAGAACTTCCTTGGCCCGCTTATAGGCTTCGCCAATGAGAGAGTAGACCTCATCATCAATGGTCTCAGCGACTTTGTCGCTGTAGTCTCTATGTTCGGAGATCTCCCGGCCAAGAAAGACCAACTCTTCCCGCTTACCGAAGGTTCTCGGGCCCAACTTCTCGCTCATGCCATAGTGCGTGACCATCGTGCGGGCCATGTTGGTAGCATTCTCCAGATCGTTGCTCGCACCAGTTGTAATCTCGTTCTGGCCGAACTGGACCTGCTCAGCAACTCTACCCCCCATGGCCATGGCCATCATGTCCTTAAACTGATTTAGGGTCCAATACCGCCGATCCTCCTCTGGCAGGGACCGGGTATGACCTCCAGTTGCGCCACGAGATAGGATAGTCACCTTGCCAATGGGATCGGCGTGAGGCAGAACATGGCCCACCATCGCGTGTCCTGCTTCGTGGTAGGCGGTAATCTCCTGTTCATGTTCGGTCGAGACTCGGGAGCGTCTGACCGGCCCCAACATCACTCTGTCCACCGATTCGACGAATTCGAAGGCGCCTATTTCGACCATACTCTTGCGCGCTGCTAGGATGGCGGCCTCATTGACAAGATTTGCGAGATCTGCACCACTAAAGCCAGTCGTTAACTTCGAAACACTCTGCAGGTCTACATCCTCTGCGAGAGGTTTGCCCTTCGAATGTGTCTCTAGAATGGCTTTGCGCCCTTTGACATCAGGCAAATCAAGGGTCACCCGACGATCAAATCTGCCCGGGCGCAACAGAGCAGGATCGAGGATATCGGGACGGTTGGTGGACGCAAGAACAATAACGTTGCTACTGGTTTCGAAGCCATCCATTTCAACTAGTATCTGGTTAAGAGTTTGCTCTCGCTCATCATGGCCACCACCGAGTCCAGCACCACGATGCCTGCCCACAGCATCGATCTCATCAACGAAGACAATGCAGGGCGAGTTGCGTTTGGCCTGGTCAAACAGGTCCCTGACCCGGGACGCACCAACCCCTACGAACATCTCGACGAATTCGCTACCGCTGATTGAGAAAAAGGGAACACCTGCCTCGCCGGAGACCGCCCGCGCCAATAGGGTCTTACCAGTGCCTGGAGGGCCAACCAACAACACTCCACGTGGAATACGCGCTCCAAGCGTCAAAAAGCGTTCGGGGTACTTGAGGAACTCGACAACCTCCTCAAGCTCTTCCTTAGCCTCATCGGCCCCAGCCACATCGGCAAAACTAACGTTGGGTTGGTTTTCGACGAGCATCCGTGCTCGGCTACGACCAAAACTGAAGGTCTGGTTACTGTTGCCCTGGGCCTGCCGCATCATGAAAAGGAGCACCGCGCCGAAAAAGATCAGCGGCAAAAAGTTGAGCAGTATTCCAATCAGGCTGCCAAATCCACTGGAGCCCTTCACAACGATGTTCATGTTGCTTGACACCGGGTCAATCCCGGAATCCTGTAACATCTCAACCACACTCGAACCCACCTCTTTACGAGAAGTGAGAGTTTCCTGCCTTGTGGTAATGATTGTAAGAGTGTCGCCGTGAACCTCTATCGTCTCGACTTGGCCTCGTTTGGCCATCGAGATGACCTCGTCGATAGGCACTTCACGAGAGCCACTTACATCAGAGAATAGCGTGAATAGAATGGCGATCACGGCCACCACTATCAGCAGATAGACAAAGCCGTTACGCATCCATCGTGAATTCATTTATACTCCACACGAACCGTCACTGCCCAAACGCGCCGCACAGGCGCGAAAATACCACTACATCATAACATGCAGGCCTAGGAGACTGCCATCTGGTGAACCTACGCTCTCCAACGCCCGACGTCCGCGAGTCACAGGGCAGACCTTCTTGGAATCTCCTCATCTGGATATGCGTGTATTAGGCCCTCACAATGTGTAACGCATTAGTAGATAATCGGATAGTTCCACAGTGCACTACCCGAGACTCTTTCAATACCGTCTAAACTGGTCCGGATGCTGCCCAACAATCAAGTGACTGACAGGCTACTGGTGATATACTCATCTCAATCCCAATTCCCCTACGACTGACTGGAGCACCATGATTTCCATCTCTCACAAGAAATTCACGTTATCCAACGGTCTCGAGGTGATAATCCACGAGGATCACTCGCTGCCACTAGTTGCGGTGAACGTCTGGTACCACGTCGGATCCAAGGACGAACAGTCGGGCCGGACAGGCTTCGCCCACCTCTTCGAGCATGTGATGTTCGAGGGGTCCAAGCATCATAATGAGCTATTCTTCAACCCGATACAGAATGCTGGCGGATCAGTCAACGGCTCGACCACTTCCGACCGAACCAACTATTGGGAGACTCTGCCTTCCGAACATCTCGAATTGGTGCTTTGGCTAGAGTCGGACCGCATGGGATTCTTGTTGGAGGCACTGGACCAAGAACGGCTGGACCTACAACGCGACGTGGTCAAGAACGAGAGACGCCAGAGCTACGAGAACCGCCCCTACGGTATGGCACACCTTCTAATACAACCAATGATCTACCCAACCCCACACCCCTACTCGTGGCCGGTGATCGGCTCCCAAGAAGATCTGAACGCAGCGTCGCTCGACGACATCAAGGCGTTCTTTCGCAAGTACTACTGTCCGTCCAATGCCAGCCTCGCGATCGCTGGAGATATCGACCCCGACACCGCGGTGGAACTGGTGGAGCGTTACTTCGGGGGCATCTCCCCCGGTATCGTGCCTAACCGCGTCCAGCAAATGGACTCTACCATTCGTGGGGAGGTCGTACTGGACCTCACAGATAAGGTCGAACTGCCAAGACTATACCTAGCATACCCCGGTCCCGCGGCATTCCATCGAGACGAGGCGGCACTGGACGTACTGTCGACGCTGCTCTCGGACGGCAAAAGTTCGCGGCTCTTCAAGTCCTTGGTATACGAAAAACAGATCGCGCGGGATGTGTCTATAAGTAACTACGCACAAGAGATCGCTGGGATGATTAACATCCAGGCCACTGCCAGCCCCGGACATACCCTCGACGAGATACAATCCGTGATCGAGGAAGAATTGGACCGTGTGCGCACCGATCCTCCAACCGATCACGAGATCCAGCGCGCAATGAACCGTATCGAGAGCCTTCACGTAAAACAGATCGAGCAGATCGGCGGCTTCGGAGGGAGAGCCGACCAGCTCAATTATTACAATACCTTCACCGGTGACCCTGGCAAGATCAATACCGACATTGAGCGGTACCGTGCCGTCACCGCGGAGGAGGCATCTATCATGGCCAGAAAATGGATGGGATCGGACCGAGTACGTCTCACCGTCATGCCTGAGAGGTGTATGAATAGCTCAGCCAGCTTGCCGAATCGTTCGAAAATGCCCGAAGGTGGGAGTCCAGGCCACTTTACTCCACAAATCCCACACCGAGAGCAGTTGGCGAACGGTGTCAATCTGCTCTACATCGAAAAGCGCGAGCTACCAATGGTGGCCATCGGTCTGATACTGCACTCCGGGGCAGACAGAGACCCCACATCAATCCCAGGTCTCGTCCAGATGACCACAGCGATGCTGGTAGAAGGGACCTCGAATCGGACGAGCAGTGAAATCTCTGAAGAGATGGAGTTCCTAGGATCAGCACTCCATACGAACACCGGCCGCGAACACGTCGTTCTATCCACGGAGACGCTATCGGACCACTGGTCAGCGGCCCTAGAGATTATGACCGATGTCGTCAAGAACCCTGCCTTCCCGGCTAACGAGTTGGAGCGCGTGCGAAAGGAGCGACTGGCTGACCTGAAACGCATGTCATCAGATCCGATGGCCATTTCCCAGCGAGCTACAAGAGCACTGTTATATGGGAACACCAGCGGCTATGGCCACCCATTGAACGGCACTGAGGAGTCGATTGCCACAATCACCCGCGACAGAATTCTGAAACACTATGGACTCCACTTCACCCCTCGAAATGCGACACTGGTGGTCGTGGGGGATGTATCCTGCAACGAGGTAGTAGCGAAGGCAAATCAGTTTTTGGCCGACTGGAAGGCAGGCCCAGGTAACGTGCCTACGCGTCCAGCGGTCACCGTCGGTCAGAGTGAGCCTTCGACACTATACCTGGTAGACCGGCCAGGCGCTCCGCAATCGGTAATTCGAGCGGCCCACCTCACAATTCCACGTAACGACCCGGACTTCTACGCGATGCACATCATCAACTATGTGTTCGGGGCACAGATGACCGCGAGACTGATGATGAACTTACGACAAGATAAGGGGTACAGCTACGGGTATTACTCCCAAATCGACTGGCTTAAGGGCCCGTCCTCTCTGATCGCAGGAGGATCCGTCCAAACAGAAGTAACCAAAGACGCATTGGTAGAAACCCTCAAAGAGTTCTCCGACATCCGCCGAGACCGCCCTATCAGCGAGGAAGAATTCAAGAACGCCAAGGAGGGGATTTTACGGGGTTTCCCATCAGAGTTCGAGACCCAGGGCCAGATCCTCCAACAGCTCGGGCAGGTAGCTATATTTGGACTACCCGACGACTACTACACTAACTTCCTCGGCAACATAGAAACACTAACACTAAATGATGTGCGCTTGGTCGCCTCCAATCGAATAGAGGCCGACCGATTGATAGTGGTGGTGGTCGGAGACTTGAAGACCATTTCATTGGATCTGAGCGAGTTAGAACTGCCCACCATAGTCGTAGATCACGAGGGCCAACCTATTTAAGGAACAGAGGCCAACAGGCTGCTCAACGAGTGATGGTCAAAGTAGCATAGGACTTTTGGCGAGCGTGTAAGAGTATCAGTCTATATAAACATATAAATTTACTCTCCTTTCCGTTATTTCTGTTGGTTAGTTAGTTAATGGCAGAGGGGATGAAATGACCGGCGGGAGTGCTTCTCCAACTTGTAAGGCCCGTGAGCCGGAGGCCAACGGTATGGGATATCTAGGTTTCATCATGGGTGTGCCGGGATGTCCGGCGACATGGCTACTTGCCCTGGACCGAAACACCGCAGCGTTGGGCCAGCCGGTCGGTGTAGTAATGGTAATTTTGCAGATAATCAGTTTTCCCCCAAGCTTGATGGTCATTAACCGTGTAAAGACCCGCTCAAATCGGAATCTTTGCTCATGACCAGACGTCCACCAGCGCCATCGTCTAACAACGCCGACGTTCGTGAAGCTCATATGGACACGTACTCCGCAGTACCCCGCAGGTCTAGGCCTGCTAACATCAAGGTGTCTCTCAATCTACGCGCACTAGTCCTCATCGGGAGCACTCTGGCACTCTTGGCGCTCTACGGGATACTGGGCTCCAGCTACACAAGATTTCCTGGAGATCTGGCTGTGTCCACATGGGTGCAGGCACTCAGTTCAGACTGGCTCGACACCTTCATGAAGACCGTCTCGGCTGCAGGAACCTCATATGGTGCACTTGTAGCTCTCTTCTGCGCGGTCCTCGTAACTTTTTTCCTACGCGGCACCCGTTCTGCCGGTTTCTTGATGATGATCGCCACAGTAGGGGTGCTGGTCCGCGTATTGCTGAAAGCTGTGATCGCCCGTCCGCGTCCTTCAGATGAATTGGTCAGAGTAATGGACATCAGCGACAGCTACTCGTTCCCCAGCGGCCACGTCATGTTCTACATGTTGCTACTAGGCGGCCTGTACCTGCTATTGGCCTCAAGGCACTCTGGTTGGAAAATTCGTCTGGCTCAAGTCATCATCGCTTTCGTATTGATCCTTACGGGAATTTCCCGCATATACCTGGGGGTTCACTGGCTGAGCGATGTGTCAGCGGGTCTCGTATACGGCGCAGCCCTGATAGCAGTATCCACCTGGGTATGGCGACGGTTGACAATAATATAGTTCTAGTCATTTCCTTGCAATGGCACACAGATGCTACAATTCGTCACGGTTCGGGTATCATCTGCGACGACGACTCCGACCAGAGAGGGATCCGCTGGTGGTGCAAGGTTTCTTTGAGACCTAGCACTGTTAGCATCACACACTGCACACGTGGAACGCCCCTTAAAGATCGCCTTGGTCTCCGCGTACGATTACGCCTTCCGAGGGGGTGCCAACGAGCACATCCGCAATCTCGTCGCACAATTCGGAAACAGGGGGCACATGGTAAAAATCGTTGCGCCTTACAGTAAGTCCGAGAGCATCGTTGAACCGAACTTCATCCCGATGGGTAAGCCAGTCCCTGTTCCCGCTGCAGGATCGATTGCACGGGTTTCGCTCTCAGTCTGGCTGCGCCCTCGCATCCAGAAGCTCCTTCGAGATGAAGTCTTCGATATCGTACATCTGCACGAGCCCTTCTCGGGCTTCGTCCCACTATATATGGCTAGATACTCGGACTCGGTCAACATCGCAACTTTCCACAGTTACCGTGGCACTCGCCTCTACGGGATTGGAGGCAACAAGTTGGCGATGCCATATTTCCGTCGTCTACATGGCCTGATAGCAGTATCAAAACCCGCCCACAATTTCATCAGCTCTCACTTCCCGGGAGATTATCGGATCATCCCCAATGGTATAAACGTCGACGCCTTCAGTGACAAAGTCGTCCCGTTCCCCCATCTGAAAGACGGGATGATCAACCTGCTGTTTCTAGCCCGACTCGAAAAGCGCAAAGGCCTGAAATACATGCTGGGAGCCTACAGTCGCCTGAAATGGGACTGGCCAAATCTGAGACTGCTAGTGGTCGGGTCCGGCAAGCCCGACCAAGATTCCTATAGAATAATGAGTGAGCGCAACTTACAAGACGTGGTGTTCGTAGGCGACGTGTCGGAGGAGGACAAGGCGAAATACTATAAATCAGCTGACATCTATTGCTCGCCCGCTACCGGCAGGGAGAGCTTCGGCATCGTGCTTTTGGAGGCAATGGCCGCAGGCAAGCCTGTTGTAGCCACATCAATTGAGGGATATTCCTCGGTACTTACCCACGGCCAAGAAGGCTTTCTCGTCCCTCCCAAAGACGACGAGGCCTTGGCCAATGCTATAGTGACACTTCTCAAAGATCCGGAACTGCGGCACGATATGGCCGCCAATGGACGCAAGACAGTTGATAAGTACCGTTGGGAGCAGGTCGCAGGGCAGGTGATAGACCTCTACCGGCTCCACCTAAACGCCGACGCGACACGGTCGCAAGTAGATTCAGGCGGTGACCAATGAATAGGGCCGACGCCAGAAAAGCACTCTCATCCTATATCGAGATCCCTGGTACTAGACTACTGATCTGGCTGGGCCTCTCCCCCAACACCATCACACTGATTGGACTGGCAGGCGCAGTGACTGCCGGACTCTTGGTCAGCCAGAGCCTTCTTTTGTGGGGAGGAATTACGCTGCTAGTGGCGTCTGGGCTTGACATGTTCGATGGCTCGGTAGCGCGGGCAACGGGCCGCGTCTCAAAGTTTGGCGGACTATTAGATTCAGTGGCGGACCGAATTTCGGAAGCGGCTGTACTAGTGGGGATGCTGGCGTACTTTCTACGCGAATCAGACGACATGGGTGGATTGTTGACCTTTGCTGCCCTGGTGACATCGTTCATGGTCAGTTATGTGAGAGCACGAGCGAGTGGGATGGAAATCGATTGCGAGATGGGGATCCTTACTAGGGTGGAGCGAGTGGTACTACTTGCGACAGGCCTAGTGGCAGGACAGTGGTGGTCCGCAGCGATTCCTTCGACACTAGCGATTATCGTCGTACTATCTACCGTTACCACCATCCAACGCACTCTCCATGTCCGCCGAGAACTACAAGGCTAATTCTTAGGTGTTCGGCCTCAGAAGATCCTCTAGTAAACATAGCCCTCAGATTTATAGCTTCCGAAACACCGACTTGCCGGACCTTCATATCGCGAACTCAAATGCAAATCCTTTTATCTGTAAGAATCTGTAAGAACAGGAATCAGTAAGATATCTGGATCTGAAAAGCATCTGAATATACGAACAAGATTGTCATTACCTAGAATGGATGGGGAGACCGCATTCTAAATCAGGGCGCAACAGAGATTTGTGAAGACGTTTCGTTCTTCAGCAGTAATAAAATTTACAATAATTACCATGATCTGATGCGTGAACTTGTAAGTGTACGTAACAATGGTCACAGTGTGGGATAGAGAACTGCTCCC
>CAYLLU010000052.1:0-4073 GCA_964384845.1 uncultured Dehalococcoidia bacterium
AATGCGTCCCTGCGCACTCTCTTTAGGACCTCATACCAGTCGAATCACACCTCTAATTCAAGGCCAATTATAGCGCATTTTAAATTGACACTTGTTCCTGATGACAGGTATAATCTTATGCTGTAAATGACATCATGCCAAAACGAACATTCCAACCAAAAAAACGGCACCGGGCCAGGGTCCACGGATTCAGGTCACGTATGTCTAACCGCGGCGGACGCAAGGCCTTGAAACGGCGCATGTTCAAGGGACGGTCACGGCTGACTGTCTAACCGCTGTTGTACCCCTCGTTGGTCTGGGATATCACGGCTAGCCATCTCATGAGCAAGGAGTATCGTCTCACCCGCTCCAAGGACTTCTCAGCAGTAAGGACACGAGGTCGTAGTTGGTCCGACCGCCTACTAGTACTCGGCGTGCACCGTAACACCCTAGAAGTCAGCCGTATCGGCTTCTCGGTAGGGAAACGGAATGGGAACGCCGTTATAAGGAACAGATTGAAGAGACGACTGAGAGAAGCTGTGCTGCAGATTCCTATTCGCGAGGGCTTTGACATAGTCCTGGTGCCCCGCCAGGGAGCGGCCTCTGTGGGCTTCCACAGCCTGTGTAGATCACTGAAAAGGTTGTCTGAGCGGGCAAAGATTACGGAGTCTCAACGAGACGCTACGTCCAGCGACCTGCAGAATGATTAGAAGACTGGCCTTGGGAACCATACGACTTTATCAGATGAGTGTTTCACCGTACCTACGAGGCTACTGTCGCCACACACCAACGTGTTCAAACTATACCTGTGAGGCGATTAAGAGACACGGCGTGATCAGAGGAACATGGATCGGCCTACGACGATTGAGCCGATGCCGTCCAATGGGCACGCGGGGGTATGACCCTGTCCCCTAGTTACTACCGTCTATGCACCCATCAACTCTGTCACCCCCACCCTAATTGTACGTGCACAGCCCGGATTCCCTCTATGACAACACTACGAGGAAAACGATAAGAGTTTCATTTCGCTCCCCGTTCTTTCAGATCATGGCGCTGCTGATTCTGTCGCTGTTAGTTCTTGTTGGCTGCGCCCGAGTCGGGGACGCACAGGGCTGGCCCTCGGGCGTGGTCAAGAACGACACGCTGTTTATCGGCACCCAGGACGGAGACTTCCGCGCTTTGGACACCGCAACCGGTGAGCTGCTTTGGAGCTTCCGACTCCGTCTACGGGGTGAGGACGAGAATGGACGGGCAATATATGGCGCCCCAGCGATTTCAGAAGACGCTGTCTACTTCGCTAGCTATGACGGCATGCTATATGCTTTGACGCTGGACGGAGACGAGATATGGGACCAAGGGGTGGGATCATCTAATGAGGAAATTAAGATCGCCGGAGGCCCGGCCGTCGCCGAAGGCCTGGTGCTTATCGGCTCGTCAGACCACAATATGTACGCCTACGACATCGAGTCAGGATTACTGAAATGGACGTTCCCTACTGACAACCGCATTTGGACGACCGCCGCTGTGGTAGACGGCGTCGCATATTTCGGGTCTATGGACCACAACATTTACGCGGTGAGTATGGCCGATGGCAAGGAACTCTGGCAATTCCCTGCCGGGGGTGCAGTCACGGGGAAACCCGTGGTTGCCGATGAAAAGGTGTACGTAGGATCCTTTGACAGCGTGTTCTTCGCCCTCGACGTGGCGACGGGACGCGCTGTTTGGAGATTCGAAGGCGCCGACAAGTGGTTCTGGGGCGGGGCCGTCTACCACGACGGTGCAGTTTACGCCCCATCGCTGGACGGTAACGTCTATGCGCTGGACGCCCAGACTGGAAACCTGATGTGGACTCTGGCCTCAGATGGTCCGATCATAGGCTCACCTGCGGTAATAGGCGACCGACTGGCAGTGCCTTCCAAGGACGGACGTGTCCGGCTGGTAAGACTGGCCGGCGGGCAGGATGAGCGGCTGTGCAATATTGAGCAAGACTTACGCGCATCGCTGACGACGAATGGGAACACGATCTACGTTGCAGCAGACGATCACTCCATACGCGCCCTAAACGTCAAGAGTAACGGCAATCCTGATGAAACATGGGTCCACTTTACAGATAGCGAAGACTCGGTCCCATTGGATGTGACAAAGGTATGTTAGACCGGACCACCCGCGAAATCGTAAGCCACACGGGGTTTGGGATAGTATCGGCACAAGAGGAAAGACAGATTTGGAGCTGATCGGCGAACTCTGGAACGGGCTCATTATCAGGCCTATGATCAACAGTCTTGTACTGTTGTACTCAGTATTCTTTTCCAATTTCGGTCTGGCGATCATTGTGTTCACTGTGCTGGTTCGCGGGGCAATGTTCCCACTTTCTGTGAAGCAGAGCCGGTCCATGAAGATGATGTCGGCGTTGCAGCCGAAGATGAAGGAGATCCAAGACAAGTACAAAGGCGATCGGCCTCGACTGTCGCAAGAGACCATGAAGCTCTACAAAGAGAACGGTGTGAATCCAATAGGGTGTATCGGTCCTCTGGTATTGCAAATGCCGATTTTTTTCGGCCTGTTCTGGGCTCTGAGAGGCACGCTTCCGTCAACACCGGAGCGACTAGCCGATCTATCGGCTCATCTCTATTCCTGGCTACCACAGGTCCACCAAGCGGTACCGCTGAACGGTCAATTCCTGTCAATGGACCTAGCCAACCACTCGAGCGCAAACCCCGCTCCCTTCTTGCTACCCATACTTGTGGGAGCGTCGATGTGGCTAATGCAAAAAATGACGACCATGCCGTCGATGACCGCCCAACAGGCATCGACCAACAAGATGATGCTCTGGTTAATGCCCCTGATGTTCGGCTTCTTCACCTTGAATTTCGAGAGCGGCTTGGCCCTGTACTGGATTGTGTCCAACGTGGTAGGTATAGTAATCCAAGGGTTTATAACAGGCTGGGAACCGATCACCACACTTCGCACCTTCGGACGCACCCCTGCGAAGCCTGATGAGACCAATAGTGAACAGGCACCTACTCCCGCACTTTCCAGCCCGTCCCAGGAGGAACAACCTAGTGAGGATGATCGAAACAACCGCAAAAACGCCCGAAGAAGCAATCGAGATCGCCCTAAAGGAACTAGACGTCGAACGTCCGGACGTCGAAATAGACGTCGTTAGCAAGGGCAAACCCAGCATCCTCGGAATGGGTGGAGAGCCTGCTAAGGTCCGGGTTAAGGTGTTGGACAAGCCTCCCGACGTGGTCGTGGTCACCACCGACATACTGCAAAGTCTGATAAAGTTGATGGATGTGTCCGCCTCCATAACGCTCGTCCATGCAGAGCGTGAAGATATCGGGGGCCCCGTTTTTGATATCGACGGCGACGACTCTGGTCTACTCATAGGTCGCAGAGGTGAAACCCTGCGTTCCCTCCAATTCCTGGTCAGCTTTATGGCGAGCCGGAGGCTCGGGGAGAGGGTGAATATGTTCATCGATGTGGCAGGGTACCAAGAGCGACGTCACGAAACTCTTCGTTCCCTTGCCCAACGGGTCGCACGCCGAGTTGCATCCAACGGGCGTGAAGCACCACTGGAGCCGATGCCCCCCAACGAACGGCGCATAGTACATATGGCTCTGGCGGACTACCCAGACGTCAGTACCATAAGCACGGGCATAGGCGACGAGAGACGCGTAATAATTGAACCCGTTGATCAGTGAAATCCGTTCATTCCTAAGAAATCCCCTTGGTCCCCATAGATCTCCTAATCATTGGTCATATGACCCGCGACCGGCTTGGCACCGGGTTCACAACGGGTGGCACCGTCACATATGGCGCCCTCACAGTTCGGGCACTCGGTCTTGTACCCGCTATCGTGACAAGTGCCGGCCCTGACCTGATTAGCTCCCTTCCAGACACAAATACCCACGTCGTAGAAGCTGCTTGCAGTACGGCGTTTCGCAACGAATACGGGCCGAGCGGGCGCACTCAACACGTCGACGGTATTGCGACGCCCTTGTCGCTCTCCGACGTACCGCGGGATTGGCATGGGGCCCGGTCGGTACTGCTAGGCCCCGTGGTAGGCGAAGTAAGCGTCGATCTCGCCCGAC
>CAYLLU010000052.1:4083-14788 GCA_964384845.1 uncultured Dehalococcoidia bacterium
TGTAAATGGCCAGGCCTTGCAGTTTTGCCCTACCTCGACTCCGCAGTGGTGTCCGTGGACGACATCATCGACGATAACCAGGTGTCGCAGTGGGCAGAGATTGTGCCAGTACTAATCGTCACGAAGGGCTCACAAGGTGCTCGACTTCACACTGAGGGCCGTTGGCACACGATCCCACCATTCCCTGCACAAGAGGTGGATCCAACTGGAGCTGGCGATGTATTTGCCGCAGCTTTTGCTCTAATGCTCTTACAGACAAGCGACCCCGTGAAGTCCGCCACCTTCGCAAGTTGTGTGGCCAGTTATTCGGTGGAGGCTAAGGGAAGCTCCAGCCTGCCAACACGAGCCCAAATAGGCGAGAGACTGTCGGTACAATAAAACTCCCCTTATCCTATTCTGACCATTGTGGAAAATAGGATCCCGAACTTGGCCGATTATCAAAAAATAGTGCCATGACTACAACCGTCCTAAAAGATATTCCATTCGCTTCGGGGGTCGTCGGGAGCCTGCCGCGCCCGCAGGCAGTGGTGGACATGCTACCGAACGACCCTGGCAAAGAGTCGGCAGACGCCTCGAGATCGTCCCAGATGAACGCAGCTGTTCGCTATGCAATCGCTCTCCAAGAGACAGCCGGGCTAGACCAGGTGAGTGATGGCGAGTGGCGCCGCCATGCCTATACCCACATCATCGCAGATGTGGCAAATGGCTTCTCCCCGGACCATCGAATAAACCCTCATCGATGGGGAATTACTGTGACGGAGCCGTTGCAGGTGGTCCGACCGGGATTGGTGGCCAACGAAGCTCGCTTTCTCGTGACTGCTACAGACCGGATGACCAAGATTTGCCTGCCATCACCCTACTTGCTGGGCGTGAGACTATGGGAAAAGGAGTGGTCTTCGAAGGCCTATCAAACACGCGACGCGTTCATCGAGGCGCTTGTGCCGATACTCCACGACGAGCTAGTCATGCTGCAGGCCACGGGTGTATCGGTGGTCCAGATCGACGAGCCGCATCTATGCGTTCTCGTCGATCCGAAGACACGGGCAGAGTTCGACAACCCCCAGTATGAGATGGACCTGGCTGCGGCCAAGATCAATGAGGTCATCCACGGTATAGATGATGTTCGCCTGGCAATGCATTTGTGCAGACGTAACTGGGGACGCGACGGCTGGGGCGCCGAGGGAGGCTACGAACCCATCATCAAGACTCTGAAGAAGATAAAGGTCGATCAGTACGTGATGGAGTTCTCGATCCCTGCCGCCGGCGATGTGGCAATTCTCAAAGAATTGCCGTCTGATTCACTCATAGGATTAGGGTCTGTAGAGTGCCGATTCTCAGAGATTGATACGCCGGAGCAAATCGTGGCACGCGTAGAGAAGGCCATGAAATATGTTGAGCCAGAACGGATCAGTCTGAACCCAGACTGCGGATTCTCGCCCGGCAAGAAGGCGTACGCCCCTCTAGATGAAGCGTACGCCAAGTTGACAAACGAGGTCGAGGCGAGCCGCCGCCTACGCGAAATGTACGCCTAAATAGAGTAAAAGCCCGCGTGACTAGCCATCCCATTTCCCCTGATCACAGTTCCCCGCGACTACCTGGCTCAGCCAGATCCGCACCCATTGGCAGTACGACGCACCCTGTCTACCTCAAGACAGCGAAAAATGCTCACTGTTAGGGCAGTTCTAGGTCGCCAGTTTCGATCCGTTGCAATGTCTCGACAAATAACAAATGCTCCTGTACCAATACCCGAGCGGCCAGCGACTCCGCAGAGTCGTCGGCCTCTACAGGTACATTAACTTGTGCTAGGATGAGGCCATTGTCGAACTGCTCGTCAACGATGTGGACCGTAGCCCCAGTCACGCGATCACCCGCGGCGAGCACTGCCTCATGGACAGCAGCACCGTAGAACCCCTTACCTCCGAAGCGCGGCAGCAGAGCTGGATGTATATTCAGGACCCTATCGTGATAGGCAGATAGCGTCTTGGAACCAAGTAGTCGCATGTACCCGGCCAGAATTACTAGATTTACGCCGTATCTTTGGAACACATCCAAGATGGCTGCGTCGAGGTCTTCCGGACCGGGGTGTGTTTTGCCGCTAAGATGGTAGGCGGGCAGACCCTCGCGCCTCGCACGTGCCAGAGTATTAGAGTCGGAGTTGTTGCTGATCACGACTGCCGGCTCAGCGGCCAGACGACCATCGCGACACGCATCGACGATGGCCTGCATGTTGCTACCACCGTGGGATGCTAAAAATCCGAGCCTCAGACGCTGTCCACACCGTGTTTGGACCGTTAGGGGCATTCCAACAAGCCTCACCTACTTTGCCATGTATCGCTTGGAGTGCTGTGATACATGTTGCTCCCTTTTCTTCTGCAAAAAAAGAGGGTCCTGACACACTAAAGGATGAGGTCGAAGGACAGTAGGCCTACACAAGCGTCTGTCCTTGTCTGTCAAGTACACTAAAGCACTCACAGCGATCAAGCCCAGATGTGGTCCAGGGACTGTAACAGAGAGAGTCGACAGGCAGAGGCAAGTCGCTCAAGGTGATTTCAATATGGTCGACGTGGTATCAGGCAGCTGCTTCGAGATGCTCTCTGGCCTGGTTCACCAACTGTGCGAAGACATTGGGGTCCCGAACAGCCAAGTCCGCTAGCATCTTTCGATCAACCTCAATACCACCCAACTTAAGCCCATGGACGAGCTTGCTGTAGGTGAGACCGTTGGCTCGAGCACCCGCATTAATGCGGATGTTCCAGAGGCGCCTCATATCGCCCTTCTTCTTCTTGCGATGTGCGTATGAGTACTGCAAAGCGTGGATCAAAGATTCGTGGGCGCGCCTGAACAACGTGCGCCTGACCCCCTTATGGCCCCTGGTCTGCTTCAAGAGCTTCTTGTGGCGCCGTCTCCGGACAGTTCCTGTTGCAACTCTAGTCACGTCCGTCTCCTAATCGTCAGTGGAATCCCTGAGTGTATTCAGAATTATTTGGGAGCGCCATAGGGCAACAATCGCTTGATCTGGCCCTCTGTGCCCTTGCTCACTTCCAACACCTTCTTATAAAGCCGCCTGACACTCTTAGGCTTCTTACGACGGAGGTGGCTCTGATGACGCTTCATCCGGCGGAGTTTACCCGTCCCAGTTACTCGGAACCTGGCTGCGGCACCCTTGTGTGTCTTAAGCTTCGGCAACGGTCGGCTCCTTCTTCTTCACAGTCGCGTTGGGAGTCAATGTCATGGTGAGAAAACGTCCCTCGAAGGATGGGGTCTTCTCCATTCGTGCGTCTTCCTTCAGATCCTCAGCAACAAGCTTTAGCAATTTCATTCCGACATCGGGATGGGTTATCTCCCTACCCCGAAACATGACGCTTACCTTTACTTTCGCTCCTTGATCCAAGAGGCGTTTCACCAGTCGGGTCTTGGCGTTGCGGTCGTGGACCCCGATACGGGTCTTAAATCTGACCTCCCGCAACTCGTTGTTAGCGCCGCGAGACTTGTTCTCCTTGCGAGCATCTCGCTCACGCCGGGTGGCCTCGTACTTGAACTTCCCATAGTCCATGATCCGGCACACAGGCGGGCGGGTCGCGGGCGCAACTTCAACAAGGTCCAAGCCTCTTTCTTCGGCCAGGTCAATGGCCGAACGCGTCGGCATCACTCCAAGTTGCTTGCCATCCTCATCCACCAGCCTCACTTCGTGGATGCGTATCTGTGCGTTTGTCCGATATTCTTTAGGTATGCTTAGACCCCTCGTTTCATTATTCGCTCGACCACTCAAAAACAGGCACTGAATATAGCATATGGTACCATGTCGGGGCAACAGTAGTTGTAGTCGTTTTGCCGCAGTATCCGATCATAGTTGGCAATTCGACTTGCCAATGTGGCAGTCGTGACTCAATTATCCTCGGTGGGTGTCCTCACCGTCGTAACTCGAAACAGTGCCCAACACCGGCAACGCCATATTGATAGAGTCAAATATAACGCCGAATTTAAGGCTGTCTGATGCGTCATCATGATTCCACCTGAGATGCGTGTTGAGGATCTGGGTGAGTTTCATCTCATCAAATTACTCGCTGACGCATTGGGCACACAGTGCTCTCCAATGGGGCAGGGCCAACTCATGCTCTCAATCGGCGATGATGCGGCCGCATGGCGAGGCTCCGGCGATACTACGGTCCTCACCACAGACACAATGGTCGAAGAGATACACTTCTCTCTAGACTGGACCGGATGGGAGGCCTTGGGCTGGAAGGCCATAGCGACGAACCAGAGCGACATCGCCGCCATGGGCTGCACACCTATGTATGCCGTTGTCAATCTCGGTTTGCAAGGCGACCTGCCTGTCGAGCGTCTGGTAGAAATGTACCGTGGCATGGCTACCGCTTGCACCGCCAATGGCGGGACCGTGGTAGGAGGGGATCTCGTGCGCTCCCCCACGTTCTTCATTACGGTAACCATGACGGGTAGAATGGAGGGCGACGGATCACTTCTCACCCGCGATTCGGCACGACCAGGCGACGTTATCGCGGTCACCGGAAACCTCGGAATGTCCGCGGGTGGACTTCAGACACTCAGAGATAATATCGCCTTGGACTGCGAGGCCAAAACATGTCTGCAAGATGCTTACAATCAACCGACTCCCCGGGTGCGAGAGGGTCGGGCACTAAGAGATCTCGCTGTGGTAACCGCCATTGACATTAGCGACGGTCTGATCGCCGATCTGGGCAAATTATGCGCAGCTAGTGGCGTCGGCGCCGACCTGCGAGCCAACAGTATCCCAGTCACAAATAGCCTGAAGAGCGTATTCCCCGACGACTGGCTAACACTGGCCCTGTCAGGCGGCGAGGACTATGAATTGGCCTTCACCGCTCCGGTCGAGGTTGTCCAACTAGTTGCAAAAACCCTTAACGTGCGAGTTACTCCTATAGGACAAATACGCCAGGGCAAGGGAGTCAGGGGCCTTGACACCAACGACACCGAGATCACAGTCGGTCACGGAGGATGGGACCACTTCGGCTAACCGCCCCTACACGAGGAGTCCAGAAAAGTCTCATCCCTGTTGTGTACCCATCCTACACACACTATCTTGAGAGGAACCACGATGGCAAAAGTATCTCTGAAGTCGAGAGAGGATCTGTCCGAAAACGGCCAGCAGATTTTTGACAAGATCGCAGGGACTCGGGGCAGAGCCCTCAACGTCTTTCGCGCCCTCCTGAACAGCCCTGACACCGCCAGTGCAGTGGCAGACCTAGGCGAGTACATTCGCTATAATTCGGCGCTCGATCCGGCGGTTCGTGAAACAGCGATCCTGGCAACGGCCCGAGAACTAGGGGCCGAATACGAGTGGGCCCACCACGAACCAGTGGCCAAGGAGGCAGGGGTACGGGAAGAGGTCATTGAGGCCATCCGTAGTGGGAAGGCACCAATGGGCCTACCGCCCAAGGAGGGTGTTTTCGTCCAAGCCGCGAAGGAATTGATCCGAGGCACTGCCCTTAGCGACCTCACCCATCAAGCGGTCGAGCACCTGCTCGGCCCAGCCGGCACGATTGAGTTGATCGTGATCGTCGGCTACTACTCTATGCTAGCCCGCGTCATCGCTTCACTAGAAATAGAGCTTGACGATGGTGTCGCCAGCACATGGTAGGACCCGCATGTAAGACTAGTAATTTAATAACGGGGTAATACACAAAACCAGGAATCCTAGAGCCTTACCTAGTACGAGTTAAGACGGCACACGACAAGTTCAGACGCATGGAGTTGGTCAAAGTGCCTGGAACACCTACCATCCGGATCGGATAATCTCACCAAACATCGAGCTTCTCACGCGGTATGTCCGCCATATGGCCACCATTTATTTAGATATATGAAATGTTGATGTGGTAGTGGCTATTTACAGTCTTCCTATAACTTCAGCAGCCTCTGGAAACGTGCCTCGCCGCGCGATGGCCCTACGACGGCCATATTTAGTTTTTCAGTGATCAGCAACTCTCCTGAAACCCGATAGAGATCATTGGTCGTTACCGACTTGATGTTCTCGACCACCTCGTCGATTTCCAGAACTTTGTCCAGCAGAAGTTCCTGGCCACCCATCCAACTCGAAACGGCCCTCGTGTCCTCCATCTGAAGTAACATCGTCCCAGTGCTCAGACGCTTCGCCTTCTCAAGCTCCTCCTCTGGGACACCATCTCGCAATCGCGCTATCTCGGCCAAAATGACTTCCACCGCCTCATAGACACGCTTCGAATCCACCCCAGCGCCTATGGAAAACACTCCACAATCCTGGAAGTGGCCCGTTGTACTATGTATGTCGTAGGCCAGTCCACGCTTCTCGCGCACCTCGACGAACAGACGGCTGCTCATCCCTTCGCCGAGCACCACACTCAGCAAATCGACAGCATAACGGTCCAGATGTGTCCTCGATACGCCGGGGAACGCGATGGCCAGGTGTGACTGCTCGGTCTTGCGTGTCTCCATCCGGAACCGCGGCGCAGCCTGCTCATCGGTGAATGGTTTCCAACCCGGAGCATCTAACGCCCCCCAGCCACCGCACAAAGCCGCCACTTGGTCGACAACCTCGTCGTGATCCACGTTACCGGCTACACTGACGACCATGTTGGTCGGGGAGTAGTACTGCTCGACGTGGCCAATTACGGTCTCTCGGGTCATGGCCATGACTGAATCTCTCGTCCCTCCAATGTCGCGGCCAAGAGGGTGGTCAGGCCACAACATCTCGTCGATGATAGCCTCGACTTTCTGATTTGGAAAGTCGTTGATCATATTCAATTCTTCGACAACCACGAGCCGCTCGCTCTTCAGTTCTTCCGGATCCACAAGTGAGTTGCGCACAATGTCGAACAGTAGATCCAGCGCGTCGCCCATGTATTCCCCTGCGACCTTGCACCAGTAAACCGTCAGTTCCTGCTCGGTGCCAGCGTTCATCGAGCCGCCCACACCCTCAATGGCACTGCTAATCAATTCCGGAGCGGGCCGACGCTCGGTTCCTTTGAACAGCAAGTGCTCTACCATGTGGGATATGCCGGCCCTCTCCGCCTGCTCATATCTAGACCCAACGCCCGCAAAGATGCTCACGCTCACGGAACGTGAATGGGGTATGACATTTGTGAGCACACGCATCCCACCGTCGAGGATCGTTTTTCGGCTAGACTCGGATGTGTCCTTAATTTCTGTGATCATCGTTCGATGATAGGATACGGCCTGGGCCCGGTCAAACAATTTTGTCCTGTGTCCATCTCCTATCTGGAGGTCCATGGTGTAATTTTGCTTCATGGAAATGCCCGGCCCACACTTCGGCCTATTCACTTCAATAAGCAAGCAAAGAGACCCGTCATCTACCTTTGGTGGATTTATATACGAGACCAAAGGTTACAAACAAGCCATCTTGGTCACTAACCACCTTGGACTCGTCTTCGTGATGGTCACTGGCAACCTGGTCCAGAATCCGCAAAACGAGGCTCATGTAAATTAATCACTGTACATCAACGGTATTCTGCGCGACGACGTCCCCCTCCAATTTGCGCCCTGCCATTACGATGTCAGTACCACGCCGCCCTCGACCACTAGTACACCCACTTCGTAGTACCCAACACTGGAGTCGCATTTAACCCTTCCAATGAGCCCGACGCACAGGAGAAGTTGTTGGACTTCATCCAGGCAGACTGTGCCACGGCTAGTAGGCGCGGCACCTCGCGTACGATGCTGTTCATACATCACCCACCCTTCGAAGCACTCCAGTCCGGAGGCAATACCCAGCTTACAGCGTCTCCCACTGCTGGAATTACTACACTACCATCGCGTCGAGGCCGTATTCTCCGGCCACTGGCACAAGAATACCTCAGCCTTTGACGAGTCGGTGGGGATCATAATCTCCGTCCACTAGGCTATCCACTAGACGCCCTCCGCATACGAATCGTTGCCGCTCTCCACGACCGCATCGACCACCACTACTTTAGCCTATACGAGGTTCCCGACCATATCGACATGTGAGGCTGCTAAGAGTTCAGGACTACCAACTACACGTGCCCTCTGCCTTGATGTTTAAGCATGCGCCGAGTAACATACTTTGTCGAGTGACGATGGTCGATGTCAGAAAACGAAACGTGCATCGGCCTCTCTTTAAACGACTGGAACCTTAGGTGCACCCAGGTCTCAGAGCCTGTAGGTGCCGTGTACTTCAAAGGTGGAACGAAATGGCAAACGGCGACTTCGAGATTCGACGGCCTGTGCTAGTTGGTGACACGGCCGACGTGTACTTGCAGCGCACTCTCACCATACTCAGAAATGAGGGCATCAACCCAATCGTCACTATGGAGTTTGCAGCCGAAAAGGGCGGTGTCGTATGTGGGGTAGACGAGGCCCGGACGCTGCTGAGCAGGATATTGCCAGAGACTGGCAGTGAGGTCTGGACTCTGGAAGAAGGCGAGTCCATCGATGTCGGTGAAGTCGTGTTGAGAGTCAAGGCACCATACGGGGCACTAGGTCTGTACGAGACCGCTATTTGCGGCATCCTGGCACACTCCACCGGATGGGCAACCGCAGCCCGCGAGTGCGTCGACGCCGCTGGTGACACCCCGGTAGTCGCACTAGGCGCCCGGAACGTGCACCCCAACGTCGCTGCAGAGATGGACTACGCCAGTGTCAAGGGTGGCTGTATATCTTGCTCCACTATCCAGGGGGCTCGGCTAGCTGGCGTTACGCCCGCTGGTAATATGCCCCACCAACTCAATCTGGTAATGGGAGACATCACCGCGGCGATGGAGGCCTTCGACAGACATATGCCCCAAGAGGTGCCACGTGTCGCACTTGTAGATACATTCAAAGACGAAGCCGAGGAGGCCCTCAACGTTGCTCGCAGCCTCCGAGAAAAGCTTAGAGGCATCCGGCTAGACACACCACCGGAGAGAGGTGGGGTTACGCCCGATCTGGTCAAGGAGGTCAGGGCACGGCTAGATCAGGCAGGATTCCGACACGTCGAGATAATGGTTAGTGGTGGATTCACTGCTGACCGAATTCGTAAGTTCGTGGAGAGCAAGGCACCCGTCGATTCCTTCGGCGTCGGCAGTTACATTGCAGCTGCGAAGCCAAACCCATTCTCATCAGATATCCATGAGATTGATGGCCGCCCCCTGGCAAAGCGTGGGCGCATCCCGGGAATCAGTGCCAACCCTCGCCTCGATCGCGTCATGTAATCGGCACTAAAGGTGATTCTTGGAGGCGGGGGTGGATAGATCTGCGCATGTTGTGGTGGCCTGGCAGGGAGAGTCTGATCTGTCCGCCAGGCAAGAGAAAGTAGTTCGGTTCAAGTTCCACATGTGCAGGGCGCGGCTATATGCCTTCCATTTCGAGGGAAATCGATCTCAGAGAGGGCTTTAATTCGACAGTGCAGATGTTACAAAAAGTTCTAAATGCACTAGTCCGCCTCTTTACTTTTCTCGAGCTTCCACAAGATCTTAGTTTGGCCCGATAATTTACCTAGAATTGTTGGCCAGTCTGGCGGTGTCTAACCTTCGGCCACCCCATTGGAGGAATTCGCCGACGGTCCTTTGGGGAGGAACACGTTATTCGGCTGACCCGATCTTACCAGTGTAACTTCGGGTGCACTTCCCAAAGATTGGCCCAGGTCTAATCCCGAGGGAAGGGGCACGCAAATATGTGTATATTATTGCCTCTCCACAACTAAACTTCCTCTTCAGAGTCTCTAGTCATGAACACGTCATTATCGTCGCTGTACTCGAGATTCAAGTATTACACGTAGTTAATAAAAATAATCAAGTGTAGAAATCACACGCGCCCATCAAACTCTTTGCCCCTGATAAGCTTAAACCGGAACTCGCCCTTTGGCTTACCGGCTTCTCTATAATAACGTGCCCCCTCATCTTCATCCTCAAGGGGTAGATACATCGTCTCGGACTGAATATAGTGAAGCGCCAGGCCGCGCCGGCGGTTGGGAGTGCTATTAGCGCCGGTGCGATGCCAGTTAAGGCCGTGGTGGAACATGCACTCACCAGCCTTAATCTCCACCGGCACAGGCTCTGCAAACTTGCCTGAGTTCAGGAACGTGTCTTGGTATTCCTCGGCAACCGGGCCCCATTTATGGCTACCCGGAATCACAGTCATGCAGCCGTTCTCAACCGTGGCGTCGTCAAGGGCAACCCAGCAACTCACGGCAACTTGCGGCAGAAACCAGGGGAAAGCTACAGAGTCCTGGTGCCAATGTGTGACGGTCCCATTGAATCGCGGCTTCATCATGAGTTGCTCTGCGTAGAGCTTGATGTTGGGCCCCATCAGTTCTTCTATCACGTCCACAATCTCGGGCTTTCTAACTGTGGCGTCAAACAGTTCGTCGAACTCGCTCAAGTGTGTCATCTTCCGAACTTGATCAAAGTCGCGCTTCTCTGGAGATGGCTGATACACGTCTTTCATCATACCGCCATCCATCATACCGCCATCCATCATACCGTCATCTTTTTTGCTGTCGCTATGGCCGTCGGGCGCACTCTCACGAAACACCTCTTCAAGTTGAATAAATTGAGACGGCACGTGAGTTAGCTCGCCAGTTGCGATGTCTTTCGAGCGTTGTCGTACATCCTCTAACTCCTGGTCATTCAAGACGCTCTTCTCGTACTTCAAATAGCCGTAGTCCTCAAAAAACGTCCTTTGTTCAGCGGTCAAAACCATCGATAGGCTCCTTTTATGA
>CAYLLU010000053.1:0-13919 GCA_964384845.1 uncultured Dehalococcoidia bacterium
GGGGAAGAGCGTTGAGTTCGTGGATCTTGTGAAGCGGGAGGTCAAGCAGCTTTTCGCAGGTTCAGGCTGAGCGGCCTTTCATAGAGATTTATGGTGGCGCTGTCAAACCATTTGCTATCTTAGGAGGACGTGGCTCACGAGAGTTTGGAAGAGACGCTCGGGTAGATAGCGCGCTGCCAGAATTCCCAGAGTTGCTTCCACGCCTACCGTGTAGCGGAAGTGTGGTCGCCTCGATCGAATCGCTCGATGGATCACCTTCGCCACCTTCCCGGGGTCTTTTGCTAGTCGGTTGTAGTCAGTCCTGTGTTTCCTGTAGCGTTCGATCATGGGGCCGTACGGCAGATCTGACGTCTCGATACCCTCGGCCACAACCTGATTGTTCAGCAGGTTGGTGGAGTATAGTCCTGGCTCTATGACCCCCACGCGCACGCCCAGAGGCCATAGTTCGAAACGCATTGCCTCGCTCAGTCCCTCTAGTGCAAACTTCGTGGCACCGTAACCGCCGTTAAAGGGAGTGACGAACCTGCCCTGTACAGACGTGACGTTGACTATGGTACCACTGCCCTGCTCGGTCATGCCCGGCAATATGCACTGCATCATACGGAATGCCGCATAGAAATTTGTCTCGAATACATCCTTCAATTCGCCTATTGACAGGTTCTCCGCTGGCCCCCACAGGCTGTATCCTGCGTTATTGACCAGAGCGTCGATGCCCTCGTGAGATTCAATGATCCCTGGCAGGATGTCGCTCACGGCCTCATCGGAGTTGATGTCCAAAACGACCGTCGAGATCGTGAGATCACGCTGAGTGGCCAGACTCTTCAGAGGTACCAACCGGTCTCTAGACCTACTCGTGGCGATCACCGAATATCCCCTTTCCGCTAAGTAGACGGCCGCAGTCATCCCGATTCCACTTGATGCACCCGTGATCAGTACGGTTTTGCCCGTGCCCTGGGACATGATTTTCTCCTTGCCCTACCTAGTGCGAGTCTAGCAATGCACCCCAGGACGGTCAAGGTGATGATTTGAACGCTAAGGGGACTAGGTTCGGCGGTAGCCAGGATACGTTAAGTGTGTGTTTCGGCAACTAGTGTCCAGGAAGTAGAACTTCATCTTGGCCGTGGACTGGCGTGTTGCCATGTGCTACCGTTTTTCCTATCGAATCACCTTGGGGGTGCCAGACATGGTAGTAGTCGATCTTTCACCACTGAGCGAAGTTGTGCAGAATGCGATAGAGGAAGAGCGGTTGGGCCAGCCACAATTCTTGCGATGCATTGCGAAAGTTCCAGATTCAGCTCGCCTAGGCGACTCTGTTGACGAGTGGATCGTACTGGGCGAGACGTGGTTCGGTTCGGCGGTCGCTACGCGACATCGTCTGGGTGAGGGGAGTGGCATATACATTACTGAGATAGCGAAATGGGAGACTGGGCAGGCCGCGCTTATCACGGTGAGTTCCACTCGCTCAGATGGAGGGTCGGCTATCGATCTAATGCTCATTGGCAGTCGAGGTACCCTCTATCACGAAGTATAACGATAATTAAGAATTATAGAGCGCACGAAGATCACAAGTAGGGAAGTACGGGTCATAACTCCGCGATCTTCACGGTCTCCATGTTGAAAGTGACTTGAGGAGAACGGATGTGAAAAAACACGGAATCTTGCTGGTAGGGGCGAAGCGGACGCACCAGCGCAGTCATGCTGAGGTGTTTAGGGCCCATCCGAAGTGCACCCTGGTGGCGGTCGCTAGTCAGAAGGGTGATCCCGAGGGCCGGGCAGCTCTGTACCAGGCTCTGGCCGACGAACTCGATGTGCCGTATATCCCTGATCTCGACGAGGCGCTAGCCCGCGACGACGTGGATATCGTTAGCTCTACTCCCATGGTCGAATTTCGGAGGGGTGTTGCTGAGAAGTGTATGGACGCTGGCAAACACGTCTACATGGACAAGCCGCTCGCGGGTACCGTGAAGGACCTCGATCTGATTGTCGCGGCGGCCGAACGGAATGACGTAAGAGTTCAGATGTTCACGATGAATCTGATGCCCTGGGTACAGTCGGCCCGGCAGGCCGTGGCGGATGGACGGATCGGTGAACTTCTTGCGATCCACGCCGAAAACATTTTTGCCAAGGGACGCGCAGGGTCTGTCAATAGGGGTACCGTGAGATCCGAGAGAGAGAGGCCAGATAGGTTCACCTTTATCGAAGCCAAACGGGAGATGTTTGATGTAGGTATCTACAGTCTAGGTTTTATACGTGCCATCACAGGTAGGACTTTTGAGTCTGTCTATGCCCACACTGGTAACTACTTCTTCGCGGAGCACGCAAGTGTGGGTGTCGAGGATTTTGGCACTATGGCCATTAGACTGGAGGACAAGGTGACGGCGACTTTGATCGGCGGGCGTTTTGGATGGACAAGCCATCCGAAGAGTGGTCCACAGAAGGTGGTTATAGTTGGCACGGAGGGTACTCTCACCTTCGATGCCTACCGTCCCCGCATAGAACTGTACAATAATGAGGTGGGGTTCACTCAGCCTGCTATTGATCCGTACGATCCCATGGGTATGTGGGAGCCATCGCACCCGGCCTACGTAGCTCCGCCGAAGCGGACTTGGTCTCCATTGTCGCTACCGAATGCCATGGCGCTGGATGTGGACGCATTCATACGATGCATTGAGGAAGGGCGCGAGCCCGATGTTAACCCTCTGGTTGCTGCCTCCATGACGGAGGTGATCCTGGGCGCATACGTCTCCGCGGCCAGAGGCGAAGAAGTATCCCTACCGCTCCCACGTTAGGTGTTACTATGCACATTTGGTTGGGGCCGGTTATTGTTTGAAGGGATATCGTCTTTTGACCGAGTCCTTTGATAGGCTTACCACGAGTGGAAAAGTAAGGCCCTGATATTAGAGGATTCCCCCCGGTGGCGAACAGCCTTTGCTGGATATTGACGTGATATAGAACCTGATAGGTGTGCCAGAGTTCCTTAACTAGGAGTGACCACTACCACTCAGCCCATCTTGAAGGCGCTTCACCCCTATGCTATGGTAGCGGCAGGTCGGGGTGTAGCGCAGCTTGGTAGCGCACCTGCATGGGGTGCAGGGGGTCGCTGGTTCGAATCCAGTCACCCCGACCAGCTACTTGATGTTCCTGCGCATGATCATTTGAAGAAGCTTGCTACGTTAGGCGCAAAGACAGGGTTCTTTTTGTCTCCAGCACGATCTCGAGGTCGAATCTTAATCTGGCATCTTCCCTATATGACGCCGTTAATGGCATAGTCGAAAATCTGATAGCTTCGGAGGGGGCCGGACTCGGCCCGGACGGCGTACTCATCGCTAATTCGTGCCGAAAGGATGAATGGCACCTGACTTTCGGCGATGCCGCCGTGTGATCGCAATCTATGGCCCCCTAGGGTAGTCAGGTCGTGCGATGATTCGGATGCACCGATGGCCGTACCTGCGTCGCCGATCACCACCACGTCGCCCTCTCGATCATATGGCAGGCTGAAGGTGGCACAGGCATCCGCCCTGCGATACACGGCTTCGATGCCCGGGAGACCCTTGGCTAATCGCATCACAGCGTCCGGTGGCGTTCTATCGTGGCAGTATACCCTAACGAACCCTCCCAACGATCCGTGGTGAACTACATAGGGATCGGTGATTGGTAGGATCACTCGGGTCTGTCCTATGCCGAACTCCGTGTCCAGCTCATCTTGTAAAAAGATCACGTTCGGAGTGCCGTCAGGCTTAGACTTGTCGTTCATCCCATGGTCCGCGGTGATGGCGACGACGGCACCCAGTGCTTCCAGGAATCCCAAGGCGCTGTCCAACTTCTGGTAGAAGTCGTCGATTTCTGGGGTGCCCGGCGCGTACTTGTGCTGAAGGTAGTCTGTGGTGGACAGGTACATAATGTTTGGCCTGTCACGCTCAAGTATCCTGGTTGCGGCCTGTAACACGAATAGCGAAAGATCCGCCGAGTACACTTCCGGAAGGGGTGCCCCGACTAGGTCTAGGACAGCTTCGATGCCGTTTTCAGCCAACGTGCACTCATCGGCATTTTCTGCTGAGAAGTTGATGCTGCCACCTGACATGTCCAGATTATTGCCAAGTTGTCTGCGGAGCTTGTCCTTTGCGGTAACGCTTACAACCCTGGCACCCTGTCGTGAAAACTCCGCGAGAATCGAACTGGAACGGAGTAACTCTGGTTCATTCATCATAACTTCTGCGCCGGTTTCACGGTCCAGAAAGTAGTTTCCTGATATGCCATGGACCGACTGGGGGCTGCCGGTGACGATAGACATGTTATTTGGGTTGGTCAGGCTAGGCACAACACTTTCGGCGACTGCGCTGAACCCATCTCGCATAAATTTTTGGATATGAGGAATGACACTATCTTGCAGGCACCTATCGAAATAGGCCGGGTCGCCCCCGTCGATGCAAACGACCACAACTGGCCTTGATGGCCAGCGATATCTGACCCCATTAAGATCAACGGTTCGATCTTCAGGCCCGCCCATTACTCTATCCTCCCCGAGACTACCTATATTACACGTATTACACGACATATTTGATACTTGACGCCGATGTCTCTATCAAGATCAAGGAGACCGACGGTGAATAATGGGGGTATTCTTATTAATATGACCCAGTGCCATTAATATTAATGCGGCAGGACCAATTTATAGACAAGGCCAAATAACATCGTTATTGCCATGTAATCACTACGTCGACTACTTCACTCCGTGCTCAGTATAACTGGACCTCAGGCGAATACCGCCACACTGGCGACTAAAGAAACTGGGAGCCCAACGACGATGTACTCAATTGCTCTCAAGATGCCTGTCGAACCGCTCTTATCAGGTGACGGGATTGCAGTTGGATTAGGTAACCGCGGTCCTGAGCGACACTACTATGGCATTTATCCAGTAGGACGGGTCCTAGCGCTCAGGAGGGGAGCATGGGAAGGGGTGCATACACTATGCTGTTGTCCGTCTCCGTAAAATGGCCGTTACTATGAACCCACTGGTAGCAACCAGTGTCATCGATGGCCCCGACGGGAGATCCGCGTAGAAGCTGATATATAGCCCTACAACAGCGGCAAGTACGCCCAAGACTGCGCCAATGATCATGAGCCGGGTGAAAGAGCGTGCTAGGAGCGATGCAGTTGCCGCGGGCGTCACCAGCAAGGCCATCACGAGGACTATGCCAACCGCCTGCAGCGCGATTACTATCACCAGCGCCAGCAGAACCAGGAGCATATAATCCAGCCGCGCCGTGGGAAGACCTGCTACCGATGCTCCCACTGGGTCGAAACTGGTGAAAATCAATTCCTTGTTCAGCGCGTACAGGACTACTAGGACAGTGGCCACGAGCCCTCCTGTGACGTACACGTCGGTGTCGGACACCGCCAGGACCTGTCCTAATAGGAGATCTTCCAGGTGGACAGAGACACCACTTGCCATCGCCAACAGCGCCAGGCCCAGCGCGAACAGGCCAGCGAATATTATGCCTATGGACGTGTCCTGGCTTACCCTGGTACGTCGGGTGATGAATCCTATGAGGAACGCTACTCCAATCCCGGCAGGCACCGCTGCAACGAAGGGACTCAACCCGAGCATGAAGGCGACGACTAGCCCTGGCAGGACCGAGTGGGACATCGCGTCCCCCATGAACGCGAGTCCCTTGGTCACCACGAAGGCTCCTAGAATAGGGCATATGATACCCACCAGCACCGAAACGGCTAGCGCGCGGATCATGAACCCGTAGCTGAATGGATCAAATATCAGACCCGTGATCGTGTCCATCACTCATCCCCATTGATCATGCCACGTCCCACGAATTCTACACCGTGAGCGCCGTACAACTCCTCCAGGACCTCGGCTGTGAAGGCTGTTTCTGGTGGACCGAAGGCGCAAACATGGTGGTTCAGGCATAGTACCTCGTCGAACCTCTGGGCCAGATTGGTAAGGTCGTGAGTCGCGATCAATACGACCTTACCCTCGTCGCGAAGCTCTCGTAACACGGACACCAGTCCCTCCTGCGAGCCGACATCTACCCCGCTGAACGCCTCGTCGAGCAGGATAATACCAGCCTCTTGGGCCAGGGCGCGAGCGACGAAAACGCGCTGTCTCTGCCCGCCTGAAAGCTCTGCGATGAGGGCCGAACGCTGTTTCAACAATCCAACCCGGCGGAGACTGGATTCCACGGCATTTTTGTCACGCTGGCCGGGGCGTCGGAATGGGCCGATTCGCTGGCTTCGTCCCAGCATGACTACTTCTTCAACGTTTAGAGGGAACCGCCAGTTGACCCGTTCTCTCTGTGGAACATACGCGAGGACTCCCTTGGACCGGTTCGGGTTTGTTCCGTTGAACAGCACGCGCCCTTCAAGGACTGGTAGGACGCCGGCGATGACATTGAACAGGGTTGTCTTACCCGCGCCGTTTGGGCCGACTACCCCCATGAGAGTCCCTGCTGCGGCTGAGAAGGAAACGTTATTCAGTACGCGTAACCCACCCATCTCAACACTGACATGCTCGACTGATAGGGCCGAAGGGACCGTTTGTGTAGCCGAGATCATTTGAGTGCTCCCACTATCACCTTAACGTTGGAGCGCAACATATCGACATAAGTCGCCGCGACGCTGTCTGCTGGCCCCAGGGATCCGATACGGACCCCGGGAACTATAACTGCTCCGGTCTCTTCGGCGATGGTGCTGGCCAGTCTGTCACTCCGTGCGTCCTCCACGAAGACCGCTGGGACCTCCATCTCAGCAATCCGGTCCACTATCCTTGCAATCTCCTCTGCAGAGGGATCGTGCCCATGTATGCTGCCATGGAAGGTGGCCCCGACAAGTATGAATCCGTACAACTCGGCGAAATACCTGAGACCATCATGGGTTGTCGCCAACCGTCTTCGGTCATTCGGCACAGTTTTGATCTGGGTCAGGGTCCAATTGTGTAACTCGTCGAGTTTGCCCATATATGTCTCGGATCTGTCTCTGTATTGGCCTGCGCCATCGGGGTCCAGTTCAGACATCTGATCCTCGATGAGGGCCACTGCCAGTTTTACTCTCAAGGGATCGAGCCAAAAATGAGGATCGGCAACGCCATGGCCCTCATGGTCCTCGCCGTGGCCCTCCTTGTCCTCGCCATGACCTTCTTTGTCCTCGCCGTGGCCCTCATGGTCCTCGCCGTGATCCTCCTTATCCTCGTCTTCCTCACGATGATCCTTCTTGTCATCATGTACGTCATCCGCAATGACGATCGGGTCAATTGATTTGCCGAGTTCGATGACACGGCTGCTATCAAGTGATGCGTTGTCTAATAATTTTGATAGCCACTCAGCTTCTAGGGAGAGGCCAACACTGATCACAAGGTCTGCGTCCGCTACCTTTGTCACATCCTGGGCACCTGGCCGGAAGGAATGAGGGTCGGCGTCTGCAGGCATGAGGCTAAATACCTCCACACGATCGCCTCCTACGTTTCGCGCCCAGTCCGCGATAAAGTTGCTCGTGGTCACAATCTTGAGAACGGCGCTCTCGTCCCTAGGAGTGGTGCCGGAACATGCCGCTACGGATAGCACAATCAGGGTAACTGGAAGGACAAGTAACCAAGTCATCATCGAGTAATTGATACTTAATCTCATTATTGACCTCAATTAAATTTAGAATAAAGGAGCTTGAGAGAACGCATTGTACGGTCTAGGGTTGGGGTTTTGCCAGGCAGTACTGGCAGGTGATGTAGAACTCCATGCGATGACCGACTATCTCGCCGGAAATGTCACTGCCGATGGCTCTCATAAGCCGCTCTACCGTGGCGTCCCGGAAGTCTCCAACGGTGCCGCATCCAACGCATATCGTGTGGTGATGATGCTCAATCCGTGCGAGGGTATAAGTAGGTTCTCCGTTGGGCATCGCCAGTTTGCAGATGACCCCGGCCTCAAGTAGCAACTTAATGGTGCGATACACGGTAGCGCGTCCTACAACAGGGAGCACTTCGCAGATATGGGCGGCACTGAAGCTGCCCGTACTTGCCTCGACGGTACGAATGACGTCGCGTCTAGGGCCGGTGGACCGATGTCCCCGATCCTCCAATATCGCCATGATGTCGGGTTGCGAACTCAGAGTCGTTGCCATGGACCAAATAATATCATCCAACAGTCCGGCCGTCAACGGACTTATTGAGATTGAGTATCATTATAACCCAATCTCCGTGTATGCCCTCGAATTACCTGTGAATCTAAAGTAGTTGCATTATGTTTTTATGGTGCAGCGCTTCGTCGCTGAATCCACTAGACCACGGCGTAGGAAGGAGGGACGGACTGGCAACTGAGTTTATTGAACGTTGCTATCAGTGGGAATTTCCTAGCTACACTCCTCTCGGCGTTAGGGCGATGTAGAAGGATTGTAGAAGATGATTGGATGAGAAAAGCTGTTCAAGAGGATGGAGACGTTTTCGGTCCTGCCTGAAATAAAAAGCTCCAGGTCCGATATAGTGGGCAAGGCATCTGGTATTCAATACGGGTACTCATGATTTAGGGGAGGCAAGTGTAATGTCGATTACGTCTGCCATCTCTCTCTTTCAGTTCAGGCTGTTCCCGGTGATATAATTGCCAGAACCGTCAAGTTTCCTTCGGAATGCACTTTACGAGACCTGAAGCTCCTCTTGATCATCGCCGCAATCGGGGGAGGGGAGGCGAGATCATCTCTCTGGCCGAGGATGTCGATCAAAGAGATTGGCAAGTGTGGTCTGACCTCACTATGAGGGCCTGTCGTGAAGCGATCCGAGAGTCTTGAACTTCTGGGTAGATTAGCCCATCTGCACTGGTCTTCCCCGTGATCGGAACACCATCAACGTCAAGCCTGGCTATGCTGTCATAGTAGTAGGTGGATCTACAGGACCCTGCACGAGATATAAGATGCTTTATCAGACGGAGTCCTCGTTGTACGGCTCCGGATCTAGGCTCATATTTCGAGAGATGTAAGCCCGGACCACCTAATCCTAGTAGTCGAAAAAGTCCAGGAGGTAGTAGAAATGGTAGTTGAAGTCGCAGGAAGTTGGGAGCATAAGGAGTCATGAGCACCATCTCTCGGGTCATCGCGCGGGAGGTTCTCGATTCCAGGGGTAACCCGACGGTTGAGGTGGATGTAGTTCTCGCGGACAGATCACTGGGGAGAGCGCTGGTGCCTTCTGGGGCGAGCACCGGGTCTCATGAGGCTGTCGAGTTGCGGGACGGGGACCGACGTTTTGGCGGCCTGGGAGTAATGCGCGCGGTTGAGAACGTGCACCGCGAGATCGCTCCGGCAATAGTAGGACTTTCCGCCCTAGAACAGCGGCGGATCGACGAGATACTGATTCGTATCGACGGTACTTCCGACAAGTCGAGGTTGGGCGGCAACTCCATGATAGGTGTATCCATAGCGGTAGCCCGTGCCGCGGCTGTCAGTAAGCGTGTTCCCCTCTACCGTTATCTGAGTGGGGACGAACTGCCTACCCTGCCGGTCCCGATGTTCAATATCCTGAATGGCGGTCGTCATGCCGAAGGTTCCACCGATTTTCAAGAGTTCATGGTAGTGTCTGCTGGATTCGATACTTTCCGTGATGCCCTTCGGGCCGGTGCCGAGGTGTACCAGTCCATGAAACGTCTGATGAGAGAGCTCGGTTTTGGGACCACCATAGGCGACGAAGGGGGATTTGCTCCGGGCGGGATCACAAACCGCGAGGCTGTCAGCCTGGTGACGGATGCTATACGGGGTGCTGGTTACATTCCTGGTGAGCATTGTTTCGTGGCTTTGGATGTGGCCGCCAGCGAGTTTGTAGGGGACGATGGGATATACCGTTTGGGCAGTGACGGACTCACCCTTACGTCCGAAGAGCTGATCGATACCTATGAGGACTGGCTCTCTGACTACCCCATCATCAGTATTGAGGACGGAATGGGTGAGGCCGACTGGAATGGCTGGACTACCATGATGGAGCGGATAGGAGACCGGGTCAATCTTGTTGGTGACGATCTATATACGACAAACCCGGCACTAATTCGTCGCGGCATTGAGTTGCGGGCGAGCAACTCCGTCCTTATCAAGTTAAACCAGATAGGTACAGTCACGGAGACCCTCGAAGCTATTCGAATCGCTCGTCAGACCGGATGGGGCACAGTAATAAGCCACCGATCCGGTGAAACCGAGGACACAACGGTGGCCGATCTAGCAGTCGGCCTGGCTGCCGGTCAAATCAAGTTCGGGGCCCCGGCCCGTGGCGAGCGTACAGCCAAGTATAACCGGCTGCTGAGGATTGAGGAGGAGTTGTGCGACGCAGCCAAATTCGCCGGTCGCAGTGTATACGGCACACTAGCCGGCCCGCTATAACAAATCGCGATAACAAAATCGATAAAAATAAAGAGGACGTGGTGGTCAAGACGGCTCTGCTCTCGAGGCTAAGTTCGAGTTCCATATGGTGGCCTCGAAGGAGGCTAGATTGGCAATTGCTCAGGCGAATCTTGATCCGTATCTCTTGTGGCCAAGGTTAAGCAATACAAACTATGTATTGGCGGTGGCCCCATTCTCCGGGGCTGTGGTAGAATAGGCACCGAGCCCCGGTACGTCGGGGCTCCTTCATTCTTGAAATTACCGGCCCTTGCTCAAAGAGGTTCTTAAATTGGAAACATTGTCAATTACCCTGTCGCCCCGAGAGTTAAAGGGTAGGAAGGTTAATCGGCTTCGGCGAGCCGGGATTATTCCAGTTCACTATTATGGTCCCGATATAGACTCTGCTTCATTGCAGGTGGAGTGGTCAACGCTACGGAGTGTTCTTGTCAGTGCCGGCCGTAACGTCCCGATCACCGTCAAGATCGAAGGTCAGGATGGCGAGAATATCTGCTTTGTTAGGGAGACGCAGTTGCACCCGGTGACCGAGGAGATGCTGCATGTAGATTTCTACCGGGTCGATGTCCGCCAAGCGGTACGGGCGGAGGTCCCCATAATCCTAGAGGGCGAGCCTCCTGCGGTAAGAAACCTAGGAGGAATCCTGATTCAGCCGTTTGACACCCTCGAAGTCGAATCGCTTCCCTTGGACATGCCCTCGGCATTCCGTGTGGATGTGACCGTCCTCGAAGACTTCACGGCATCGGTGAGGATTGGAGATCTTGTAGTCAACGAGGGCGTGTCCATACTTCGCGATCCTGGTGAGATGATCGCCAGGGTTGTCGCCCCTCGCATCGAGGAGGAAGAAGCACCGGAGGTTGAGGAAGATCTTGAGTTGGCTGAAGGCGAAGTTGCAGAAGGCGAAGAAGATGAGAAGGACGGAGCTTCAGACGAGCTAGAATAGGGTGCTTGAGCGGCCCAGTAAACTCATTGGAGTACCGATGTTAACGCGTCTGTAGATTCCTGTTTTTTGTTCAAGTGACGCGATAGCGCTTCAGAACTTTTTCGTTGGGCACAATTCCGAGGCCAGGCCTGTTGGGGGGGCGTACGTGGCCGTTGTCGACTTGTAGGGTCTCCTCGAAGATTTCCTGGTGTAGGGGATCGGTGGAGGTGCTGTAGTACTCTAGGATCAACCCGTTGGGGATCGCCGACACCAGATGTATGTGTACGTCCTGTGTCCCGTGGGGTGCGATTGGTAGATCGTGAGCCTGGGCCAAGGCCGCCACCTTCATGAACTCCGTGACACCACCCATGATCAGGCCGTCGGGTTGGATTATCGCAGCACTTCGGCTCTCGATCAGATCTCGAAACCCATAGCGCGTATATTCGTTCTCCCCAGTGGCAATGGGTATCATAGTAGCTTGGCTTACCAACTTGTGCCCCGTGTAGTCGTCCGGATTCACCGGCTCCTCGAACCAAAAAATGTCGTAGGGCTCCATCTTGTGGGCGATCTCGATGGCCTCGTAGTAACGATAGGCGCAGTTGGCGTCTACCATGACTCTAACACTGGGTCCGACCGCCTCTCTGACTACCTTTATCCTCTCGACGTCCTCGTTGATGGAGGCGCCTCCAATCTTCATCTTTACGGCGTTGGCGCCGAGGGCCACGGCTTACCCCATCTCCACTGCAAGATCGTCGAGCCCTTTACCCTCCTCATAGTAACCCCCAGCGATGTAGACCGGTATCTTGTCGGTGAATCCACCGAGCAACTTGTATAGCGGGATTCCCGCTACTTTGCCCTTTAAATCCCACAGAGCGATGTCGATCCCGCTGAGCACGCGCGTGGTGATGCCCCTCCGGCCAACTAGTTTTGGCTGCCACATGTCATCCCAGATGCGCTCGGTGTCTAAAGGGTCCTGCCCGACGACGTACTGCTTCAGATGAGCCAGGATTTCAATGCCGATGCGTGGCGATTCCTGTACTCCGCCTGACAACCCTATACCGGTAACACCCTCGTCTGTCTCGATCTTTACAATGTCGAGCCCGGCGGTCGGATAGATGTAACGACCATTACGAATAGGCCTTTTCCTGGGCCAGCGATAAGACTCCATCTTGATATCGGTCACCCGCATTTGTACTTCTCCCTACCTGATTTTCTAGTAACCCTTAGTTGAGGGTGAGCAGCGGAACCTGAGCAATAATTGCGATTTCGCTCTTTGCATTTTAGCTCTATTCAACTGTGAGCGGACATGTTCTGAATGGTTCTACCATAATCGCTCGTGCCTTTTATAGTAAAGCTATATCGGAACGAGTTCGGCAGGAAGTATTTGCACAAAACCCCAGTAGCAAACCAACCAGCCTCTCGCAGAGGTTCGGTTTATCTATGTAGGCCACCGAAATCAGACGATGGTCATTCTTGAGATTCTATATTTCAAGTGTTGGGTTAGTGGTACACGATCACATTTGCAGATCCGACGCTTTCCAGGTATTGGCGAGATACACTTCTTGTCGACCGTATGGTTGCAATAGGTCCACACTGAGTTGGACAGGGAGACTATTTGAGCTGGGAGGCTGGTGATATGTCGTGTGACGCGATGGACTGTTGGAATGCCGAGTGCGTTAGCGCACCTTCTTCGATTGCCTCCAGGTTAGGTTGCTTATCTCCCTTCATCGAGATACTCTCTCAGTATACATCGGGGGTGGGTATCTCCCCGGCCGTGGTGCCTGTCGTCAACTAATTTGAGAGGGTATCGAGATTAGTAATCCATCTGAGGAAAGTAGGGCCACACTGGATTCGCCCCACCGCCTCCAGAAACCCAGCCAATTTTTCTTCCTCGATTCAAGATCGTTTCAGATCGGGGTATTGGTCACAGTCGTAATCATCATTGTTGCTTTGTGGTCGCAGCGGGATGCGATCTCCAATATCGGGTTTGTTGGGTATCCTGGAGTCTTTTTCCTTAGTCTCCTGAGTAGTGGAGGCTTCGTATTCCCACTGCCGGGTGTTGCGACGTCTTGCGCCCTAAGCCTTGTGTTGGTTCCTGCATTTGTCGGCATGCTAAATGGGATGGGAGAGACTATAGGAGAGATGACTGGCTATGCTGTCGGATACGGTTCCCGGGGAGTTATTGAACGGCGTAAGTTCTATATCAAGGCGAAGGAGTGGATGTACCGTCGTGGCACACTGGTTCTGTTCTTACTATCGATAATCCCAAACCCGATATTCGACTTAGTCGGAATCGCGGCTGGCAGCACCCAGTTCCCCTTTCGGCGATTCGTTCTTACAGTGTTCACCGGCAAAATACTGAAGGGTCTCATAGTGTCCTACACCTGTAGTTTCGGGCTGAATCTTTTGCCCTGGGTCAACTAGTTCGAAAGTCATTTGATCCAGCCTTTTATTAGGAGCCAACTTTCGCGATCGTCTTGTTGGCCCGCCATTTGGAATGCTACAATGGGCTTGCTGAGTACTACTATGTTCCTCGGGAACGCTCCGCAGTAGCTCAGTGGTAGAGCAATCGGCTGTTAACCGATTTGTCGTAGGTTCGAATCCTACCTGCGGAGCCAAATTCTAA
>CAYLLU010000053.1:13929-14504 GCA_964384845.1 uncultured Dehalococcoidia bacterium
TCAAGAATGGAGGGGTTTTGTTGTTTACAGCAGATGGTTACTCAGAACTGTTTCATGGATTTCAGCTTACTTTGGAGGTGTCTGGTCTTAGGTTAGTTACCATAAAACACTACACCGCAGATACTGGAAGTTCTTGGAGCATTATCCCAATGTGTCTTTATCCGAAATAACCCCGATACAGACGTAAATTGCTTACAGGCAGGTGGGAACAATCCACTGGATGTTGACTCCGGAGCACTTGATACTATTTCGTTAGTAATTTTGCACAGGTTTTGCCTCTGCCACTGGGTACGTTTAGGCTTCTGTACGAGAGAACGACCATACGCCAGCGAGCAATAGTACTGCCCCGATAGCTCCAATCACTGCTATGTCCTCGATGATACCCATTGGGTGATTGAACAAAATGACGCCAGTGGAGATCATCTCACTACCAGGGAATTCTACAACTGAGCCTGTGGCACGGGGGCCAAGGAACATCTGTCTAATGGCATCTACCCCGTAGGTCAGGGGGTTGAATTTTGCAACAATCTGGAGCCATGTTGGGACTCCCTGAACTGGGAAAAAGACGCCGGATA
>CAYLLU010000054.1:0-13296 GCA_964384845.1 uncultured Dehalococcoidia bacterium
AAGGAGAACAATTACATATTCCCCGAAATGCTCTCTCTCAACTACAACATCATCATAGATCCCAGTGATATCCCCGCTCGACGCTATAAGATGATCTTCGATGTGGAGAGCAGGGAAGATCGCTGGGCCGGGTATCATGTCCCCTTATGTTTGGCCTATTCTCACGATGGCATTCGCTGGGAACGCCCCAAACACGTTAACCCGTGGCTCCGGGGGGTCAGCGATGATCTATGGGGATTGATCTATGATCGTGATCGACGCAAGTATCTACTATTCACCCGACGGGTGCCTAACATCCCGCGTGACCTGTCTCTTTACGAAAGCTATGATCTGATCGACTGGGAGGACAGAGGCCGCGTTTTAGTTCCGGATGAAAACGATCTTCCCGAAATGTTCAATCTGCATGGCCTGGCTCCGTTCTTCTACGAGGACTATTGTCTTGGCATGTTGGGCACGATGAATTTTCTGCCGGGAGCGGAACTTTACAGCTCAAACAATCGACCGCCTGAAGATTGGCCATTCAAGGAGATAGGTGCTGTCGACATCCAATTGGCCTACAGCAGAGATGGGAGAGAGTGGTCAAGGCCGGCCGATAGATCCCCCATACTCTCAAGTGGGCAGGACGGCGATCTGGATAGGTTCATTATTCCAGCCAGAAATGGTCCCATCGTGCTGAACGGCGATACTTGGATCTACTATTCTGCTCGTAAAGACCGACATACAGGGTGGTCCCAGGAAGAAGTCCTTTCTAAGGAGTCCGGAGATGCTCGAGAGATCGGTTGCTGCATGCTCGCGAAGATGCCGGAAGACCACTGGGTCTCACTGGACGCCGGTGGGAGTGAGGGTTTCTTTGTCTGCAAGCCCTGGGGTCCTCCCCAAGAAATCTTCTTGAACGCTGATGCCGAAGGAGGCTCAATCGAAGTTGAGCTTATCACCCCTTATGGAGAACCTATTCCAAACTTCACTCGCAAAGAATGTGTCCCCATAACAGCCAACGGGAGAGACCAGGAGATAAAGTGGAAATCGGGTCGTTCCCCAGTGGAGTTCAGGTTGGATTATCAAGGCGGCATACTAGCGAAGTTCTATCTCAAAAACGCAAAACTCTATTCCTACACTTTTACGCTGCCCGACCCGGATGGACAGCTCGAACGCGATCGCCAGAATGCTCGTTGGAGTGATTTAATTCTCCATCGCAGTGACGTGCCGGGTAGAGCCAGCACCGAGCCCGCTGATGGTCGCCCCCCAGTGTGGCAAAATCAGACGAAGCATTACCGTAACGTAGTCAAGCAACCACGCCTAAACAATCCGTCCTGGGAGTCAGGATTCTTGGCCATTGAGGAGGGTGAACATGGACAAGATGAAGATTTAATCGAAGGAAATTAGTGGTGTCACAGATCTGAGTATACTGATTGAGAAATGAACCGGGCGGTTGTTAAGGGTTGCCTCATAAACCCTAACAGCCTCTTCGTTATGCGCTGGAAGTGTGGCAGGAGCGGCAGGACTCGAACCTGCGACCTGCGGTTTTGGAGACCGCTGCTCTACCAACTGAGCTACGCTCCTACAAGATATGTCACCCACGATTCTAATATGGGCACTTTGAAACGGTCAACCTTGCCTGCAAAGGTGCGTCTACTCTCCAATGATTTACTTTGACAGATTTGCGCCGGGAGTGAACCTATGTACCGAGGAGAGTGCGGAGTCTTTCATGGGGACTGTGTGGTGAACGAGTTATCTAGGGCCGTACCGCCCGTACAGATAATGTGCCCGGGCGGCTTCATTATCAACACCCAGTCCGCTGACGAGGTCCTAGCACTGTCGCGCCCCACGGATGCCGAGATTGACGCGGTCCTAGTGTTTCTAGAAACCTCCGCTAGTATCGCCGCATCTAGCCTCCTGGAACGGACTCCTGAATATACCTACGTCCATCTCCTCTTCCGGATTGCACCAACCACAAGTTACTGCTCTAAGGTCGTCGAGAAGAATCGCTACTTCAGACTCGGCTACGAGATGCAGATCAACGGCGTCGAGCAATGGCAAGTAGGGTGCTCAGAACAACCCCAGTCGGAACGCCTATTGCGAGATCTTCCATCTCTAGGTGGATTTAAATACGGCCGCATCACAAAGACGAGTTGGGGAGACCTGATCACCTTCTCCAACGTATGAGCAGGAAGGAATGACATGAAACCTACCCCACCGTGCTGCACCCGTAACCGTCCCACCTCCACCAAGAACGTCGCACTAGGTCACCCCTGCATTAACGTGTCGAAAGAAAATGGCAACACCAGAGGCATGGTGGCACTCCCAGGGGGAGAATTCCTCATGGGGAGCGATGACGACGTGGGATTCCCTGCAGACGGAGAGGGGCCGGTGCGCCGCATTAGACTACGGCCCTTCTACATCGATGAGACGTCTGTAACCAACGTCCAATTCACCCGCTTCGTGAAGGCGACCCACTACCAGACCGAAGCGGAGCAATTCGGTTGGTCCTTCGTGTTTCACCTGTTTCTCACTAAACACGCGAGGCGAGGAGCGAAACACATGGTGACAGGAGCCCCTTGGTGGCTGCCCGTGAATGGGGCGAATTGGCGGTGCCCCGAAGGACCTGGGTCATGGATCAAGGACCGGATGGACCATCCTGCAGTACACGTTTCCTGGAACGACGCAATGAACTATGCAGAGTGGGCCGGGAAACGCCTGCCCACCGAGGCCGAATGGGAGTTCTCCGCCCGCGGCGGGCTAGAGCAGAATACGTATGCATGGGGCAACGAGTTGACGCCCGAAGGCGAGCACCGCTGCAACATCTGGCAGGGCAATTTCCCCATTAGCGATACTGCCGAGGACGGCTATTCGGGCACTGCCCCGGCCAGATCGTACACGCCTAACGACTACGGATTGTACAACGTCGCGGGCAACGTTTGGGAGTGGACTGCAGATTGGTTCAGCGTAGACCATCACATCGATGGGCCACGTGACAATCCCCAGGGACCAGCGCATGGCGACTCAAAAACGACACGTGGCGGCTCGTACCTTTGCCACGACTCCTATTGTAACCGCTACCGCGTCGCAGCGCGGAGTTCAAGCACTCCCGATAGTTCTACCGGGAACTTGGGATTCCGCTGCGTCCGCGACACCTGATCTTAGCGGCTATGATGTCCTAAGTAACGCGAGGCGGCCTATAAGCCGAGTTCTGTCCCCGACCTGCGATCGGTTTACTCCCCACGAAATGGGGATTCGTCCCAATTTTAGGCCGAGTGGCAACCATCTATCTAGCCCCGCCGTTGCCGGCGAGATCAAGCGGCCAACCCGGGGAAGGGCCGGATACCCATAACCCCCTATTAGGCCTTGCATCGGATGGGGTTTGCCTGGACCCCCGATGTTACCACTGGGGCGGTGAGCTCTTACCTCACCATTTCACCCTTATCCGCCAGTGACGGACGGTATGTTTCTGTGGCACTTTCCGTCGGGTCGCCCCGCCCCGCCGTTAGCGGGCATCCTACCGTGTGATGCTCGGACTTTCCTCCCTCCCACCAAATGTCGCGATACGCCCCGAAAGGCTGGACGCAGTGCTGGTGGGACGGCGGCTGCCCAGCCGCCTTGCGCTGGTCACATTGTAGCGCAGGATCTGGTCGTAAGCCACCCAATAAAATGGCATGACTTGTGCCCCCTCAAACTATATGAAGGTTCCTGAGCGACATTCCCTTTCGTTCAAGGTGATCTTGTCAAACCACCGATTTTTTGGCACAAGTTTAGATCGCTACACTATCGGGCGGGTTACGTTATGTGCCAAGAACTGAGAACGATTTCAACTTGAAGTGAATCAGGGGCGCCGAAAAAACATAATTAAGTCGCGTAAGGACTCCACCCCACCCCACTAAACGCGCGTAGTACTGCTAGTAATATGGACGGCATCGTCGTGGACCATTATTTTGCCAACATTCTCCTCTAAGAACTCAGCGTGTTGCTCAATTGACAAGGAGGCCCACTGATCGAGCACGGTACAGGTGGCGAGCACTGGCTCCTCAATTGCTTTACGGTTGCGGTCAAGCTCCGACAGGTATTCTCCCAGGGTTGCCAAGGTCATCTCTCCACTAGCGGCTCTGCGTATCGCCGAGAGAAAGCGATTCTCCGCGATCTTGGACTTGGCACGTCGCATGGTCCGCACCGCCTTCTCACGGTCGTGGCGAGACGAAACGTTGCCCGAGAGGATGGCTTCACGTTCCTTCAAAGCATGTCGAAGCTGGCGCAGGACGGTCGATTCTAGCGAAGAGGCACGCCAGGTGTGGTACTCGCACAGGCTTTGGTTGTTCCGGGACTGACACTGGTAGTAACGATACACTCTGGTGCATCTACGTCCGTCTTTTCGTTTCCACGACTGGCGACGGGTCACCCCCATCATCTTGTTCCCACAGTAGCCGCAGAAGACTACACCGGAGAGCAAGAACGGCTCGGAATGGACCACCTTCCTCAGAGGTCTACGCTCTAACGTCTGGTCCTGAGCCGTCCGGAAAAGATCCTTTGATATGATGGCTTCGTGAACATTGGACCGACGCATGCCCAGCCGTGTATAGGTACCCGTGTAAACAGGATTCTTGAGGATATCCCGGACGCTAACCACGTTCCAATTGCCACCACGCCGGGTCAGGATACCCCGCTCATTCAAATGTCTGACAATCATGCGCAGGCCGAGCCCGTCCGTTGTATAAAGTCGATACATTAGCTCAACAACGGATGCTTCGTCCTGTTGCTCGTCCACTTCCTTACCGCGGACCACTTTGAGCCTCCCGGTCGGCCCGATTCGGTAACCATAGGGAGGTCGACCCAGGGCCTGCCCCGAGAGAGCTCTGGCACCCATCGACTCTTTGATACGGCGACTACGGGTACGAGACACGCCCTTCACACCAAGGGTCTGAAGGGCGTTTTGTATGAGGTCAGGAAACTCCTCGTCCATGCACACCGACTTCAGGCCTAGCTCTTCGAGCTCCACTGCGGCCGCAACCACGGACTCCAGATCACGACCAAGGTGAGTAGCGTCAGGCACCACAAGCAGAAACTCTCTGCCAGAGATTCTTGCATAGGCCGTCATTTCCTGAAATTCGTCTCCGGAACCACCATCATCTGTGTCGGATATGGCAAAAACTGCAACGGGCTGGTGCAGGTTCGCTTGGCAATAGGACTGGAAGGCGTCATCGAGAACGGCCCTGTCTTGGATGGTAACGAATCTAAAGTAAGCAATCGCTCTCAAATGTGCCCTACTCGGCGTACAGGATGCGACCGCAGCTACTGCAAAGGACCGTGCCCTGCGAGGCTCTGGCCTTCTGCACGTCACCTGTGGGCAAGGAGAGCCTGCAAGCCCCACACATATTCCGCTCAACCCGAGCGACAGCAACTCCACCCCTGTTCTTTCGCAAAGATTCGTAAATCGGGATCATGTTTTGCGCAACCAATGGCAGAACCTCTTCCCGTTCCAGGACCAGAGCTGCGAGATCGTTCTTGAGGCGAACTGAAGAGTCTTCCCACTCGGCCTCCTGTTCTAGTCGCGCATCCTCGAGCCGCGACAATGTTTCCCTGGCCGCGTCCATTAGTGGCTCTATATCCTCGATGGCCATCATAAGTTCGAGGAGTTGGTCCTCGACTTCTCGTTGCCGCGCTACTACGAAGGTCCGTTCCTCCTCGGCAGCGGCCATCTGCTGCGCGTTGGTGATCCCACCGGCATAGAGACGATTGTCGATGGCACTCAGACTATCAATGATCTCGCCGACAGTGCGCTCCGTTGAACGGCGCTCTGCGGATAGGCAATCGAGCCGTTTCCCTAATCGTGTCACCTCGGCTCTGGCCGCATTCAATAGAGACTTGTCGGCGAGCTTGTCCTCGACATCGCCTATATCCTTCTCGACCCCGCCAACTCGAAGATCCAACTCTTGCAACTCATATAGTTGCCGAACAACATCTGACATTGGCAACTCCGGGACAATGGAATTAAGGTCTAATCCTACTCTGAAGTATAACTGTTGACATGACGGAATCCCAGAGCTAGAGCCGATTGAGTAAATAGCGTATTCAACATAAATGGCTGACATGTGCGCTAATCGCTTAAACCAGCTCTGGGGATGAATTTCTACTCCTAATGCCCCATAATTAGAAGTATGCTCGGCAGTGACGTGAGTTAGCGATAACGGACTTCTCTAGAATGCCCATACACCGTCCAAAGACAAAGATCATCTGCACGCTGGGGCCAGCGACGTCCTCAGAAGAGACGATCTCAGCTATGGTTGAGTCTGGCATGAGCGTGGCAAGACTGAACCTATCCCATGGAAGCCTCGATCAGCACCGGAAGTCCGTTGCAATGGTCAGAAGTGTCTCTGAACGTCTCGATATTCCAGTGAGCACCATGATTGACGTGCCAGGTATAAAGTACCGCACTGGCCCTCTTGGGGACGAGACTCTCCACTTGGAACCCGGCGATACCCTAACCCTGACGAGCCGGGAGACACTGGGAACCAAGGAGCTAGTTTCCGTTGTGCCGGAGGGCATACACCATGACGCCGTTCCAGGTAAACCCATACTGGTGGACGACGGTCTCCTCGAAATGCGTATCGTCAAAGTCCATGACCAAGACGTAATCTGCGAGGTCGTCAGGGGAGGAATTTTGACCGAACGACGGGGCGTAGCAACGCCAGGTAGTAGATCATCCCGCACCTTCCCCGACACTAAGGCTCTTGAAGCTCTTGAGTTTGCATCGGAACAAAAGGCCGACTTCGTAGCTATATCCAACGTGACAAGAAGCCAGGATATAATTACCTCCAGGGATATCCTGGGTCGGAACGGCCTGGAGACCTGCATAATTGCAAAGATAGAACGAGCCGAGGCACTGGATTACCTAGATGACATATTGGCAGCCAGTGACAGCCTCATGGTCGCTAGGGGAGACATGGGTGTGGAAGTGCGACTGGCGAGGGTCCCTGTGGTCCAGAAACAACTCATCGCACATTGTAATGCAGCCGGTAAGCCCGCAATCACTGCTACGCAGATGCTCGAATCCATGGTCTTGGCCCCGGTGCCGACCCGTGCTGAAGTCACCGACGTAGCCAACGCCGTCTACGACGGGACAGACGCAGTCATGCTCTCCGGCGAAACCTCTGTGGGCCAACACCCCGTCCAGGCAGTGCGGATGATGGCTGAAATCGCGGTGGAAGCAGAAGCGGCCCTGCCCTACGAACGAATGATCTTGGAAAAGCGGGATCAGCTTAAATCGCAGACAGACGACGCGATAGCCTACGACTCATGCCAGACCGCGCAACAACTCGGTGCAGCGCTTATAGTGGCATTCACCGAATCGGGTAGCTCCGCTAGTAGGGTCTCGAAGTATCGCCCAATAACGCCGATTCTGGCCCTGACGCCGAGCCGGCGAGTTCAGCGCCGCCTAACACTTTTCTGGGGCATCACGCCAGTGGTCATCCCCAAGGTCCACTCGGTGGACGAGTTCTTCGAAGTAGGCGAACAGATGGCTGCAAGAGTGGGTGGAGCGGATCCCGGCAGCCTGGTGGTCCTAGTAGCCGGCCTACCTATCGGCATGCAAGGTAGCACCAACCTACTAAGAGTATTGACCATCCAGCGATCCGGCCCGGGAAAAGTGTAATGCTGAGACTTTATGACACTATGACGCGAAAGATGATGGAGGTGCACCCACTTGACCCCGTCCTCGTAAAAATGTACACCTGTGGACCAACCGTCTACCGCGACCCCCACATTGGTAACTACCGATCCTACTTGATGGCTGACTGGGTCCGTCGTTGCCTAGAGTTCCAAGGGCTAACGGTGCGTCACGTCAAGAACATCACCGACGTGGGACACATGCGCCGGGAGGCCCTGGAGCAGGGCGGGGACAAAGTGATCACTGAGGCCATCGCCAGGGGTGTGACTCCACGTCAGATCGCTGAACACTATACCGAACGGTTCCTGGAGGACGAGCTCAAGCTCAATATAATCCCCGCAGAACACTTCCCGAAAGCTACAGACCACGTCTCTGATATGGTGGCTATCATAGAGAAGTTGGTGGAGCACGGCTCGGCCTACGAGGCCGGAAGAAATGTATACTTCGACGTGTCCACATTTGCGGGGTACGGGAACCTGTCGGGGAACACCCAGGAAAACGTCCTTCAAGAGGCCGTGAGGATCGAGCCGGACCTACTCAAGACGGATCCACGGGATTTCACTCTGTGGAAATTAGGAGAACCAGGGCGTGATCTGGTTTGGGACAGTCCCTGGGGAAAGGGGTTCCCGGGGTGGCACATCGAATGCACCGCCATGTCAATGAAATACCTCGGCCAGCAATTTGATATACATACCGGCGGTGTAGACAACATCTTCCCTCATCACGAGGATGAGCTTGCCCAGAGTGAAGCCCTCACCGGTACCGGAGTGGTTAGCACCTGGCTCCACGGACAACACCTGCTAGCAGACGGGATCAAGATGGCCAAGTCCGCCGGCAACGCCTTCATCCTGCCCGACATCGAAGCCCAAGAGATCGACCCTATGGCTCTTCGCTACCTGTGCCTGACGGCTCATTTCAGCACCAGGCTTGATTTCACTTTTACCTCGCTGAAGTCAGCACAGCGAGGTCTCCTAAACCTGCAAAATCGTGTGTGGGAGTGGGGACGTGGCACTAAGTCTCAGGACAACGATTCAGCAGTGAGTCGCGACTGGGAGGGTCGATTTATCGAGCGGGTCAACGATAATCTGGACATGCCCGGTGCGCTTGCTATCGTCTGGAACCTTGCACACTCGGATCTGTCCCCCGCTACCAAGCTCCAAGTGGTTCTGTCGATGGACCGTGTCCTAGGCCTCAGCCTGGAAAAAGTGGCGGAGGGTTATCGAGTCGAAGATGCCACGCTGGCCACGGTGATACACAGGGCAGATCATCGATCACGACAGCAGTATACCGAGGCGGATCTGCACAGATCAGAGCTTATTCAAAATGGTTTCGTCGTCGAGGACGGCCCCGACGGTACGAAGGTACGACCCCAGACAGCCTGGGAGCGACGGTCCGATACCTGGCAATCAGTCTCCTCATCATCTGAGGTAATTTCGCTCATCGACGAACCAGACACCTACGACCTCACCGTAGGGATTTTCGCCACCAACTACCAAGACGATGTCGAGCGATGCATAGCCAGCGTCCTAAAGTGGACGAACGGTGTGTCAATGGAGTTAATCGTGGTAAACAACGGTTCCCAGGACGGCACATCGAAATGGCTCGAAGAGGCCGCCACAAGACTACCAGCTGTACGCGTGATCCACACCGATTACGTCCTCGGCGCCGCGACGGCGAGAAACATCATGTTGAAACAAGCGCTTGGACGCACAATAGTGCTACTAGACACCAGTGTCGAGATACAGGGTAATATTTTCGACTCCCTTGAGCGGATGTTGGACGATCCAGAGGTGGGAGTAACCGGCCCCCTTGGCCTGCTTTCCGAGGATCTGCAACACTTCCACGATAACGAACGGCCAACTGGAGACGTGGATGCCATGCAGGCATACTGCTTTGCGTTCCGACGGAGCCGACTAGTCGATGTGGGCCTGATGAGGGAGTCCTTCCGATTTTATCGCAACCTCGACATAGACTACAGCTTCCAGTTCAAGGACAAGGGCTACCGAATAGTGGCAGACCCTAACCTGCCCATTACGCTCCACGAACACCGTGCCTGGAATGAACTATCGATTATGGAGAACGAGGAGTTGAGTCGCAGGAACTTCAGGCGATTCCTCCATAAGTGGGGGCACCGTCAAGAATTACTAGTGGGGAGCACACGCCACGCCTAAATGACTGTCGGGAAGGGGTAAGTAGAGTGGCGATGTCCCTCAGCAAGAGCAATAGAATATCATTCAGCAAACCCCCTTCCTTCGTACAACGATAATAAGTTACTTAACTCGTTCATCGCGTGACCAAGTAGTTCGTGGTAATGCACCAATACCTTGACAATGCAACAAGATACGCCGACATGCTCATTCGGGTCACTCAAATGCGATACACGTGGGTACCACATGGAAGTGCCCAGTCAAAGTTAGTAGAACTCGCGAATTCCTTGGCAAGGAACTTGCTTTTACTCTCGTTCGAGTTGGATAGTAATTTGAGGGAAAGCATGAGGTTAATTCCCCAATAACTTGTACCTGGTCTTTACAAAAAGTTAACAGGATCAGAAACTATAGTATCTACATCCATTGCTGATATTGAACGGGATATATCTTACTCTGTGCCAATAATATGCCAGCGATCACAAAACCAACACGCACCACCCAGAACTGGGATTAGGCAAGGCCGTTTTAACTGTCTGGCAAGTTCCCTAACGTGCGCCTATAGGACATCCCGTCCGTATTAATTCCGGACGAGCAGAATATTTTCAGGCGGAAATATAAATCATTTAACCTAACTGTTAAGTGACACTAATGCCCACAAACTTATTTGGGCTCGGTTGAGAAAGGACAACATAGACCCATGGAGTACTCCTCTTGGCTATTCGTGGGCTTCACTTTACTAGTAGCACTGCTATTGTTCTTTGACCTTCGACTCTTTCTTAGTGGACCCCACGTAATTGGCCTCCGCGATGCTGGAGTAAGATACGCCGCATGGATAAGTTTGGCAGCTCTATTCAATATCGGACTCTTCGTGTGGCTTGGCACCGAAAAGGGTCTAGAGTTTCTCACCGGCTACATCGTCGAACTCTCCTTGAGTGTGGACAACATTTTTGTCTGGCTGATCATACTCTCCTATTTCAGAGTCCCACTAGAATATCGCCAAAAGGTGTTGTTCTTAGGCATTATCGGCGCTGTAATTATGCGAGGTTTATTCATAGCTGTGGGCGTGACGCTCCTCAATCTATTTGGTTGGGTGATATACATCTTCGGCGCTTTTCTCATTTATACCGGTATCAAACTAGCGCTCCGAAATGAGACTGAAGTAAATCTTGAACAAAACCCGGTGTTAAAGCTCACACGCCGCTTCCTGCCAGTCACGGAAGAATATCAAGGGCAGCACTTTTTCGTTAGACAAAAAGGCTCCCTATTAGCCACTCCATTGTTCATGGTGTTGATTGTCGTGGAAGTTAGCGACATAGTGTTCGCCGTGGACTCCATCCCCGCCATTCTCGCTATCACTAGGGACCCATTTATCGTGTGGACCTCAAATGTATTCGCGATCCTAGGACTTAGAGCCCTGTTCTTTCTCGTGGCTGGTGCCTTAGTCCATTTTCGCTACCTCAACATTGGGCTCGCCGTGGTCCTTTCCTTTATAGGCTTCAAGATGCTCATAAGCGACATCTATCATGTTCCTACCACTGTCTCTCTAGTTGGGGTAGTAGGAATTCTAGGTGTGACCATACTTGCCTCCTACCTAACAGCTCGAAATGAAGTTGCCGCTAGCGTCAACGACGAGTCCACCAAAGACAATTAATTTGGCTAAGTAGTCAAAGTTGTTCAAAGAAATAATTCCCCTTAGCCCTAACCTCCCCCAACCAGCAAAATGGAATTATAGATATTTACACATAGCTTCAATGGCACCAGAAAGTCATGGGAGCCGGAGCTATTAGAGGTCGCGACCATTATCGCTGCGGTGACTCCCCGCAGACACAGGACCGCAGTAATCGGCATATTGATCTACTCATTAGGGGTGATGCTAACAAAGACAGAGTCCTTCGTAGAGTCCCTGATCGGGGCCGGTTCGAACTGGAGATCAACGAGTTTATCCTGATAAAATGGATAGTATCCCTTGTCCCATAGTCACTTGAAATCATTGTAACGACCTTCTTCACTCTCCAATCTAATCTACCGACAGGATTCACGACAGTTATCTCTGTCGAGGTCAAACAAGTCACTGTACTCATTGACAGTATGTCAATTGCTTTCAGAATGTCTGTGGAGCAGGTTGTGAATTTCACGCTCGAATCCAGGCCACTAGTAAAGTTCCTTGTAAACTTTTCAGTGTAGTACTTTGTAATCGTAATACAGGCACCCACGATGATCAGATTTAGGATGGGACCTGTATTCTTGGCACTTTTCTTAGTCCATCTGCTGTTCGCAAAAAAAGAGGCCCACCACACCCTCACCTACGTCTATCTGATATTGACCGTGGCACTGATTAACTGGGATTGGTTTGAGGTGCGGAACTGGGTGAATCAGCCGGGGCTGGGGATTATTGGGATGGTTCTTGCGCCAAACGGCTTGGAACCGGCCAACGTGCGTACTCCAAGGTGCCATAACCATAAGAGGGGGGTTGGGGGGGACAATAATGGTATTTTAAGGTTGCCCTTAGAATACGAATGTAGAGGCTGTGCATCTATCGCAGACCTTGTGGAATCTAGTTACTACGACCGACTAGTGCTGTGACCAGCTCTTCAAGGGCATCACGGGACTCATTTCGGCCCAGAAGAACGAGGCTCTCCAGTGCAATCTTAGTATAGTGATCCGCGACCTCCGAGGCTTCTTCCATGATCGAAGACTCCTGGCAAAGATTCACGGCCGCCGCAAGGACCTCTCGGTCGCCCGGCCTATGGCAAAACGCGATCACCGGGTTGTCTTCTGGGCACCGCTCAATGGCAATGATTGCAGGGAGAGTCAGGATGCCTTGGGACAAATCATTGCCCACGGGTTTTCCGGTCTCTTCGCTAGAACCCTCGAAATCGAGTATATCATCAGTGATCTGGAACGCCATGCCTAGGTTGTAGCCGAAATCGTTGAGTGCCGCAACCTGATCGTCGAGAGCCCCGCTTAGTACGGCTCCCGACTCCGAAGAGGTCCTGAAGAGGGATGCAGTCTTACCGTATATTCGTTTAAAGTACTCGTCACGCGTGCACTGGTAATTATATGCTCCTGCCATCTCTTCCAACTCACCGCTAGACAGTTCCTTAATGGTCTCAGAGAAACGCCGAATCACACGCAAGTTCCCAGTATCGCATACGAATACGGCAGATGTGGCGAATATGAAGTCGCCCACGAGCACGGCGGCATTACGACCCCATATACTGCCAACCGTGGCCTTACCCCGCCTGATCAGGGCGTTGTCTACGGTGTCATCGTGAACGAGCGAGGCTAGGTGTAACATCTCGACAGCAACTGCCATCGTCTCGGACTGAGTGCCGTCGTTGGGGTGGAATCCGGACGACAGCAACGTTATCGCAGGCCTGACCCACTTCCCGGAGGTATCCAGAACATGTCCCAGGAGTTCTGTAACAAATGGTGCCTGTCCATCTGCCAATTCCAGTAATCGAGTCCGAACCCGATTAAGCTGATCGGCTACCGAAG
>CAYLLU010000055.1:0-12802 GCA_964384845.1 uncultured Dehalococcoidia bacterium
GAACCGTCGACCTGCTGTTTACGAAACAGCTGCTCTACCCCTGAGCTACGTTGGCTAGACTGGTCTAGGAGTTCGCTCCTAGTCTATCAGTACTCGGACGTTGAGCCCATTGACAACAATTTTGACACCAACATAGTTCATGTATCAGCCACAGTGCTGCGGTAATTCTTTCTCTGGCATCTTTCTAGGACTCAGGCAAGTGGTGTAGATGTTCATAGTAGTGCTGATGTGAGCGTGGCCTAACACTCCGATTATTACCTTGGCCGATAGGTCCTAGACAGCGCCAAAGAACACCTGTCTGTAACGCCAATCATGATAACTCATCTAAAATAGCCACGCTACTACGAGAAGACTAGTGTAAGGGTAGATGGAAGATATAATTTTTTGACCGGGGTACTTCAGTCCACATAGGACTACTGGTAGTTAGGCTCCTCACCACCATTTTATGTATAGGACTCTTATTATGGCAAAACCCCAGTCTCCGTTGTTCCAGCGTAGTCTCAGAAACTAGTTGAGTTCACCCACTTATTTGAACGTGGCACCACTGAGAATGCCAGTCAGAAGACGAGTGCCGAATCCAGGGATAGAGTCCTACGGCCCAAAACGCTGAAGTTTGCCTGCATTCGCCATGGCTAGCATCATGACAGCAGTTGCCGGTACTCTCCCGATGGAACCTCCGGCACAAGCACGCTCCGTGAACTCAGGCACCCCCTCACCTGCAGTCAAGGCCGAGTGAACGAGTAGTGGCACTGGGTGCCACGTGTGGGCAGCTGCGATAGCCGGAGTGGAGTGGTCACCTGTGATCACCACGGAATCAGCCCCAAGGGCCAATAATCTGGAGATATGCGCATCCAACTCCTCCAAAGCAAGGACTTTGGCCCGAAAATCACCGTCCTCTCCTGCGGTGTCCGCAGACTTGTAGTGTATGAAGAAGAAGTCGTATCGATCAAAGGCGCGTTCAAGGGTATCCATCTCGTCTTCAAAGGTGTCACCAGTAGAAAGGACGTCCATTCCCAACAAACTAGCCAAGCCGCGATACATAGGGTAGGCAGCGATAGCGGCCGGGCTGAGCCCGTAGGCGTCTGCCATCGATCTCCAATCTGGAATATGTGAGTACCCTCGGGCGAGGACCATGTTAGCGGACCTCTGTCCAGTCAGAAGATCGCGAGCCGCTGCGATAAAGTCACCGACGGCTTCGGCTGTCCTTTGAGACCCTTCTGAAAACGCCGTCGCAGGCACCGCGGGTCTGCCCGTGGTGCCTGGGTCGGTCTCTACTACATCTGTTCCAAGATTCTCTCCCCTCATAACCAGTACGAAACGATGCCCCTTACCTGGATATAAGGAGAGCTTCAAGCCCGGAACTTTTATCTGTTTCAGTAGTTCCACCAAGGATTCGGACTCTTCAGTGGAGATTCTCCCCGCGCGTCGATCAACGATCGTTCCCGCAGTGTCTACGGTACAAAAATTGCATCTGACTGCGACATCTTCCTTTGACAACTCCACCCCGAGGCCAAGGGCTTCAAGAACACCCCGTCCCACCAGGTATTTGACTGGATCGTAGCCGAAGAGCGCAATGTGCCCAGGGCCGCTCCCCGGTGTAATGCCATGTGCTACCGGAGTGGTAAGACCCACGGCACTACACTGCGCTAGTGCGTCTAGATTGGGCAAATGTGCCGTTTCCAATTCAGAACGCCCTGTCTTCGGCAACGGAAGCCCACCAAGCCCGTCGATGACGAGCATAATTATCTTGCCAGGGGTTTCCCTAACGATGTCCTTGAGGTACGGGAAATCTACCGTCATGTTTGATTACATCCTACCGACATCAAAGCGGCCACACCGGGGAGAGTCATACCTTCCATGAATTCAATGGACGCACCACCTCCGGTAGAGACATGGGTCATCGCGTGTGTTAGACCAAGGGCCACCACCGCTTCGGCCGTCGAGCCTCCCCCGAGCACGGTGATGGTGTCGGCCAGATTCGCTAGACACTTGGCAATACCGACCGTACCACTGGCGAAATTTCTCCATTCACTAACACCCATCGGCCCGTTCCACACCACGGTTCCGGCAATTGCCAGGGCTGCAACAAAGGTCTCCGTCGTGCGAGGCCCAATGTCCATGATACGCCAACCCACCGGTATGGCGTCCACCCCCACCACCTGATTCATGGCGTCTTCCGAAAACGAATTGGCTACAACCACGTCCGATGGAAACAACAGATCAACGCCTGCTCGACTTGCGGCCTCGACAATCTCACGAGCCATAGAGAGGTTGTCTTTTTCAACTAGAGAGTCGCCGACGTGAATACCAGCGGCGAAAAGAAAGGTCGCAGCCATTCCACCACCGACGATAATGGTATCTGCCTTTCCAATTAAATTCCTCAGAGTCGCCATCTTGTCCGAAGCTTTGGCCCCGCCCAGTACCGCGATCAGTGGCTTGTGCGGATTGATCAGCACCCGACCAAGCATTTCCAGTTCCCGTGCCATGAGGAATCCCGACACGGCAGGTAAAATTTTTGCAACACCCTCGGTGGACGCATGGGCTCTGTGAGCTGTGGCAAAAGCGTCGTTGATGAATAGACTTGCTGGTGACGCCAACTCCCGTGCGAACGCGGCATCATTCATCTCCTCCTCCGGGTGGAATCGGAGATTTTCCAGAAGCACAACATCCCCAGGGGACATCGCGTCAACGGTGGAGGCAACATCCGGTCCGATGCAATCCGAGGTGACGGCCACCGAAGTGCCAAGCAGTTCCGACAGCCGTGCAGCAATGGGCCATACACGTAGAGTCTCTACAATCGCACCCTTCGGTCTCCCCACGTGGGAACAGAGCACGACACGGCAATCACGTTCGATCAGATAGCGAAGTGTATCTAGGGATGCCACTATCCGCGAGTCGTCGGAAATGTCGAAAGAGCCCGGCCTAAAGGGAACGTTATAGTCGACCCTTACAAGTATGGTCTCCCCAGAGACATCCACGTCTTGAAGAGTCATCTTATTACTCATTGTTGGATGATTTTCATAGACCAAGAAGGTGGTCTACAAGGTCACTTATGGCAGACCTGTCAGGGACGGAGCCTACCGGAACATCGAGAGAAGAAGTGGCCTCAGAGCGATATCGCGCAATCAGCTCCTCTGCCCGTTCTCTTGCGCCAAATTCTTCGAGAATATCCCGAACTTTCACGACGTCCTCCGTATCCAAGACGCGCTTGAAGTAAATATCCCCAAGCCTCCGTTTTTCGCTGAGGCTGGCCTTAGAGAGGCAATAAACGACTGGGAAAAGTTTTTTCTTGTTCAGTACATCGGCACTGGGTAAGTTAGCCGAACCTCCGTCACCCCCGTCACCCCAAATTTCTCTCAGGTCCATACGTATCTGTAGCGCGAGACCAAGTGCCTTGCCAGATCTGCCCATGGCTTCAATCACCACATCCTCCGCCGAAGCGGCCAGAGCACCCAACATCATTGCACATGAGTAGAGGGCCCCTGTCTTGCTCGCGGCCATTTCTAAATAACCGTCAACGTCAAGGTCAATACGTTCCTGCGATTCCAGGTCCCTGAAACGCCCCTCACACAACTCCAGAATGGCTTGATCCATTATCTGCACCGCTCGAAAGGTGACCTCTGGCGTGAATCCACGCTCTACAAGAGCGAACATCGCCAGACGGGCCACAGCGTGCATCGCGTCACCAACGTTGATGGCCTGAGCTGGGCCCCAAACCCACCATACTGCGTCTCGCCCGTAGCGGTTCGGCTGTCCTGACTGTACGTCGTCGTGAATCTGAATGAAGCTCTCCACAAGTTCGACGGCGGCAGCGGCTGGCAATGACGATGCCTCATTACCACCAGCTGCCGCACACGCGATCATACAGGCCGCCCCGTGAGTGCGATCCCTCCGAACGGGTCCTTGGTCCCCGCCAGGCTTGTCCTCCCATCCCAGATGGTATGACATCATCTGGTAGAGACCCATATCCCGCGACTCGATGTTTTTTCTTATCTCGGTGTCAACTTGCTCAGCAAGAACACCCAAGGTTGCAACGATGGACATCAATACCACCGGCATTGGAATGGCCCCAAAACGGGGGGGGGATCTGAGTGTAGAGGCGACTCATGTCACTGTCAACACAATCGACTAATGAGCATATTGTGTCTTGGATGTTAGAAGCAGAGTCTAATTCAATCTCACCATTTGGCTAGGCTGCTAGATAGCATCTATAATACGCACTGATCTGGAAAGGAACAGCACATGCGACACACGATCGATCTCAACTGCGATATGGGCGAGAGTTTCGGTGCGTACAAAATGGGCGCCGACGACGAGCTCATCAAGCACATCACTTCAGCCAGCATCGCCTGCGGCATCCACGCTAGTGACCCAACATGGATGCGGTACACCGTAGAATTGGCCGAGGCGCACGGCGTGGCCGTGGGCGCGCATCCCGGCTATCCCGACCTGTCAGGTTTTGGGCGGCGAGCCATGGGAGTTTCGCCAGACGAGGTAAAGGACAGCGTAATCTACCAGATTGGCGCCTTGCAGGCCTTCACCAGTTCAAAACGTCTGCAACATGTAAAGCCTCACGGCGCTCTCTATAACAGGGCCGTCAACGACGAAGCTTGCGCCAAAGCAATCTGCGAAGCAATCCTCGAAGTGGATTCGGATATGATCTTACTGGCACTGGCAGGCTCGCGCTGGATCACGATTGCGAAGAATATGGGGCTACGGGTGGCACCGGAGATCTTCGCCGATCGGGCACTCAACACGGACGGCACCTTGGTATCGAGATCGTTGGAAGGTGCCCTGCTCCACGATGCTGAACAGGTCGCCGAGCGCAGTGTCCAAATGGTAACGAAGGGCAAGGCAACGACCATATCTGGTGGGGAGATCGCAGTTGAAGCCACAAGCCTTTGTATACACAGTGATTCCCCGGGCGCTGTGGAGATGTTCACCGCCGTACGTAAAGGACTCGAAGAAGGGGGAGTGGAGATCCGACCACTGGGCGAACTAGAAACGACCGTATAGAGTTAGAAGAAATTCAGAGTTTTGGAACATTGCTCAAATACGCACGACGTAATTAGGGACTTGTCCTAAGCTATTGATGCTAAAATTATTTTCCTTTTTGATTCTTGCCTAAATGAGAGAAAATGATATACGACTCACCTAAACTGATTCCTGCAGGAGACCAAGCACTCATTATCGAGCTTGGTGACGAGATCGATCCTTCCCTGAACAGAATGGTTCATGACCTCACACACCTTGTCAAAGAACAAGTTATCCACGGAATTGTAGACCTGACTCCCACATACCGGTCTCTACTAATCCAGTACGACGCTACCAAGACTTCTCTGGGCCAGATTACAAACGACATCCGGGATCTTGAGAACGAGTCCGGAACCAAGGCATCGGAGCGACCCAGAGTAGTGCACGTACCGACTCTGTACGGCGGAGATCACGGGCCAGACCTGGACTACATAGCAGATCAGGCCGGAATGTCGATTGAAGAGACTATCGATATACATTCCACTAAGGAGTATTTTGTCTACATGATGGGCTTCATGCCGGGATTTCCCTATCTGGGAGGGCTCGACAAGCGGCTAGCTACACCACGATTGGATTCGCCAAGACTTGAGATCGTAGCTGGCTCGGTTGGGATAGCCGAGAGCCAGACCGGAGTATATCCAGTCCTGAGCCCGGGGGGATGGCACATCATCGGGCGCACACCTCTCAAGCTGTTCGACCATTCAAGGGAGCCCCCCTCTCTATTGTCGGCCGGGGATTACCTCCGATTCGTTCCGATAGATGGCAAAGAGGAGTTCGAAGTTGTTCAAGAGAGCGTTGCAACTGGCACATACGAAACTACGACGTCGGTGAAACAATGAGCCAACCAACGCTCGAGATAGTCACGCAGGGTCTGTTCACGACGGTTCAGGATCTTGGGCGTCCTGGCTACCAGGAATTCGGAGTACCGGCATCAGGCGCTATGGACCGGTTTGCCTTGAAAGTCGCTAATGTACTGGTAGGGAACGTTGTCGGCGCCGCCGCACTTGAGATCACAGTGATTGGGCCCAATATCACTTTTCTGCAGGATACCTGGGCAGCACTAACAGGTGGTAACCTAGCACCACATCTTGATGACGTCCCCTTGAAATCGTGGCGGGCATTCCGGGTTCGTGCGGGGAGTCGTCTTAGTTTCCACGGTATGCAAGACGGTATGAGAGCTTACCTGGCGGTTGCAGGTGGCATTGATGTACCCGAGGTTATGGGAAGTAGGTCCACCTATATCCCCTCGGGATTCGGAGGTTTCGAAGGACGAGCTCTCGAGAAACACGACATCTTGGCAGTATTTACACCGGACGGAGAGTACAGGGCCAGGTACATGTATGCAGAACATGACGTGCCAACCTATGGTGATATCCACCCCCTTAGGGTGGTATTGGGCCCGCAGCTGGAGGCCTTTACCACCCAGGGCATAGAGAGGCTGCTGAACTCTACCTACGAAATCGCCCTCGATTCGGACAGGATGGGATACCGGCTCGACGGTCCTGCCCTCCAACACGTTGCTGGGGCAGGGATCGTATCGGACGGCAACCCCCTTGGAGCCATACAGGTACCAGGGGATGGATTGCCTAGGATCCTACTGGCCGACCGAGGCACTACAGGCGGTTATGCGCGTATCGCGACAGTGATAAGCGTCGATGTCGACCGTCTGGCACAGGCTGTGCCTGGCGACACCGTAACATTTTCCAAAGTCACCGTGGAGGAGGCTCAGAGGCTGGTCCAAGAACAGGTTCTGGTACTTGACGAGATCGCCGCAGGCCCTCCAGAAGTGGATCCTCGCATCGCGATCGTGGTAGACGGTGAGAATTTCGAGGTCATGGACGAAAACGGCGAGAGTCTGACCCGCGCGCCTTCCTCGAACTCGGCGATTCCCAGATCGACCCAATGCGTCACCGCTACGACAGAAGGCAGACATTACGAGTTTGAAGTAACAGTGGAGCCTAGTAGCGACCAACAGCCTTGATAGAGGTTTTTCACAACCTCTCCGACTGGGTGATCACCTTTGCGAACAGCGATTGGGCCATCCTGTCCCTCGCAATCGTAGCCTTCGCCGAGTCCATTTTCTTCCCTATACCGCCGGACCCATTGCTGCTCACCGTGGCCCTACTTAAACAGAACCTAGCTGTCTGGCTAGGGATCATGGTCACCGTGGCCTCCATTGCAGGAGCCATTGTGGGGCACTGGCTGGGCAGCACATTTGGGAGGCCAGTGCTCGATCGGTTTTTCTCCAAACGACTGGTGTCCACAGCCCAGGATTGGCTGGGCCGCTACGGCGTCTGGGTAACCATAATTGCGGCCTTTACACCGATCCCCTACAAGGTGTTTGCCATCACAGCCGGTGTCTTGGACATGGAGCGTCGTTCATTCATTATCGCGTCAATCATCGGTCGAGGCGCGCGATTCATAACCATAGGCGTGTTAGTGATGTTATACGGCGATCGTATCGAGCATTTTATTGGAGACAACTTTGAGCTTATTACGATCGGTGTAGGAGCGGCGCTAATTGCGACCGTAATCAGTATAAGTCTCGTTGACAAGTTTGACACACGGGGCGCACCCTAACATTCCAACAGGTTGCAAAGAGGCAGAGACTTTGCCCAGAACCCCGGGGAGTTTCCGATAACAAGTATCTGACTATTCTTTTCAGAGTAACCGAGTCAGGCAACATAGCCGCAAATGCCCCTGACAACTTGCACCGGATCAAGGCGTATTTCGCCACCGAGCGCAAAGAGGAATTACAACATGATCATCGATTCCCATGTCTACACATTCGAGCCGCTGGACTCACCGGCCGGACATGCTAGTGCACGGGAGCATATGCGCTGGGTCCAAGCGGCCTATGCAGGCCATCACCAGCCTGCATTCCGGACACGTGACCGTGCCCCTTCCGACTCATCCGTCCTAGCGCCCCTGGGGTCGTCGGATATAGACGCTATACCTGAGAAGGGATTCCATTTTGATCACCTTCGCGCTCGGCTGGTCTGGAACCACGACAGAGAGGAGCACACCAAACAATTCTTCCCACCAAACATGCTAGGTGCCGAATTTACTCCGTTCAGCTTGATCGGAGAGATGGATTACGCGGGCGTCGATGTAGCCATAATTCACACTGACCCAATGCTCGTACGTGGAAGTGAATACCTATCCGAGTGCGTAAAATTGTTTCCAGACCGCCTCTTTTCGATGGCCCCGGTGGACGAGTGGCGGATCAGAGATGACAGTGAAGTAGTCATCAGCGAACTAATTTTGGCCATCAAGACGCACGGTCTACACGCCATCAAAATTAATCCCTTCACATACATGGTCAGCGATGAGCCGTGGGACGATGGTTTCTGGCGCCCCTTCTGGGAGGCAGCAACATCATTGGGCGTCCCAGTATTCTTCACCCTAGGCTCGGGACCCGGATTTAGGGAGCGATCGCTGACAGACGAGGAGCAACGACAAGGCTACTTAAACGAGCTCAGCATCCTGACGAGATGGATGGAACGCTATCCCGACACCGTTTGCAGTCTGACTCACGGATTCCCTTGGCGCCTTTTCGTACGCGACGGCAAAATAGTCCTGCCTGAGGAAGTCTGGGAACCATTCCAAAACAATAACTGTAATATGGAAGTCTGTTTCCCGGTACGCATAGGCGACATGTTCGACTTTCCCTATCGCGAGGTCTGGCCCACACTTGAGCAGATGGTGGAACGGATAGGAGCAGATCACCTTATGTGGGGCACAGACATGCCATTTCAGAATCGGTTCTGCACCTACCGCCAGTCGCGACAATGGATAGAAAAATACTGTAAATTTTTACAATCCGACGACCTGTCATTGATAATGGGTGGTACGGCAAATAGGGTACTGGGACTAGAGGACAAGGACTAAAGGTTAGGAATTTGCGTCTACGAACGTGCAGGAGATGTTGCTGACGGGCGAGCCGCAGTACCCAGTTGAGCGGGATCTACTAATTAAAGGCATTCTAAAAGCACTCATGAAATCAAGGTATCACAATCACACGAGGGTAAAGACACCTCACCTCGATATTGCGTACAGACCATTCGAGAAAAGATCTATCCTCTCTAATCCCATCCTATTGGGCGCCCTCTGATGACATCAGCGAGTTACATTAATATTAAGGGGCGATCCCTACGAGCATTGCGGCAGGTACACTGGCTAGGACCCACTTTAAAATAAACTCCGCGCGACGCTCGACGGACATCGATGGAACTCTAACCGGGTCGTAGCCCAGATCGCGATACGTCGCATCAATCACTCCATGCAGCATAAGTGCCTGTTCGGCATCCTCTTTTCGTTCCGTGTCATCCACGTAAGTGCCATGAGGGTCGATCAGGAAAACGCCATGGTAACGGCCACGAGCGTATTCGAGCATGTCGGTAAACAGACTCAGACCATAGGCCCGAAGGTATGCAATACCATCTGGGATTCCACGGTCTATAAATACGACTGGACCTGCAGCAGCAGATTCTCGTCTCAATTGCAATTCCAGTACGTGCCATTGGAACGTCGACTGGTCACGCCATGGCAGCACATCGGAGTCGAGCAAGAGTTGCTCTTGAATCACGTCACGTGCCGCCTCTCTAACCGTCTCGAAACCCATTGAACTTAGATGATCGAGCAGTACCGTCTTCCCCACGCCCGGACCGCCGGTGAGGACGAAATGCCGACAACCCGGTTCTGTATTCATGGTCACCTGATTCCTCTTCCTACAGTGGGATGAAGTGATTCTGTGATTTGGACCAATAAGACATCTAAAACATCCGCGACGATGTTATGGTCTGCCTATCGATCATTCAAACATGGCGAGCAATCACTGGTGCAACCACAACTACCAAAACATGAGAACGCCCGCCATCACCGTAATCAAAGACAGCGTTGTCAAGTTGGAATTAGAGTATATCCAATATAAAGTCGGTGTAGATACCACTGTTATGACATTCCCGCTAACTATTGATATCGCCATCTCAGGCGATAGAACGGCGATGGCAATAAGCACCATGTGGTTTCAGAACCAGAAACACCATACTGACCTTCGTGGAATAAACTCCAACTCTATGCACTCTTATTAATCTCCTACTTGGATATCTTTAGATCTACCTAGTACTCGAGAGGCACCAGTGACAGAAACTGATCAAAGACTCACTGCATAGATCACTCACTACGTTGACTCCCCTGTCACGAGATCTATATACTCGCGGCCGAACAACGAAACCAGCAGACAGGGCCCCAGAGTGAGACTAGTGGTGCAGGAGAGGCAATGCCAAAATCCAATTGGTACAAAGGCAACATTCATACTCATACGACGGAATCGGATGGCGACGACACGCCAGAAAAGGTAGTGGACTGGTACCAACGCCACGGATACGATTTCTTGGTTCTGAGCGATCACAACCACCTGACACTACTCAACTATAATAAAGAAATGCGGCCGTTAAAGAGGCCACTGATGGTGCCCGGAGAAGAAGTCTCCGCCACTATCAGCGGCGGATCGGTCCCGATACACATTAATGGCATCGGCATCTCCAGAGTCGTCGAGCCGATAGTCGCCGACGATATAGTGGCAACCCTCCAAGCGAACGTGAACGCAATCGTGGAAGCGGGAGGGATTGCCTCGATCAATCATCCTAACTTTCGCTGGGCTTTCGACCACAAGGCTATCATTAAGGTCACCGGTGCCAGTCTGTTAGAGGTGTACAATGGGCATCCAAAAACCAACATCTACGGTTGTCCCGGACGACCCGGCAATGATGAGATCTGGGACGCCGTCCTGACCGCAGGAAAGCCCATTTTTGGTGTCGCCACAGACGATTCCCATAACTATCACGACTGGTCACCGACCCAGAGCAATCCGGGGCGTGGTTGGATAGTGGTCCGTGCTGAGTCTCTGTCAACAGACTCTATCGTGGACGCCCTAGCCACCGGGGATTTCTACGCCTCAACTGGAATTACCTTGGCAGATCTCGATGTGTTTCACGGACAAATCAGCCTCTCTATCAAACCCGATCAGGACACGGAATTCACCACCGTATTTACGGCACGGCACGGCAGGCTACTTCACGAAGTTACCGGCATCACCGCAAAATACGACGTCAGGGGTGACGAAGGCTACATTCGAGCCACGATACGTGACACCAACGGGAAGAAGGCATGGATCCAACCCGTTTTCACCGCGACGCACTGATCCTACCCTCAACTCAGTCCTCTTCCGAATGGAAAGGATCTTGTTTTTACAGACTTTGGACACACCCTTTCCAGTGCCCTGCTCCGCCGTGGAAAAAACCACGGTAATCGCAATCAGGTCATAGACCGTGAAGAAGATACCGCAGGGCCCGAGAAAAGTACTGAGTATGGGGTATTCATGACCTAAAGAAGGACCCCTTTCCTACGATGAGACCTTCGTCCATAGTACGCCCCATCCAGGCCAACAGCGCCTCTACGGACGTGACTCCATCTAGGGTGTAATCCGCCTCGCAGAGTAACTCTTGTGAGGTCGACTTGTCGATTACAACCGCACTGATGCCACGAAGGCCGTCCTGTTCTCTCATGGTTCGCAGCATCTTCATAGCATCGAGATCCGTCATATCGTCGCCCAAAAAGACCGCCGCATCGAGTCGGTACTCTTGGGCCAGTTCACGCAATGCATCCCCCTTGTGAACCCCATTTAGGATGCGTATCTCAAGCAACATTTTACCCCAAAACAACTGCAGCCCATCCGCTTCGTCGACTATGGAAACTGCTTCTGCCAGGGCAAGCTTGACACTTAGTGGATCGTTCGTAGCTCTGAAGTGGACCGCAGCGCTATATTTCTTATTTTCCCAGATGATGCCAGGATCATCGACTCGCCGCTGTAGTGTATCAAGAAGCCCGGTAATCCTCCCCTCGTGCTCAGCCATTCCAGGAGAGACTACCAGCGTACCAGCCTGGTATCTCTCGCCACCGTGATTACCGACATAGACTGGCCCATCCAGCCCGACCTTTGCACGCAAATCAGACACCCTCCTGCCCGAGATCACGCAAACTAGTGGCAAACTGCCGGACAGCCGCCGTAGTGAGTCAGCCGCAACGGGGGAAACGACCGCTTCATCGGGTGTCGGTGCCAAGTGGGATATGGTGCCATCAAAGTCGACGAACAGGCCAACTCGACCATCGAGCAAGTCGGTCAACAGATTCAAATGTGCCAGAAGGTCCAATTGTGGCAAGTCTCCTCCCAAACAATAGTACAGCATAGAGACATCACGCCCTACCATAACTACACTAATTAAACTGCAAATTGGCCTGTTTTATGTTTGCGCTGTGAGCGAGGAAAAGTTCTTCCAAGACCTTGAGAACGACTACGCCATGTGACAAGCCGTAGTCGTTCTTTTTATCCGGGCAGATATTGCAGGTCTGTTACACCAAGTACATGAACTCTACAGTCACGCACCTTGCCAAGGTGAACCGCAGATACTCACCACTATGATCTCCAAACACCAATGGCTTTGGATACATATCCTGGATAGATATGGATCCTATGTTGTACAATCGTACTTGTATTCTAACGTAGCCGTGGAAAGTCTATGGGCATAGATATCGAAGTAGTTCGAGAAGGCGTCAGGCTGACTCTATTTGGCCTGAGCACAGCCTTTGGTCTGCTGATAATACTGATGATCATGACTTGGACTCTTGGACATGCTGTCCGTATCCAGGCTAGATGGGCCAACGGGCGCTCCGAGGCTGCCTCTCGGGAGAGGGCGCTTGCGGCGGT
>CAYLLU010000056.1:0-11813 GCA_964384845.1 uncultured Dehalococcoidia bacterium
TTCGAACCGGCACGGGGAATAACCCCCAACGGTTTTTGAGACCGCCGCGTCTACCATTCCGCCACTTCGGCTTAGTAGGCTACCATGTGATGTAGAGACCAAGAGGAACGTGTCCGAGTAACACAATTACTATCAGTTACAGATCCATAGCCCGTCGGATTCCATTCAAATCTTACCACGGCGCTGATTTGGACTGCCACAAGTAGCCTGGCGTATTGTTCATAGATAGGATCTAACTCCAAGAATAGAGTCTTAATCCATATTAGGACGTGGGTCATCCAATCTGAAATAACTATGCCATCTCAACGCTTCATGCCCTGCGCCGAACCTGGAATTACTACGGGTTCTATTGACACTTTGCTATCCATCGATTCAACCTTACCTATGTCTCACTATGGTAGCAGCCGACTACATCTCGAACTTCTTTTCGCCCGACATATAGGCCTCCGGCTCCTTCTGGAACGCTCGGTTACACCCTGATCCGCAGAAGTAGTAGATCTGGTTCTGATAATCCCAGGTGCCGCCCGACGGGTCTTTAATGTCCACGTCCATGTCGCAAACCGGGTCAACCGCAGTCTGGGTCTTTTTCCCGAATAGCGGTATCCTCATCTAAACCCTCCATTTGAAATCGGTTCTGGGAGTCGGTAACTATGCTTGGTCAGGACTCTGAACTAGCCCCTAAGCTGCCCTACTTGACTACGAAATCTCTTCAACCTCAGCGAGTTGCTTATTACGGTTACCGAGCTCACGGCCATCGCGCCGGCGGCGAGGATCGGATTCAAGAATCCGAATTCTCCGAAGATTGGCCGGAGTGCACCAGGCACTCCGGGCCCGGAGAACACGAAATAGAGTACCCCAGCCGCTACAGGTATGAGCGCTATGTTATATACGAACGCCCAGAACAGGTTCTGCTTGATGGTCCGCATCGTAGCCCTGCTCAGGTCGAGGGCGGTTGAGATTGCTCGAATATCGTCGCCGACCAGTGTAATGCTGGCCGTTGCCATGGCTACGTCACTACCAGTACCCATCGCGATGCCAACATCCGCCCGCGCCAGTGCAGGAGCGTCGTTGACGCCATCACCAATCATCGCGACTGTCTTGCCTTCTGCTCGAAGTTCGTCGATTTTTGCCGCCTTGTCTACAGGTAGTATCTCGGCTACCACATGGTTGATCCCTGCACGTTGCGCGATCGCCTTCGCAGTTACCAGGTTGTCTCCTGTTAGCATCACTACCTCAATGCCTTGGCCTCGCAATGCCTTAACCGTCTCGTGTGCGCCTGGTTTTAGTGCATCTGCTATAGCGATGACACCCTTCACCTCACCGTTCAAGGCGACGAACGCCGTAGTCTTTGCCTGGGCCGACAAAGTCTTAGCTTTGTTGACAATCTGTTTGAGTGAGATCCCTTCCTTATCCATGAGAGCCCGGTTTCCCACCACCAGGCTCTGATTTTCGACAGTCGCATGTATCCCTAAACCTGGCACCGAACTGAATTTGCGTGCGTCTGATAGAATTAGGCCTCGTTGTATTGCGGCCTCGACAATCGCCTTGCCGAATGGGTGCTCGGAGCCTTGTTCGGCCGATGCCACTAATTTCAGAAGATCGTCCTCGGCGATGCCCGACACCAGCATGTCGGTCAGTTCCGGATGCCCGGTCGTTAGTGTGCCCGTCTTGTCCAGAACGACGACTTGGACCTTATGAGACGTCTCAAGAGCCTCGGCATTACGGATCAGTATGCCGTTCTCTGCACCCTTGCCCATACCTACCATGATGGCGGTGGGGGTCGCGAGCCCCATCGCACAGGGGCATGCGATTATTAAAACGGTCACTGACGTGATCATGGCGTACAGATATGTAGGCTCTGGTCCGAGCACCAACCAAATTGCGAAAACTAGCACCGCCACCAGTATGACCATAGGGACGAAATAGCTGGCGATTAGATCTGCCAGCCGCTGTATCGGCGCCTTCGAACCCTGGGCCTCCTCCACCAGCCGTACTATCTGGGCCAGTATGGTATCGGGTCCCACCTTGGTCGCTCTATAAGTAAAACTTCCGGTCGTGTTGGTTGTGGCGCCGATTAGGTTATCCCCAGGACTCTTTTCGATCAAGGCACTTTCACCGGTGAGCATCGATTCATCTATCCATGAAACGCCTTCCACCATTTCCCCGTCTGTGGCCACCTTCTCACCTGGCCTTACCACCACCAGGTCGTCCTCGACCACCTCTTTCAAGGGCACGTCGATCTGTTTTCCATCCCGGATCACCCTGGCGGATTTTACTTGCAGTTCCATCAATGCCCTGATGGAGTTCGACGCCCGGCCTTTAGCCCTGGTCTCCAGGAAACGCCCGAGCAACACCAGGCCGATGATTGTTGTAGACGTGTCGAAATATGTTTCGGTCGCAAGATTATCGAAGAACGACATTTCTCCTAAGAATGTGACGGCTACGCTGTACAAGAATGCCACTGATGTACCCATCGCGATCAGCGTGTTCATGTTACTCGTGCGGTGCTTCAATGCCCCCCACGCACTAGTGTAGAACTGGTAGCCCGCCCAGAACTGAACCGGCATGGCCAGTGCCAGAAATATGAATTCCGTCTGGAAGGGCAAGAAACCCGTAGTTCGCTGAATGGCGTTGAGCGCCATGATGATTGTTGCCACACTCAGGCTGAAGACGAACTTACGACGGAGTAAGGCCTGTTCCTGTGGCGAGGTTGTGTCACCTACCTCTTCACTGGCCAGTCCTTCGAAGGAATAGCCAGCGTCCTCAACCGCGTGACGGAGGTCGGCGATTGCGACGCTCCCTTGGACGAACTCGACCGTCGCTCGCTCTGTGGCCAGATTTATGCTCGCCGCCTCTACACCTGGCACGGCTTCAAGGGCCTTCGATACATGAGCTACGCAGGATGCGCAGGTCATGCCGCCTACATTGAGCGTCATTCGCTTGTCCGCCACCCCGTATCCCACATTATTCAGCGCCTTCGCGAGCAATTCTATGGAGACTTCGCGGTCGCCGTACAGTCTAATCGTGGCATTTCCCGTCAAAAGATTAGTAGTAACCGACTCCACGCCTGATACGCTCTCTAGTGCCTTGGATACGTGAATCACGCATGAAGCGCAGGACATGCCCTTTATGGGGAGTAAGAACCTCTTTCCGACCGGAGTAGTCATCGTCTACTTCTTGTCCGACAGCGAATACAGCTCCAATAGTTCTCCCAGCACCTCGTCCTCACGTCCCTCCTTGACCCCATCGATTACACACGAGTGGAGGTGGCCTTCCAGCAACACCGATTCCAGCTTCTGTATGGCCCGTTTGATCGCAAAGGTCTGTTTTAGTACGTCTACGCAGTACTTGTTCTCTTCTACCATACGGCGGACTCCTGCCAGATGGCCATCGATGTAGCTTAGCCGTTTCAGTGCGTTGCTTTTGGCGTCGGTTAGACTCTCATGCTCGTGGTTCGCTAAGATCTCCATGATATGCCTCCATTTCCGTTAGACTGCAAATAAGTCTATATAACAGACCCCCTCCCGGGGGGTGTGGGTGGAGTTTAGCTCGTACCTTGGAGAGAGTCAAGGAATCTGCTGACCGCTAGGCACGCAGTAGGACAAGAGGAAACTATGTGCGCGAAAATTTGTAGTGTAATGATGTTGGATAAATGTTCGGAGTGTTTGCCCGAATAGACTACACATAGCCTCAGAGCCCGGAATTGCAGGACTGAAATTCATGGTGGGTTATTTGTCTTTGGCGTGGCTGATGTAGGGTGGTTTCGAGATCGGCCCGAACCTGGCCGTCGTCTAGTTAACGATGAAGTCCAAGAACCGCCAGCTGACTTCAAGTTTTCCAAAGGCTCCCGGTTCTCCGATTAGAGACGTCGAAAAATTACCGACGGGCTAGATCCCCTGGTCGAGGTCCAGTCGAACCCAAGCATGGGACAGTCCTTATCACGAAATACGGACTTAAATTACGGGTTCAGTAGAGTCGTCGGTGGCGTCACCAGCACAAGACACTGCTCAATGTTTAGGAGACTCGTCATCGCCTCATCACCGCCATGCCACCCTGAGCGAATACGATGGTGCACTGGGGGTAGTTTCTTGGGAGATGTGTTTCTAAACTTGCGACATTAGGTACACGACAATGCACCTTACTACATCTTCTCCATCTGTGCGAAGCTGAGTAGCATACGTTTCACACCATGGCCCTCTAGAAACGCCACTGTAACCTCGGTGTCATTTCCTGAGAGCTTACTGCCTACCACCATGCCCTCTCCAAACTTGGGATGCCGAATCTTGTCGCCGACTTTGAAGGCGGTGGAATGCTCTGTGGTCGGCGCAGCCGACCCGGTTCGCTTGCGAACAACTTTCCGCGCATCGTCAACCTGGCTCGGCTGTCGTTTCATGGTAGCTCGGGATGGGTCAGACTGCCACGAGCCAGAGCCTATGGCGCCGACTTGAGTGGCTGACCGGGTCACGATCAACTTCTCGGGGATGTTGTCCAGGAAACGGGAGGCCTCATTTGGGTCGATACCGCCCCGGAAGCCGCGCTGGAATGCTCGGGTCAGATATAGCCGCTCCTTCGCTCTGGTCATGCCCACGTAGCACAGCCTCCGCTCCTCTTCCATCTGCGCCTCGTCGTCCATTGACCGGATGTGTGGCAGGATGTTTTCCTCCATGCCGACCATGAATACCGCACGAAACTCCAGACCCTTGGCCTGGTGTAGTGTGATGAGTGTCACCGCGTTGGCCCGGTCCTCCATGTTGTCGGTGTCGCTCACAAGCGTCACGCTCTCAAGGAACGCGGCCAGCGTATCGTCCCGGTCGACCTCAGGGAAGTCCTGTAGGAAGCTGCTGGCACCGTTCTTTAACTCCTGGATGTTCTCCAACCGCTCTTCGCCGTGCTCCTTCTCGTCCTGCATGTGACGCCCGTACCCGGTCCGCTCCAGTACCAGGTCGATCAGCTCCACTAGGTCCAGTTCCGATCCATCCGTTATGAGGCCCTGAATCATCTCGTGGAAATTAGTTAAGGCACGTACGGACCGGGCGGGCAGGGGGGCGACTGCGACGCTTGGAGAGACCCCGCCGCCTGCGGATAACGTCTCGATGGAGGCGAACATGGACGTGCCGGCATCTCGAGCGGTTCGCGTAAGTTCCTCTAGGGTGCGCGGTCCGATTCCGCGGGGAGGAACGTTTACCACTTGCTCAAGGCTAACATCATCATCGGGGTTGACTAGGAGCCTTAGGAAGTTGACAACTTGCTTGATCTCCTTGCGCTGGTAGAAACGGAGATTCCCCACGAGTTGATAGGGGATGCCGTATCTCATGCACGCTTCTTCCAGGGCTCGAGACAGAGCGTTCACCCGGTACATCACGGCTATTTCGCCGCGGGAGTAGGTCTCCGATTCTACGAGGCGCTCTACCTCCTTGACGACATACTGTGCTTCCTCCTGCTCGTTGTACCCCTCCACTACCACGATCGGCGCTCCCTTGTCGTTCTTAGTGAACAGTTCCTTGTCGACTCGCTGCTCGTTGGCGGAGATCACCTCGCCAGCCCCGTTCAGTATAGTTTGGGTCGAGCGATAGTTCTCCTCTAGGGTGATGACCTTCGCCTCGGGGAAGTCTTTTTGGAAGCTCAGTATGTTTCTGATATCGGCGTTGCGCCAGGAATAAATGGACTGGTCGGGGTCGCCTACGACGCAGACGTTCCGATACCCCTCAGCTAACTGCCTGGCGATGGTGTATTGGGCGATGTTGGTGTCTTGGAACTCGTCGACCATCAGGTGGAGGTACCGCTGCTGGTACTTGGAGGTGATCTCGGGGTGGTCCCGCAGCATATTCGAGACCTTAAAAAGCAGGTCGTCGAAATCTACCGCCGAATTTCTGGCCAGTAGCAACTGGTATCGCTCGTACACCCGGTGCACTATCTCTTCCCAGTAGTTACTATTGGTCTTCCCGAATTGTTCGGGATCTACGAGCTGGCTCTTCGCGCTGGAGATGGACGAACCGACGGCCCTGACGGGGAACCGTTTTGGGTCAACATTGACCTCCGTCATGCAGCGCTTGAGCAACGCCTGTTGGTCGGAGTCGTCGTATATCGTGAAGTCTCGACTGAGGCCGATCTGTTCTCCTTCACGGCGCAAAAGCATTGCGCAGAATGCGTGGAACGTAGAGGCGGTCATATCTTTAGCATTGGGGCCCAATAGGTTGTGCAGCCGCTCCTTCATCTCCTTGGCAGCCTTATTTGTGAAGGTCACAGCTGCTATGCGGTATGGGGCTATGCCAACTACCTTGACCAGGTAGGCGATGCGATGGGTGATGACGCGGGTCTTGCCAGAGCCTGGCCCGGCGACAATTAACACCGGCCCGTCGATAGTCTCGACGGCTTCAAGCTGTCTGGAATTCAACCCTTCGAGAATCTTTTGTTGATGCATAGTTTTGGTCAAGGGGAGCGGGCGGCTACCGTCTAGCGGCTTTTCCTGTTCCAGGGGAAGGGTGCTTATGAGGCCTATCTTTACACCACGAACAGTGGATTCGCCTTCGTGATGACCCGGGTTTCCGCAGTCATCACTTTGCGCAGGTATTTCGGTAATCCGAACATGCCTTCGTGTGTCGTGCCATCGTAGTGACTGAGAGGACCCGAGATGCGTTCTTTGATGAGCATGTCGATCTCTGGGGCCTCCATTGTGGCCGGGTCGCGGCCCAGTGAGCCCACAACGAATCCCCAGGTCGAACCGAAGGAAGGTACAAACACCTCATATGCACTAATGCCGTCGAATACGCTTCCGATCGTGCTGGCCACTGCTGAAAAACACTGCTTGTAGAACGCAGGACCTGTCGGGCCGGATTGCACCACGGACATGGCTCCGGGCCCAAGCCGGACACGCAGGAGTTCGTAGAACTCCTGCGTGTATAGCATGTATGCCGGGCCTCCCTCGAGCGGGTCTGGAACATCTATTATCGCGACGTCGAAGGACTCCGAAGTGTCCTGCAGATATGCTAGGGCATCCACGTGTAGTAACTCCAGGCGAGGGTCATCGAATGCACCTCTGTGGAAATTCGGCAGGTACTTACGGCAGGCCTCCACCACCTCGCGGTCTATGTCAGCCATTACGACGCGTTCTACGCTGTCGTGAGAGAGCACCTCTCGGACGGTGGCTCCCTCACCACCCCCTGCAACGAAGACGTTCTTTGGGCTGGAGTGGGCCAGCATAGCGGGTTGGACTAATGACTCGTGGTAGATGAACTCGTCCAACTCTGTCGACTGGGTCTTGTTATCTAGCACCAAGGAGCGACCAAAGCAGGCGGTGTCCTGAATTACCATGGACTGGTAGGGGGTACGGGACGAAAATATGACCCGGTCCACACGCTCGGCCTGAAGCAGGTCGGGGGTGATGTGTTCGTAGTGCCAATCGCGGTTTGAGGGCGGAGATATCCCCTCGATCATCAAATCACGACCGTTGTCTCTTTTGGGACTGGGCCGCGTCTGAGTCTTTTGATAGAGGGTGATGCAGACCCAAGTCGCTCGATGATCAATTCAGCGGCCTTTTCGGGATTGAATCCCTTACCACAGGTGAATATGTCAGCGGCTGCGTAGCCGTTTTCCGGCCATGTGTGAATGCAGAGATGGGATTCGGAGATGGCCACGATGCCAGTGACACCCCGGGGGTTGAATTTGTGAAAGGATTTCCCAACGACGGTGGCCCCGGCTTCTGCCGCGGCGCTGATCATCGCGTTTTCTATGTAATCGATGTCGTCAAGCAAATCCTCGTCGCACTTGCCGAGCTCCAAAAGCAAGTGGGTTCCTAGAGCGTCCAATCAGCGTTCCTCCGCGCGGGGTGCAATTGAGTCAGCAGGCGCTGAATTATACATTAATAAGGACGTGTCTGGAATAGTCACTGTTGATGCCGGGATGAAACCATGCAAAATGTTGAGTTAGAGTTGTTAGGGTAATCAACGGCTACTTTGCCACTAACGAATCCATAATTCATGATCACGGATTATACGAAACAGCGTGTTGAACTCATAGAGTGCATTACCCATAGATCTAGCCAAAGCTACGAGCATCCTAGTCTGCGAAAACTTGACTGCGTCAAACTCAGCCGGCGATATCTTCGACCGTGACCTTGCGGAGATCGGTGATTTGGTCTCGGAGGAGAGCTGCCTTCTCGAACTCCAGATTCTTTGACGCTGTTTTCATCTGCCGCTCTAGGTCCTTGATGAGCCGCAGAATATCCTCTTTGGGCAAGTCACCGGAGGTAATGTAAGGTGTTGTGGTCTCGGTGATCTCCTTCACCCGCTCGGTGATGTCGTGGATAGCCTTACGGATCCCCTGGGGCGTGATACCGTGCTCTGCGTTGTATTCTTGCTGGAGTTTGCGCCTACGGTCGGTCTCGTCGATGGCCCGTCTCATCGAGTCCGTCACCCTGTCCGCGTACATGATCACCTGGCCGTCGATATGGCGCGCCGCCCTGCCAATGGTTTGTGTAAGCGACGTGGAAGAGCGGAGATAGCCCTCTTTATCAGCATCTAGGATGGCGACAAGGCTGACCTCGGGCAGGTCCAGTCCTTCTCGGAGTAGATTAATACCCACCACCACCTCGTAGACGCCCAGTCGCAGGTCCCGCAGTACCTCGCTGCGTTCGAGGGTGTCGATCTCCGAGTGCAGGTGCTGGGTCCTGATGCCTGCCTCACGCAGGTATTCAGCCAACTCCTCGGCCATCCGTTTGGTCAATGTGGTCACCAGGCAGCGTTCGCCCCGCTCGGTGCGGATTCTTATCTGGTATAGGAGGTCGTCAATCTGGCCGCTGGTCGGCTTCACTTCGATGCCCGGATCGGAGAGTCCGGTGGGGCGGATGAGCTGCTCGACCATCTGTTGGCTGTGCTCGTACTCATACGGACCCGGCGTTGCTGATATGTAGATGACCTGTCCAGCGCGCTCCTTGAACTCGCCGAAGTTGAGGGGCCTGTTGTCTAGTGCTGACGGTAGCCTGAAGCCGTACTCAACAAGTACCTTCTTGCGGGACTGGTCGCCACCGTACATCGCACGGATCTGAGGTAAGGTCATATGGGACTCGTCGATGAATAGTAAGAAGTCTTCAGGGAAGTAGTCCATCAACGTGTATGGGGTAGAGCCCGGAACACGACCCGAGAGGTGGCGGGAGTAATTCTCGACCCCTGCACAGTAGCCGGTCTCCAAGAGCATTTCCAGATCATAGTTGGTTCTGGACTCAAGGCGTTGTGCCTCCAGCAGCTTGCCTTGGACTTTAAGTCGCTCCAGTTCCTCTTGTAGTTCGATCTCGATGTCGACAATTGCAGTTTTTAGTTTCTCTTCGGAAGTCACGAAGTGTTTGGCGGGATATATCTCGATGTCATCACGTTCGCCCAGAATCTCTCCGGTAAGAGGATCGACCTGTACCATGCGCTCGATCTCGTTGCCCCAAAACTCGATGCGTATTGCAATGTCCTCTTCATAGGCAGGTAGTAGTTCTAACGTGTCGCCCCGTACACGAAAGCGCCCACGGGCCAGTTCGAAATCGTTGCGTTCGTACTGCATGTCGATGAGCTGCCGAACCAGGAGATTCCGACTGCGCGTCTCGCCCTTGCGGACATAGGCCACGAATCCCTGGTACTCCTCAGGTGACCCCAAACCAAATATGCACGAGACCGACGCGACAATCAGGACGTCGCGTCGGGTCAGCAGTGCCCGTGTAGCAGAGTGGCGCAACTTGTCAAGCTGCTCGTTTACGTCCGAATCTTTCTCGATGTATGTGTCAGTGCGCGGGATGTAGGCCTCAGGCTGGTAGTAGTCGTAATAGCTGACGAAGTACTCGACGGCGTTGTTGGGGAGGAACTCCCTAAACTCGGTTGCGAGTTGTGCAGCCAACGTCTTGTTGTGGGCGATGACCAGCGTAGGTCGTTGGAGTCTCTCAGCGACGCAGGCCATGGTGAAGGTCTTGCCTGATCCGGTGACGCCCAGCAGCGTCTGGTGCGGCAGTCCGTCCTCGATACCTTTAACGAGACCGTCTATGGCTGCGGGCTGATGACCGGTTGGCGAAAAGTCTGCGTGTATCTCGAAATCGGGCATATCTGGCGTCCCTTAATGAATCCTATATCAGTTCAGAATGTGTTCTTGGCATGTTACGTTACAGCCGACTGGAAATTAGAAATCAAGATCGCCGCAGCAGTACAATTGTCGCAGTTCCATTGGCATAAGTGGCTGGAATCTCGAGGCACGTACAATCTAAGCATCCCATAAAATGAGGATGGGATGAGAGAAGTTGGGCCTACGCTGCCGTGATCCAATGATATGTAAGATGCTCGTTATCCATCTTGAAGTCGGTTACGTGATCGACAGTGTATCCAAAGTTTACACGATCATTTTGTGCTCAGTCCGAGTATTTTTTGATAGGCGTGTGGCGTGCGAAAAATGCACTCTATTTGCATAATGAGGTTAACTTTTCGAATAATTCCTAAGGACCATCTAAAGAAGCTTATACCTCGCTTAAGTATGCCCGATATGTATTAACCTGTCGTGTCCCAGTTCCTAGAGAGCCAGAGAGAACCAGCGTTGCCGTGGAAAAACGTGCGCTCCATCTAACTCCACACTGCGGTTCTATAGTCTATGTTGGCATACCATCTCATGATCTTGCGAGCCTTATCTGGCATCCTTATAATTTCGCTGATAAGCAGGTGGTTTTTGGGAGGCGCTCTGCAATCTCAACGTTAGCTTTAAAAGGCTCCAAGTATTTCCCATCTGGAGGAACTGGAAATGAGTAGTAATATTGGGGTACTGGTGCCTGATAAGAAACAGTTCGATGGCTACCAGGAGTTTGCTCCGCATGGCGTCACCCTCATATGGGTAGACACCCAGAGTTCAGTAGATGAGCAGGCAACATTGCTGAAGGATGCCGTTGTTATTATCGGCGACACCCCGGTCGAGCTCGCCTCCAGATGTCCCAAGCTGAAGTTGGTCCAAGTCCCCAGCGCTGGGACCGACCGAATGGATCTTGCGGGCCTCGACAACATCGGCATTAAAGTAGCTAATGGCGGTGGCGCCAATGCCGTGGCAGTCTCCGAGCACGCTGTGGCGCTGATGCTGTCGGTCTATCGCAAACTTGATGTCCAGTTCGAATCGGTGAAGGAGCGACAGTGGGCTAGTAGACTTATACCTGCCTGGTCGTCCCATGTCCACGAACTGACAGGCCGCATCGTGGGCATTATTGGGCTTGGCAACGTTGGTCAGCAGGTTGCACGCCGCCTCGCGGGTTGGGAATGCACCCTTTTGTACGAGGACGTGATTGATCGCTCCCCCGATCTGGAGGCCGAACTTCATGTGCAACGTGTAACCCGGGACCAACTATTGGCTCGCTCCGACATCGTCACCCTACACGTGCCACTACTTGACACTACCCGCGGGATGATGAGTGATCGTGAGTTTGGCCTGATGAAGACGTCGGCAGTGCTGATCAACACCTGTCGTGGTCCGGTGGTTGACGAAGCGGCGCTGATTAGGGCACTGATGGCCGGCGAGATAGCTGCTGCTGGGTTGGATGTTCTTGAGGTTGAGCCAACGCCCCATGATAACCCTCTTTTGGACATGGACAACGTTACCATCCCTCCCCATCTCGCCTCCATTGACCAGGAAACTTGGCAAAAAACCAGGTGTTTCGAGGTCGAGAACGCAATTAGGGTTACTACCGGTGGCGAACCTCTCGCTATCGTCTCCCCCCAATAGTGCCAACTGGGCTCCTGGAGACTGGCTCGCGATGAGTGGATGGATCTACACATGGTCTGAGCTTTAGCATGACTGCCTCTTGGCTGGAC
>CAYLLU010000057.1:0-2239 GCA_964384845.1 uncultured Dehalococcoidia bacterium
AAGTGTAATCAAATTAAACGATTATTATTCCTGCAGTGCCATTAGCTTGCAAGAACCTGAGCCAGTCGCGCTAATGTCCTCACCGCGACACCTGTGGCACCCTTAGGGGTATATCCCTTTGTGGAATCGGCACGAGACGTACCAGCAATGTCTAGGTGAACCCAGGATGCACCGTCTGCGAACTCCCCGATGATCTGGGCTCCAGTAATAGAACCTGCACCCGCCCCTCCTGTATTTTTCATGTCAGCGAGGTCGCTTTTATACTGATCCTTGTACTCGTCATACATGGGTAGCCGCCAGAAACGTTCTCCCGAATCGGAGCCAGCCTCCACGACACTTGCCACAAGAACATCGTCGACGCCAAAGATGCCCGAGCATACCTTCCCTAGGGAGTTAGATATACTACCTGTGAGCGTAGCAACATCCACGATGCGTCCTATACCAAGAGACCGGGCATAGGTTACAGCGTCAGCCAGTACCAACCTGCCCTCAGCGTCGGTATTGTCGATTTCTATGGTCTTGCCGGACATCGTCTTCACGATGTCACCAGGACGCTGCGCATGTCCACCCGGCATATTCTCGGTCGCCGGTACGATCGCAGTAACATTGATTTTAGGCGCCAATTTTGCGATGGCCCCCATCGCCGCTATTACGGCACCTCCGCCAGCCATGTCACCTTTCATAGCACCCATGTTTGTGGCACCCTTTATAGAAATACCACCGCTGTCGAAAGTGATGCCCTTCCCAACCAAAGCCAGGTTGTTCGACTCGTCCTCTCCATCACCCTGATAGTGCAACACGATCAATTTCGGGGGTTGCGCACTTCCACTGGCAACTCCAAGAATCGCTCCCATGCCCAATTCGAACATCTCGCGCCGCTCCAGTATCTCTATTTCCAGACCACCCTCCCGGGCAACATCAAGGGCGACCTCAGATAATTGCGTAGGTGTCATGAAATTCGCGGGCTCGTTGGAAACATCGCGACAAAGGTTAACAGCATCGGCCAGAATATGACCAAGCTGGACCCCCTCCCTCACTTCATCCAGCCTCGTCTCATCCTGATCAACAATGGCCAGGGTCTTGATCTCGTTCTGGGTTGTTGTGTTAGATTTGTACTTGTCGAAGCGGTAGAGCCCAAGCACTCCACCCTCAACGACAGCTCGAGCTGTCACATTGTGGTCCAGTCCTCCAGAACCAGCACCGAAAAGTACCATGGCCACGTTTGTTATTCCTTTGCCTCGCAGATACCTCAGAGCACGGGCAGACACAGTCCTGACCTGCTCAGTATCCATCATTTCTCTCTTGCCAAGGCCGGCTACGAGTACTCTCACTGGCAAAATCTTGCCCAGCGTGTGCACCAGCGTAAATTCACCTTTTTTGCCTTTGATTTCTCCATCTTCCATGAGTGAGATCAACGCCCCATCAAGAGCGCGGTCCATCGCTCCTAACACTTCGTCCAGACCCTTCTCACCCTCGAACACACCCACAATAACGGCATCTACATTCTGCTCCATAATATTCCCCGACACTACATCTGTGTCCATACGAACCTCCAGAAGCCTAGATGTTTCGTCCGTCCATTCCGTTCTAAAGTGCTCAATTACAGCCGAGCGTGGTTCACGCCATGTCGCACAAGTATACGGTAGTCTAGCAGTGCTCTGCTATAATTCAGGTTCAGATCCAAATCCCCCTACGTTTCGTGGGAAAACCCTCCATTACCGGGAGTACACATTGGCAAAAAAGACCATCGGAAATAGGGAAAGACATGCCCTGGATAAAGCAGAGGCATACCTGCCCGGAGGCAGTAATGGCAACACGGTAACCATGGACATGGTTATTAAGCGAGGTCGCGGCCCTCGGGTCTGGGACCTGAGCGGCAACGAGTATGTGGACTACGCTCTAGGCTCCGGGCCAATGTTGATTGGTCACGCACACCCAGAAGTCGTGGCCGCGGTGAGCGAGCAACTGTCCCAAGGCACGACCTATTTTGGGCTGAACGAACACGCCATACTACTTGCTGAAGAGATTGTTCGCGCAGTGCCCTGCGCAGAGAAAGTTAGATTTGCCAGTAGTGGCACCGAGGCAACATTTTTCGCAATGAGGGCTGTCCGCACCTACCGTGGCCGTGACAAAATCCTTAAGTTCGAGGGCGGTTTCCATGGGATGAACGACTACAGTCTGATGAGCATGGCCCCTTCACAACCACTTCCGTTCCCAACCCCTTCTCCCGATTCCACAG
>CAYLLU010000057.1:2252-2539 GCA_964384845.1 uncultured Dehalococcoidia bacterium
TGTCCTAGTGGCGCCGTTCAACGACATCGAGGTGACCTCAGCCATCATCGAGCGCTACCACGAGGAACTTGCCGGCGTTATCATCGAACCGCTGCAAAGGATAATCCCACCCATACCCGGCTTCCTACGTGGACTCCGAGACGTTACGAGTCAGTATCACGTTCCTTTGATCTTTGACGAGATCGTCACAGGTTTTCGTTTTGCATACGGTGGCGCCCAGGAGTTATACGGTGTAGTTCCTGATTTGTGCACGCTGGGTAAGGCAGTTGCCGGCGGATTTCCCTTAT
>CAYLLU010000057.1:2564-11492 GCA_964384845.1 uncultured Dehalococcoidia bacterium
GCAGGATCCGCGGACATTATGGAACACTTCGCGCCCAGCGAGCCCGGCGCGGCCTATGTCATGCAGGAGGGCACTCTGAACGGGAATCCCATCGCGTCGGTGGCGGGCCTAACTACCCTAAAGGTACTCCAGAAAGAGGGCACCTATGAACGCCTCTTCGCCACCGGCAACAGGTTGAAAAAAGCGCAGAGCAGGCTCCTATACGAGGCCGAGATGCCCGCGCAAGTCATCGGTGAGGCGCCTATGTTCGACGTAATTTTTGCAGATGATGAGATCACTGATTACCGTTCCACACTAAACCGCGATCAGGCCAAGGTGATTCGCTTCAATGAACTCTTAAGGGAGCGAGGTATCTTCAAGAACAATAGTAAGTATTACGTCTCAACGACTCACGGTGACGCCGAAGTTGATAAAACGATCTCCGCCTGGAAGTCCGCCCTAGAGGCACTCGATATCTAATTCTGGGTTGTAGTGATCAAGTATACGTGGGGCGCGCAACAGGTATTAGGCGAGGCCCACGTACCGTGAAACACAAAGTTTATCCTATACTTCCTCTCCAGTTCCCCCGTTTATAGTGGAAGGGCCCACTCGTTTTAAATCCAATAACCTCGGTACTTAGAGCCCATCTTGTGTAGAGGACTACAAATTTCTGGGCAAAGTCTAAGAATGAGCATTGAAAACTTATTGACAAATTACTATCTCCAACCTAAAGTTACGTCGGAGGGGGTTAGGAATAGGTTTACTTTCCGAGCACATCCGAGGATCCCTTGATCGTAGTGCAATCGACAAACAGCGTGGATATTTATCCTTCTGACTGACTAGCGTATCAACGCAGCTTTTGTGACACCTGGGTCCTGAAATGTGCACTCCTCGCTGAATGGTATTTGGTAGGCCCTGCTGCGGATTGTCGCTGGCATGGGACCGCACCCAAAGGGGAACAACTTATGCAACTCGGTACAACAACGGTAGACGTTGTCAGCGACGGCACCTACATGATGGACGGAGGAACTCTATTCGGGCAGGTGCCAAAGACCCTCTGGGAGCAGCAGTTAAAACCTGACCGCAAGAACAGGGTCCGTTTGGGGTTAAACTGCATGCTAATTCAGACGCCTACCATAAACATATTGGTGGATACCGGGGCAGGTTCGAAGCGTGCAGAGAAACTCAAGGACCGATTTGACCTCAACAGCAATAAGTTGATCAGACAGCTTAAGAACTTGGATATAACTGCACGGGACATCGATGTGGTAATTCTTACACACCTACACTTCGACACGGCTGGTGGCTGCACCAAGCTTGACCGCGAAGGCAACGCCATCCCTACGTTCCCTAAAGCCGAGTACATGGTCCAGAGAGAGGCGTGGTTGGAAGCCAACGCCCCGAACGAACGAGGCGAGCGCTCGTTCAATCTTGACGACTTCATCCCTCTCGAAGACGCCGGGCTTTTGACTCTGCTGGACGGCGAACATGAGGTCGCACCTGGTGTCTCCACTAGAGTCACAAACGGCCACTCCAAAGGCCATCAGATTGTTCTAATAGATGCCGGAAGTGAGCGTATAGCCTATCTCGGCGAATTGATACCAACTCCATATCATCTCCCATTGGCCAGTATCCCGGCGTACGACCAAGCCCCCGACGATACGCTCTCCGAAAAGCGAGACCTACTTCAGATGGCCATAGAGAGAGGCTGGCTACTGGTCTTCGGACATGCTAACGAACACAGATCCGGCTACATTCAGCAACGCAACGGCAAGTCACACTTCCAAGTTAAAGAGATATAACCGTGAAAAATACATACGAGATCAGGCGATTTGCGCTATCACGACCTCGTCCTCCTGGCCCACCAAGCGCACATCTGTAATCTTGTTGTACAGCGGCTTCTTACTACGTGTAATAACGCGTATATAGTCATCGGTCAGACCAAACCACAGATCTTCTTCGCCAGTACGGGCGCCACGCCTCCCCTCCCAAAGCACCGTACGCCTCTCTCCTATGATTTCGGTACGATAGTCGAAAGCGTGTCGCTTTGACGCCTCTAGTAACTTCCTCATGCGCGTCGCCTTAGTCTTGGAATCTACCCTGTCCTTCAGGTAAGCCGCACTTGTGCCAGGTCTAACGGAATACGGAAAGACGTGGACGCCAGCAAAGCCTACCCGTTCGCACAAATCGAGGGTCTGCTGGAAATCATAGTCGCTTTCTCCGGGGAAACCAACTATTACGTCGGTCGTGATCGAAGCACCCGGCACCATATTACGAATCTTCTTGACAGCATCCAGGTACGCTGCCACATCATACCTGCGGCGCATCCGAGCAAGTATTGTGTCACTACCACTCTGCAGAGCCAGATGGAAGTGTCGACATAAGCGCGTATCCTCCCAGAGATCAAGCAAATCGCTATTAATCTCCTGGGCTTGCAGGGATGATACACGAACTCGGGGGACCATAGTGTCCCGCATTAGACCCAACAGCATCCCAGCAAGACTAGCACCAGGGATATCAAAGCCATAACTACCAAGCTGTGTGCCTGTCAACACCACTTCCTTGCATCCCCAAGAAGAATGTTCATTGACAAGTGTGACTAGATTAGCCTCTGGTATACTACGCTCGCGTCCGCGGACCTTTGGCACTATGCAGTAAGCGCAGACTTGGTCACAACCCTCCTGTATCTTCACCATGGCCCGGTTCCTGATCACCGAGTCTCCTGCGTAAACTATCTCGAATGTACCATACTCAGGCGGATCTCCCATCCATTCGACCACCCGCCGGACGAGTTGGTCCTTCTGGGTGTTTCCGACTATCAGGTCGATTTCCCCCATAGCCACAAGTGACTCCCGAGAACGCTCCGCATAACACCCCGTTACAACAATCATGCCATCTGGACTACGCCGTCGGGCAGCACGCAACGCCTGCCTGGCCTTGCGGTCCGCCACGTGGGTGACCGTACACGAGTTTACGACGTATACATCAGCGGCTTCGGAAGACGAAATCAACTGATAACCGACCTCTGCGAATTGGGCGGCGAGCGTCCCCGAATCAGCCTGATTCAATTTACAGCCGTGCGTCTCAATCGCTACGGTTGGCATTCTTTGCACCCATAATACGTCCTCTAGGCCTTTCGTTTTCGTCCGCAGAGATCCATTATAAAAATCTCTATTCATAAGGGTCAACGAGATAGGATTAATCAAGACCACTCCCACCTTCAAAACTAGTGTCCTGGGTGTATTAGACATAATCATGTATTAGCCACAATCAATGAATGTATAGCCAGCCCGAAATCATTCACCAGTATCGCCGGTGGGTGGCCATAGTGAGGCTAATCGAACATCATTAACTTGTAAACGATCAGAACCATCGAGGTTCAAAGGCTGCCTAGAGTCAAATATACTTTGACGAGAATGTCCGATGTCTCAACTTTGAGGCTACTATAAGAATGATACCGACAGGGCAGATGAACGTTCCAGAGCAGTTATTAGAGAGCCTCTCAAGTACAATATCATCGAAATGACCCCACTACACTACAGGTGATTCTACCTTATGACCAGAAGATATCCTGAGATAGTGGCACTCGACGGGTATATGATTGAATAACCCAGTGACAAGCCTTTGGATAGCACCCACACTTTCCGCAAGTCATGCACTGGCGACACATTGAATATGCTGGATATGGCGACCAGAATGATAACCTCTTTCGGCTAGATTGAACCGGCCTATCCTAACGATAGAACCATAACCGGGCATGTACTCTACTCTAAGTTCTGGTAAAGTATTCTAGGTCTAGGACCCTGGTAGCCTACCAAATAGCAGTAAATTGGAGACCCGAATATGCAACGCCATGTAGTAGTCACGGGTATAGGCATTGTAAGCCCTGTAGGATTAACCCGCGAAACAACTTGGTCCAACATGGTGGCTGGCGTGTCAGGCATCGATCACATCTCTTCATTCGACTCCGCAACGTTCGAGACAACCATCGCCGGTGAGGCAAACGGCTTCGACGCGATCAACTACGTCGGACGTAAACAGGCACGCCGTATGGACCGATACGTTCAACTCGGAGTAGCTGCGACTCTTGAGGCTGTGGAACACGCCCAACTCAATATCACCGCGGAGAATGCGGAGAATATAGCTGTCATCGTATCGAGTGGCATAGGAGGTATCATAACCCTATCGGAGCAGATAAGTGTGCTCGACTCCAAGGGCCCCTCTAGAATCAGTCCATTTCTCGTACCGATGATGCTCCCGGACATGGCCTCGGGTCAAATCTCGATGTTACTAGGTGCAAAAGGGCCCAATTTCGCCACCGTATCAGCCTGCTCCAGTGGTGCAGACTCCATTGGGGTTGCCCTTGATCTGATACGCTCCGGCAGGACCGAAATCGCCCTGGCAGGTGGCTCCGAAGCGGCGATATGCCCCATAGGCATCGCCGGATTCAATTCTTGCAAGGCCCTATCAAGACGAAATGATGAACCGCATAAAGCCTCAAGGCCCTTCGACGCTGATCGGGATGGCTTCGTCATGGGCGAAGGTGGCGCGGTGCTCGTCCTGGAAACCATGGAGTCCGCCATCAACCGGGGCATAACTCCGATAGCAGGTCTGATAGGTTATGGGGCCACAGCAGACGCCTATCACATCACACAGCCCGCACCTGCAGGCGAGGGTGGTGCCAGAGCCATGCGAATCGCCATCAAGGATGCTGACATCACACCCACTGATATCGACTACATCAACGCCCATGGCACCTCCACACCACTCAACGACAAGAACGAAACTATGGCCATGAAGAGCGTCTTCGGGGAGCACTCGGGAGTGGTCCCCATCAGCTCTACCAAGTCAGTGACCGGCCATCTGCTCGGCGCTAGTGGCTCTCTTGAAGCCGCGGTGTGTGTTATGGCCATCCAACGAGAGCAATTGCCTCCTACAATGAATCTAGAAGTGCCAGATCCCGACTGCGATCTAGACTACATCCCAAATAAGGCCCGGAGTATGGCAATTGAGACCGTTATGAGCAATTCCTTTGGCTTTGGTGGCCACAATTCCAGCCTCGTATTCAGCAAGTTCCAAAACGGTGTCGATTAACACTCCTACAAACACTCAGCGTCACCCAAGGCATGGCCTCTGATGCCCTCCCCGACCTGGCACATACACATGCCACCCCCAAATGATTTTCCTCATTCCCTCGGATTGCCAGTGATCCCTGCGCGCCTCCTTTTCAATCGTGGCATCAGGGATAGAGAATCGTCCCGAGCGTTCTTATCACCTGACAAAAGAGACTCCCACGACCCATTTCTACTGCCAGACATGGATGCAGCTGTCACCCGCTTGGTGAAGGCATTCACGAGGGGCGAAACCATAGGCGTCTTCGGGGACTTCGATGCTGACGGACTGACTGCCACGGCCATTCTGGTTAAAGCCCTTGAAGAACTGAAAGTCAGCGTCATTCCCTACTTACCCGACCGTACGGTCGAAGGCCACGGGCTGAACACCTTGGCAGTAGGTGCACTAAGGGGTCAGGGTATCTCACTGATGATCACGGTCGACTGTGGCTCTAGCGATGTAGAGGAGATCGAACTGGCATCGACACTTGGCATCGACACTATCGTTACCGATCACCACGTATTACCCCAATTTCAACCACGAGTAATTGCGCTGATCAATCCATCACGGAAAGATTCAAAATACCCATACAACGATCTCACCGGAGCAGGGCTATCTTATAAATTAGTGGAGGCATTGTGGCGATTCCTGGGCAAGGATACTCCTGAACACCTAATGGAATTGGCTGCGATTGGCACAATCGCCGATGTAGGGCCGTTACAAGGAGAGAATCGATACTTGGTGAGAAGAGGTATAGAACACCTTAACCATACCACCAATCCAGGGCTTAAGTCACTCATCACACGTGCGGGGCTGAAGTTGGGCCAAATCGACTCCGAAGCATTGTCCTTCTCACTCATTCCTAGGATCAATGCAACTGGCCGACTCGCGAGCGCATCTATCAGTCTTAGTCTCTTGACAGCTCCTAGTGCGGAAGTGGCGGAACCGATCGCAGACGAATTGGAACGGTACAACGATACGAGGCGCCTCATTTCACGCAAGGCGATAGACCAAGCCACCTCGCAGATCGAGGCAGCTGCGGTACCCCAGTCAATCATAGTCGTAGAACACGACGAATGGATTCCAGGCATACTAGGCATCGTCGCGGGGAGCCTGTCCGAGACCTACAACCGTCCGGTGGTCGCACTGTCAATTGGGGATCAAGTCACAAAGGCTAGTATGCGAAGTATTGCGGGGTTTGACGCTATTAGTGCCCTAAGCGGAGTGCAGGATGTACTGCAACGTCACGGAGGCCACCCCATGGCCGCGGGCTTTGTCGTAGCGACCTCGGACTTACCACAAGTCAAGAAACATCTGGCTGCGCTACCACTAAACACTAATGACGATAGTTCCCAAGGACCCACTATAGAGATCGACGGCGAGATAGCGTTAACGTCCCTGGACAAGACATATTTTGACTTTATCAACGTACTCTCACCCTTCGGCAAGGGCAACCCCGATCCCGTATTCCTGACACGAAACGTGGTGGTCTCTAAAATTAGAAGAGTTGGGAAGCAACGAAACCATCTCAAAATGAGCGTCGTTCATGACCGAAGGATGTGGGAGGTAATAGGTTTTCGAATGGGAGACCGACGCATCGCCATCGGTGACCATCTGGACTTGGTTTACACTCCTAAACTGGACGAGTGGCGAGGTCGTTCTACTCTTCAATTAACCCTTCTTGATCTGCGTCCGAGTCACTAGGGTTAAGATGGACGTTAGCTCTGCTTTACCTTACGCCGACGGCGGCGGCGATCAGATCGTGTCCCCCGCTCAAACACCGCTGGTTCTTCTTCGACGCGTTCGGTAATTCTCGCCTTGATCGCCAATAACGGGATTGTGATAACCAGCATCAACAGTGCTATGTAGTGCGCCTCCTGCATGCCCAGTGCCCAGATGCGATCCTCTCTGAGGAAAGAGACGCCAAAACGCCCTAAAGAGTACAATGCGATGTAAAGAGCAAAAAGCATCCCGTCCGGCTTCAGGCGACCACGGAGTTGCCAGACGACCACCAGCGCCACCATGTTCCAGGCCATCTCTAGAACGATCACTGGATGTGCAGCGTTGACGAAACCATTGGCACAGAGACGTGCCGCGGTATCAGGATTGACCCACTGGAATCCGAAGAACTGCTCGGTCGCCCTGGCGCAATGCTCCCCATTAATGATGTCACCTACCCGACCGATAGACTGGACAAACAGGAGAGCGGGTGCCGTCAGGTCAGCCATCGCCCCTATCTGGAACTTTGAAGACGGCGCCTCGCCAGCAGAGTACTTCCTTCGTTCCCAGTAATTGGAGATGGACGCATAGGCGGCCCCAGCAATGAACCCCCCCAAAATAGAACCCCATAGGGCGATACCGCCCTGCCATATATAAAAGACCCGCATTGGGTTGGCAGCGTATATCGCTTCCCAATTGTCAATGATATGGACAATTCGAGCGCCGATCACCCCACCGATGATGGCCCAAACTGCTACGGAAAGTACATCGTCTGGATCCAAATTTCTTAGAGGGGACCAACGCCCTACAAGAAACACGGCAATTAGCACTGCCACGAAACTGAAAAAGCCGTGCCAACTAACCGTTAGCGAGGATACAAAATCCAACTCAAATATGAACGAGCTTATGTCTATTTCTATCATTATCAGCCATAGTAGAAAAGTCAGGAAAATTCTACGGACGCACAGTGGAGGTGTCAAGCCGGAAGATTGTCAGTATCAACTTTCGCTGCTCCAACTTCACATATTTGTTGCCAATTGTTTCACTCGAATCATAGATTGTGACACATCATGTACTCTACATGTCTTACTTCTACTCTTCACATGTTATTTTACAGTACCGAGATATTTATATCCTAGATTTTATGTTTAGCAAATCATCGAGACAAGGCATCAGGGTGTGAAGATTCCAGATTGGCCCGGACAGCACCTCCTGTCGCCTACCGCCGCACAAATTTCGAATGGTAGTCTCCGTAACTAGTACTATGGAGCGCAGACAGATGGACGGCAGCATATCAAGATTCTTGGACCATATGGCCGTGGAGCGCGGCCTATCGGTAAACAGCGTGTCCGCATACCGAAATGACCTGATACAACTCTTCGAGTATATCTCTGGAGAAGACGACGACGCGGTTGACTGGACCCGCGCCGATCCAAACACCTTCGCGGCTTACATCCTCGAACTGCACCAACGCGACTACGCGGACACCACCCTAGCTCGCAAGGTCACCTCCGCCAAATCTTTTTTCGCTTTCCTAGTCAACGAGGGGGAACTGAATGAAGATCCAAGCCGCCATGTTAGTTCCCCAAGAGTCGGTAGGTCACTGCCAAACGCTCTAACAATGGGAGAAGTGGACAAGTTATTAACGGCGTCGAATGGGGATTCACCCAATGCCATTCGCAACCAGACCATGATCGAATTGCTCTACGCCACAGGCATGAGGGTCAGCGAGTTGATCGCTCTAGATATTGGAGACGTGGACGTCACAGAGGGATTTGTCCGCTGCTTCGGTAAGGGTTCAAAAGAAAGACTCGTACCGTTCCATGAGCCAGCGGCAACTTTCATAATCCGATACATCTCTGAAGCCAGGCCAACACTAGTCACGAAGTCGTCGGAGTCTGCCATGTTCCTCAATCGGTTTGGGAATCGCATTAGTAGGCAAGGTTTTTGGTTGATACTGCGGAGGCTCGCCGCTCAAGCCGGGATAGACAAAAAGTTCTCACCTCATACATTGAGGCACTCCTTCGCAACCCACCTGCTGCAAGGAGTGGCTCCGTTGCGGCACGTTCAAGACCTGCTCGGCCATTCGAGCATAACCACCACCCAGATCTACACTCA
>CAYLLU010000058.1:0-10224 GCA_964384845.1 uncultured Dehalococcoidia bacterium
ACTGGCGACACCAGCATTTTCAGTGCTGTGCTCTACCGACTGAGCTACCTCGGCACCTGCACTATGGTATGTCCGAAAAGGCTGAGGTGTCAAGAAAAATAGGATCAGGATATATGCGCAACACACACCCATACTGTAGGCACTGCCGGGCCTTCAATGCGCACGCAGGACCATCTTGACGCCATTGTCAAACTTCATGTAAATTTACAACACAATTCCTGTCCTCTCTCGCTCCACAAGGCAATCCTAAATTACCAATTAGACCCGATGTTAAGGAGAGTACAATGGCCTCCTACAATAACAACAATAACGGGGACCACAAGCTCGTGGTGGTTCAGCTCTCGGGTGGTAATGACGCTCTCAACACGGTAGTACCCTTCGCCGACGGACATTATTACGATAATCGACCCACCGTCAACATCCCCCAGGACGACGTGCTCCAAATCAACGATCAGATCGGACTGCGCCCAGGCATGGAGGCATTTAAGCGCCTCTGGGACGAAGGCAAACTCGCCATCATTCAGGGAATCGGCTACCCCAGCCCCAACCGCTCCCACTTCCGTTCTATGGATATCTGGCATACTGCAATGCCCGATGATATTGGCAATGAAGGATGGCTTGGTCGGGCGATTCGTGATATGGACCCGAGGGGGGAAAACGTGCTGACTGGCGTAAACTTCGGGCGAGGCCTGCCACGTGCCCTTGGCGTTCGGGGTGTACCGGTCGCTTCTGTCGGTAATCTGGAGACCTACGGCCTGTTCCCCGACATCAAGGACGAGTTCCTCAGAAAATTCGCGCTGGAGACCTTCTCCAAGATGTACGGCGGCGAGAAAGGCGGCGACGCAGTCCTCGACTTCCTGGGTCAGACAGGTAAGGACGCCCTGAAGGGTGCCGATATCCTTCGCACAGGCCCCGAGAAGTACTCATCCACTATCGAATACGCCTCCAACCCGATCGCCAACGACCTCAAGAGCGCGGCGCAGGTGATGTTCGCCGACCTTGGGACACGCATCTTTTACGCCTCTCACGGTGGATACGATACACACTCCGGCGAGCTTGCTACTCACGAGAAGCTCTGGGGCGAGGTAGCCCCGGCCATCGGAGACTTCGTTGATGACATGGATGAACATAAGCAGGGCGACGATACTGCCATGTTGGTCTTCACGGAGTTCGGACGACGTATCAAGGACAATGGATCGGGCACCGATCACGGCTCCGGTGGCATGGCGTTTGTCATCGGCAACAAGGTTAATGGCGGACTGTACGGCGAGTACCCCTCACTGAAAGACAAAGACCAACTCGAAGGCGACCTATACTCCAACAACGACTTCCGAATCACATACACCTCAATACTCGAGAATTGGCTCGGCCTCGAGGCCGAGCCAATCGTTAACGGCTCGTTCGAATCCTTCGATCTGTTCAAGAACTGACCGCGCCCGACCTTCAATCAAGCCTACTCCCCTAGAAAATATATCATGGTGATTTAGAGGGCGTCAGTCACCACCTAAGGAGGCCAAGTGAACAACCAGGACGTCTCGTTAATGGGCCACCTAATGCGACGAGCCGGCTTTGGTGCCACGCGGGACGAGCTGGAGGAGTATCTAAAGAAGGGATACGAGGCCACCGTCGAAGAGATTTTGTACCCCGGCGACCCAAACAACCTACCTGATGACTTGATCACTCGCTACCATGTCGACCAATCGGAACTGCGGCAACCCGACAGCGCCGCCGCCTACTGGATGTACCGAATGGTCACGACATGTAACCCACTTGAGGAAAAGATCGCTCTATTCTGGCACGGCCTGTTCGCCACCGGCTATAGCAAACTGAACCAGGCACGGTCCCATCTCAACCAGATTGACATGTTCAGGAAACACGGCCTCGGCGCATTCGACAACCTGCTGATCGAACTTTCGAAAGACCCCGCGATGATCTTCTGGCTCGACAACAATGACAACCACAGCAGAGGGATCAACGAGAACTACGGTCGTGAACTCTTGGAACTTTTCTCCATGGGCATTGGCAACTACAGTGAGAAAGATGTCAAGGAAGCAGCCCGAGCCTTCACCGGCTGGACAATGGGTAACGCCGAGTACATGGCGATGAGGGCCAACAAGGATTCCATCTGGCCCTACGGGCGCATTGCATGGCACTTCGATTACCGTTCGGAAAACCACGACGACGGCGAAAAAACCTTCCTGGGTGAGACAGGCAACTTTAATGGCGAGGACATCGTACAGATTATCTGTAAGAACGAGGTCACACCACGCTTCATCTGTACACGTCTGTTCCAGTACTTCGCTGCAGACAATTTGGACAACGACGGTAATGAAGTCGTCACAGAGATGACTCGGGCTTACTTCGAGTCGAGGTATGAAATCCGGTCAGTCCTGAGAGTGTTGTTTAACTCCAAATACTTCAAGTCCGATACTGCTCGGTTCGCTCGAGTTAAAGGCCCGATCGAGCTGGTCACCGGAGCGATCCGGTTGGCAGGCAGTTATCGCACCCCGGACCTGGGCATTGATAATGTCGTGAAGCATGCGTTCTATATGGGACAAGGACTGTTGAATCCCCCCACTGTAGAGGGCTGGCACGAGGGCGAAGAGTGGATCGACAGTGGCGCACTGGTCGAACGCATCAACTTCGTCGCGACAGAGTTGGGCGATATCGACAAGCCGGGTGTTCGTACTATGATCAACCGCCTGGCAACAGAGAACGAAGGGCGACTTTCACCTTCAGAGTTGGTGGATCAATGCCTCGACCTGATGGGCCCAATGGTAGTGTCCGAAGGCACACGTGCAGCCCTGATCGAGCACGTCTCCAGCCGGGGAGACGTCCATCTGACGTCCCACGAATGCGGCAATGAGTCCAACCGACGCGTCGGCGAGTTGCTTAGCCTGATCGCATCCACCCGCGAGTTCCAACTCGCCTGAAATCGAACCAATCCGACAGCCCCGCCTAACACCAGGAGCCCAGTGATGTCACGCCGGACCACCGCAACTCCCATTACACTCGAATACGTTAAGACCATCGGCATAACTAACAACGGCTCCAACGGCCGAGGCTTTGCAAATCCCTATGATCTCGATCTATCGAAGGACGGCCGAATATTCGTCCTAAACCGTTGCGATCCTGCCCGAAGGGACGCAATCCGTGTCGGAATTTGCAACCTTGCCGAGGAGTGGCTTGGCGAGTTTGGCAAGGGATTCGGCGCCGGTGATGAGAATTTCGGTCTGCCCACAGCCATGGCATTTGACAGCCAGGACAACTTGCACATCACAGACGAGTATCTTCATCGTGTCACCGTATTCGACTCATCCGGAAATTTCCTCCACAAGTGGGGGACTTTCGGCAGCGGCAATGGCCAGTTCAACGGACCATCTGGTATCGCCTTCGACGCCAATGATAACGCCTACATCGTGGACCAGCACAACAATCGGGTCCAAAAATTCACCGGCGACGGCGACTACCTGGCAAAATGGGGGGAATTCGGTAACCAACCGGGGCAGTTCAACATGCCCTGGGGTATCACGGTAGACTTGCAGAACAACGTGTGGGTCGCAGACTGGCGCAACGATCGAATCCAGAAATTTTCCGCCAACGGCGAGTTCGTGACGATTCTTGGAGATCCGGGGTTGAAGAACGGCCAACTCCGCCGACCCTCAGACGTTGCAGTGGACGACGAAGGCTTCGTATATATTGCAGATTGGGGCAACGAGAGGGTTCAGGTCTTTAACCCAATCGGCGACTTCGTCCTAAAGTTACGCGGACAGGCAACCCTGTCCAAGTGGTCGGAAGACTTCTTCGACTCCAATCCCGACGAGGTCGGTACCCGGGCCATGGCCAACCTGATCCCCAATCTCCCCAAGCACCTACGTGACCCGCACAACGAGTCATCTCAGACCGAGCCTTATTTCTGGGGTCCTGTGTCAGTAACTTTGGATACCAACATGTTATACGTCACCGAGCACAACCGCCACCGGTTCCAGGTCTACCAGAAGGTCTAGCCCAAATCTCGACAAGTACCGACCTCTACGTGTTTGGAAAATAGTTGGTGCGATATTGCGCACCTATACCCCGATTTCCTCCACGCTCACAGTCGCTCGCTTCATCAGAGATCGGATGCGTTCCCGCGTCTCCTCCGTCACCACCTCGTCACGGGAAGGCAATCTGGACGGCCCAGACGGGCGCCCCATCTCCTTCATGAAAGGCTTTACGAACACACCTTCACCAGCCGTTTGGGAACTAATCATCCCTCGGATATAGTTATACTCCTCATTAAAGTCGTCGAAGACTCGCTCGGCCTCCTCGTACCTGCCATCCGTCATCAAATCGTGCACCATCCAGGAGTGTTGAGGAAAGAAGTTGGGCACGTGACTGACCCAAGCCTTGACCCCAAGCTGGTGGCCATAGACACTCAGTGGCCCATTGTTCACAACAGCCGCCCGCGGCGAAAAATACTTGAATCCGGCTAGGTAATTACCTATGTTCGGGGAGCCCCACTTAACGGCAACAGTATTCGGAACCTTGAGAATCTCCTCGGCGACATCCATGGTCATGTCATACTTGGATCCGCTATACCAGTGGCTGTAAGCTGCAAACCCAACGTTGGTATGTTTTGCAGCCTCGTTGACCCACGCCACCAGATCGCCCTTATGTACATCATAATAGTACGCGCTACTCATCTGGACGATATCGATGCCGACCTCTTCACACCACTGGCACAACTCAATGGTCGTCCTGAGATCAGTACTCTGGACGCTGGCAAAGGTCGGGATGTGATTAGGCACCGCGATCTCGGCTATCGCCTTGATCGCATCTTTGCGCTCCTGGGTCGAAAGTACTGTGAAGTCGCCGCCAGAGCCCACCGCTATAAGCACCGTGTTGCCAGGCCTGGCACCCTGATCCACAAGCCATTGGACGTTCTCCTGAGTCGCTTCAACGTCGAGAGATAGGTCGTCTTTGAACATAGTCGCCAGAGGTATAACGACCCCATCCATCTTGGCCTTCGCCTCTTCTAGCGTTATCATGCTCACCTCCTATTTGTGTCCGCATTACTCTCCGCGATTCTCCGCGCAACATAATAACAGGGGATCGACACCACGACAGAGCCGTCTAAGGTGACGGCGGCCAATATGCTCTTTTGAACACGTCCCATTGAGATCACAAGAGTATTGGCGAGAAAATCGCCATCAGGATCAGATCCTGGCACAAATCAGGTCGCCGTCTCCAGAAAAGACGTCACGAATTGCACCCCACTAGGTACGTGGATAGTTGCACTACATTGGCTTAAGTCGCCTCACCGACCTCAAAGTCTATTCAGATTTGTTCGAAGACCCATTGCGTCTAACCTGCTATATTCCGCTACACCACGAGGGCACCACCCGGCGCCGACAACTTGTACACGAGAACTGTCCACCGTATAGGGCAAGGCGGGATAAGATACGATCTTCTCTCGGGTGGGTTCCGGGTAGAACGTCCTATCTTGTTCACCTATCGATCTGTCCGATACTTCACACATTCTCACAACCGCTACATTAATCCTGGGCCAAGCGACGAGATCAATACAACCCGGCCTCACTCTAAGCGAATCACTTTGATGCTGCGGCTAACACAGTGTACCCTTTTAGTGAACTCTCAGGCAGTTGATCGAGAAAGGATTCCAAATGTCTCACCGAAACGTAGTACTACAAACCGTCACTAGAAACGACGCAGAGCGTATTCGGAAATGGCTACAGGATGAGGAGGTATCCGAGAGTTGGTTCGGGCGTTACACATATGGCGACGCAGCTCATCTCGGGTACCATCCCGAGAAAATCCAGGAGGTCTCAGACGTTGAGTGGGAGCAAGTCTTCAACAACCCGGAACACCGCATATTGTCCATATATCTCAACAACGGGCAGCACATCGGCGAGGTCCACATCGCAATCGAAGAGTCTTTTGGAGATGGGCACATCTCGGTACTAATAGGCAGTACCAAGATGTGGCATCACGGTCACGGGAGAGAGGCAACGCTTGCATCTATGGATCTCGCTTTCACCGAGTGGGGACTTTATCGGCTATGGGCCGATATACCGGAATACAACCAATCCGCCCTGATGCTGTTCAAACACTTGGGCTTCGTCCACGAGGGAACACTGAGGAAAAGCCGGCCACACGAAGGAGCGCGATTCGACTCGGTGATAATGGGCATCCTAGCTACCGAGTACAACGAACTCGCCACAAAGTAGATAACTCAGTCAACCCCTTCGTCGGTCCGTAGTCCAACGGTCCTCCCCACCCCAAGTACAAGTAAGGTTATCATGAGCATTCCAAGGCCAAACAGCACAGCGTACTCCGGCTTCATCAACTCCGCTGCCTCATTCACCCGGTCACCGAATGTCGGCTCCGTCAACCCGGACAGGGTGACATCGAATTTGGTGCCGGCAGGCAGATTCTCGGCGGTGAGTATCTGGTACGTATCAGATCCGATGCCCACTAATTCGACAGGGCCTAGATCGGTGCTCAGTAAGGAACCTACTTCTGGAAGTGCGAGTACCCTCAGTCCCTGGGTCCCGTGGGGGTACGAGCGGGGCAGTACCACCTCCCTACCTTCATAGGGCAAAACATACGAGAACATCACCTCATACACTCCCGGTTGAATGTTGGTAATCAGCGCAAAACCCAGATCTACCTGCACAGCCTCTCCGGTCAGACCAGTCTCTACTTTGAGATCTCGCGCCCCAGGGGGCAACGCAAAACGCAGCAGCTTCATCGGATCGACCCCGGGCACGTAAGTCGTGTCAGATCGGTTGGCAATCGTGAATATTTCGAGCGCCCACAACGTACGTGGGGTGTCAGCCTGCACGATCAACAACGATGCCCTCTCGATTGCAAAGGCTGAATTCTCATCCACTGCCTCGTATACGACGAGTTCGATTGGTAACTCTGTCTGAGAGAAATCGATGTCCACGCCATACATTACGCCCTGATAGGTCGCGGTCACGCCGTATTTGGCATCGGAGACGTTCTCAATACCCGTAAAATGGAACCTCCCATCGACGTCAGTAGTCGTCTCAATATACTCATAACCCGCCTCGCTCTCTAGGTGCAAAGTTACCACCATCCCGAACTCGGGCGTATTGTTACCAGTACCGTTTACGACCCGGCCCTCCACCACATGCCCAGACTCCTGTGCGAAAACCAAGATGGGCCAGGCCCAGAGTATCAAGACTAGTGCCAGAGACAGCCCCTGACTCTTCACTCTTGATCCTTTGGGAACTCAGTATGTCCTCGAATCCCGCGAGCCACGCGCTCAACATTAGCCATCATCTCTTGCGCCTGGTGTTCTTCCAGTTCCATGGCCTTCAGAACGACAGCGGCCTCCGTCATGTACTGCTCCCGCAGCCAGTTATAATCATCCTTAGTGAGGTTACCGAGAGAAAATTCAAGTTCCGTATTGTGGAGACCTGCCACTGCCATGTCCCATCTCCTCGATATCTCCCTGGAGTCAGATGCCTCGTCCTCCAATGGTACTTCCAAGTGGACCCCGCGTAGAAATGGATATATCATGGCGGCGGCGGGAACTAATACCAGTAGCACGGCTATTAGGACAAACATGTGCCATTGCTCTCATATTCTGCCTCTGGCACACGCCTACATGGGCCACACCAGGGACTGAAAACGTCGTCCATCAAACCTTCGCTAGGCCCATACGATCAGGGTCCGTAACCAATACTGGTGCAAGTCTGCGACGCGGTGAGACCGCCAACAATGCGCCCATAGCCATCAACGGTCCCGAGGCCCACATCCACCATACAAGTGGGTTGATGTAGACTCTGAAAACGATCTGATCATCCTCGCCAAATTCCGATGGCACTATATAGAAGTCCTCCATTGGCGTCGATCGAATGGCCGCCCTTGTTGCGACGATCCGGAAGTCTCGATAGAAAGTTCTGGTCGTCGACATAATCCCCAGGTCACGGTCCCCAGACCGTACCATAAACCTGGCTGTCCCCTCATCCCGATCAGAGAAGGACCTCTCAGAGATCCCGAGATAGGTAAAAGAATAGTCCCCCAACGACCGAGTATCCCCCGGGCTCATCGGAAAATCCCGCTGTAGACTGTAGAACGACGACCCGATCGCTCCAATCGCCAGCATAGATATGGCCAGGTGCACGATGTAGCCCCCGTATCGAGGGCGGTTGGCGGCGAGCAGTCTGCCAAAAGCAATGGGATAGGCCTCACCTTTGCGAGTACGTGACCGCGTCCCCCGTACCCACTCGTGCAGTATACCAGCGACCCCCATTACGATCACTGCGAGGGCTACAATTGCCACCGGTTGGCGCAATCCTATGGCGATTAATATCACGACAGCAACCGCGGCAGCTCCAAGGGGATAGCGAAGCGCATAGAGGACGTTGCGAGCCGAAGCCCGACGCCACGGGAGCAGCGGTCCGACACCCATGAGAAATACAAGTGCAAGGAGTAGCGGGCCATTGACGCGATCGAAAAATGGCCTACCTACGGTTATAGTCAGGCCCTGCGTCGCCTCTGATATAACCGGATAGATAGTTCCCCACAACGTCACCAAGGCCACGGCGAGGAACAGTACGTTTTGCGTGAGAAACGCCGACTCCCGCGAGAGAATCGAGTCCAGCCGCTCACGGCTCTTCAGATTCCCTGAACGCCACGCAAAGACGATGAGAGAGCCAAGCAGTGTCGTACCCATGAAGACTAGGAACACCCAACCCATCGTCGACTGCCCGAACGAGTGCACCGATGGTACAGGCCCTCCCCGATTGATGAACATGCCCATCTGCGCCAGGGTGAAGGCGACTGTAACCAGTACAATATTCCACATACGGAACATACCACGACGTTTCTGTACCATGATCGAATGGACGAAGGCTGTCAGCGCCAGCCACGGCATTAGCGCTGAGTTCTCGACCGGGTCCCAAGCCCAATACCCACCCCAGCCGAGAATCGTATAGGCCCACCAACTTCCCAGGAGCAACCCGATGGTGAGCACCAGCCACGATGCCATCCCCCAAATGCGACCTAGGTCCACCCACTCGTCCCTGCCACCCCGTCCAGCCATCAACGTACCCATAGCAATGCTGAATGGCAGCGCCACGGATACAAGTCCAGCCATCTGCATGGGCGGGTGGATGAACATCCCAAAGTGGACTAGCAGCGGGTTGATACCCTGCCCGTCAGGGAGAGCAGATGGCAGTACCTCCAGTGGGTTCGCCAGAAACACTATGACCCCAAGGAAGAAAGCGAGGAGTACTCCAAGTAGCCCTGTCACATAGGGAAGAGTGTATTGGAGTCGCCGCACCATGCTAGCAACAACCGGCACGGCCATCACCGAGTAGACAAAGGCTATGAACAACAAGGACCCAGCGTTTCCGGCGTAGAACGCTACCCAGGTGTACCGGGCAGGCATAGCCAGATTACTATTCTCAACTACATAGGCGACGCTAAAATCGTTGGTCACAAAAGCGTGAACCAAAGCATAGACTGAGATCAACAACAGCACGGGGACCGAGTAAAGCGCGTACCTAGCACTCTCCACCAACACCAGCGACTGTCTCCATCCCCCCAAGAACGACCCCAATACGACGTAGACCGATACTACAAAAGCTACGACCATGGCTAAGTGACCAGTGTCAACTATCATCTCGCCCCTCATCCTCGCCATCCTCAATCCCCGCTTCGGACGCTGGGCCATCAGCCGACAATACCACCTCTATGTGCCTAAAATAGCGGTCTTTTTCTTTATCAGTGATCCTGATCTCCAAAGCCGTTTCCTCAAGTTGCTCCCTGTTCGAACGAACCATCCGCCGCATCACAAAGAAAAGTAGACCGGCCATCATAATCACTCCGATGAGCGGTACGATCCAAACAACAACGTTGACGCCACTAGTAGGGGGATTCAAAAGCACCCTGGGGCCATAACGCTCCACGAAAAAATCGTAGATGTCACCGTCGGACCAACCAACAGCAAGCTTTTCTACCACGATGGCCCGCATCTGCAGAGCTAGTGGATTTTGGGATTGGTCAATGGATTCACCTGGACAGACGGGGCACATCACGACGCGGTTGATGTCCTGAGCTCGCCGCTCAATTTCTGGCAACTCCAAGGTCCTTGAACACGCCGCCAATATCACGAGCCCGGCCACCAAGACCGCAATCGGTATCCACTCTAAAAGCGCGCGCCTATCGACACATTCCTCCATCTGT
>CAYLLU010000059.1:0-9374 GCA_964384845.1 uncultured Dehalococcoidia bacterium
GCGTTGGTGGCCACCAATGGAATGCCGGTCTCAGTGCTTAATTGGATAAGTCCTGCATTGATAGCCGGCAACTCTGGGACACCACCATGCTCCATCAGCTCGAAGTAGTAGTCGCCGAAAATTTCCTGGTACCACTCTGCGGTCGCTCGGGCCTCGTCGAGCTGGCCATTCACTATGAGCTTGGGAATCTCGCCACTGGGACAGCCCGACAACACGATCAGTCCATCATGGTGCTTCTCAAGAAGTTCGCGGTCGACCCGAGGGAAGTAGTAGAAGCCCTCGAGGTGCGCCGCGCTGGCCAATTTTACGAGGTTGCGGTATCCAGTCAAGTTCTTGGCGAGCAGGGTCAGGTGATATGGCTTCTTGTTGGCTTGGTCGCGATCGTGGCGGCTTTTGGGGGCGACGTAAATCTCGGAGCCGATAATTGGGTTGATGCCTGCCTCTTTGCAGAGGCGATAGAAGTCGATGGCCCCGTGTAGATTTCCGTGATCGGTGATGGCCAGGCTACTCATCCCTAGTTCTGAGGCTCTCGCGACTAGTTGCTTTAGCCCACTGAGGCCGTCGAGAAGGCTGTACTCGGTATGAACGTGAAGATGAGTAAACAAACTAGTCTCCAGGTGAGCCGGGAAAGGTTGGAACGGCGCGGCCAGTGAGTCCCAGGGCCAGGCCCTCTTTTCTTCAACGACTGTCTCGAGACTAAGTTCCGAGAGCAGGTAGGGTCAAATTATGCCGAGCCAGGGTAATGATACGGTGAAATGGGAGGGTAATCAAGGGCTCAAGGGCAAAATTAGCTGTCAAACACTACTACATCTAGTACAGGATGGGAGATAAACCTACATCTGGTAGTACAGACAGAAGAAGGCCCCGATTCGCATTGCGAATCGGGGCCTTCTTTAAATTGCTACATTGCCTGTTGGACTAGTAGTCCATGGGAGGCGGAACGGGACCGGCTGGAGCCTCTTCTTTAATGTCGGTGATCAGGGACTCAGTGGTCAATACCATAGCTGCAACGCTGGCCGAGTTCTCTATGGCCGCTCGTGTGACCTTCGCCGGATCCATGATCCCACGTTCCAGCAGATGAGTGAACTCGCCTGCCTCAGCGTCGTAGCCCCAGTCACCCTCAGCCTTGTCGCTCTCGGCCAGAATCACGACGCCTGGGACGCCAGTATTCTCCGAGATGAGCTTGAGAGGTGACTCAAGAGCGGTCCTAAGGATGTTGACTCCGGTCTTTACGTCACCTTCGGCTCCGATGTCATCGAGAGAGGTTCGAGATCGTAGCAAGGCAACCCCACCGCCGGGGACGATGCCTTCCTCGACCGCTGCTCGTGTGGCAGACAGGGCATCTTCTAGCCGCTGCTTTTTCTCCTTCAACTCTACCTCGGTCGCCGCGCCTACCTTCATGATGGCCACGCCGCCGGAGAGCTTGGCCAGCCTCTCCTGCAGCTTCTCGCGGTCGAAGTCTGAGGTCGTGTCTTCGATCTGGGCCTTTATCTGCTTGATGCGACCCTGTATAGCATCTTCGGAGCCTGAGCCATCGACGAATGTAGTGTCGTCCTTGGTAGATACCACGCGCCGCGCCCGTCCTAGGTCGTCAGGAGTGACGGAGTCGAGCTTGCGACCGACCTCTTCGCTGATCACGGTGGCACCGGTCAGGATAGCCATGTCCTCTAGCATCGCCTTGCGGCGGTCTCCGAAGCCAGGGGCCTTTATAGCCAGTCCGTTCAAGGTGCCTCGGAGTTTGTTGACGACCAGGGTTGCTAGAGCTTCGCCCTCAATGTCCTCAGCCACGATAACTACGTTCTTGCCTATCTGCAGGATTTTTTCTAGTGCAGGCAGCAGATCCGATACAGCGGTTACCTTCTTGTCTGTGATCAAGATATACGGGTCTTCGAGGTCTGTCTCCATGCGGTCCTGATTAGTGACGAAGTATGGAGAAATATATCCGCGATCGATCTGCATACCTTCGACGAACTCCTGCTCAAAGGTGATGCCCTTGGACTCTTCAACGGTTATGACTCCGTCCTTGCCTACCTTCTCCATCACTTCTGCGATTAGCGAGCCCATCTCGTCGTCGTGGGCCGACAGCGCTGCTACCTGGGCAATTTGCGTCTTGCCCTCGACAGGGGTGGACATGTTTCCGATGGCCTCTCGAAGGACCTTAACGCCCTGATCGATGCCGCGCTTAAGGGCCATTGAATCAGCCCCTGCAGCGATGTTCCTGAACCCCTCGTGAATGATGGCCTGAGCGAGAACTGTAGCGGTTGTAGTACCGTCACCAGCTACGTCATTTGTCTTGCTGGCCGCCTCTTTGAGCAACTGTGCGCCCATGTTCTCGAAAGGATCTTCGAGCTCGATCTCTTTGGCGATAGTCACGCCGTCACTACATACCTGTGGGGGACCGAATTTCTTGTCGAGCACGACATTGCGCCCCCTAGGCCCGAGGGTTACACCAACGGTGCTGCTCATCGTGTCTATGCCGCGCTTCATTGCTGCGCGAGCCTCTTCGCTAAACTTTAGTTCTTTTGGCATTCGTTCACTCCTAGATTTCTTGGGTTCCGATCGAGGATCCCGTTTCGTCGACTACTTCTTGAACAAGATGTCGTCTTCGCGCAGGATAAGATACTCTATGCCGTCTTCCTTGTACTCCGTACCGGCGTACTTGGAGTAGACCACTGTATCACCGACCGAGACCTCCATCGGAACTCGATTGCCCTCGTCCGTCAGTCGACCGGGACCGACGGCTACAATAACGCCGTCCTGGGGCTTTTCCTTCGCGGTGTCGGGGATAAATATACCGCCCGAAGACAGTTGCTCTTCGCCCTCTAGGGGCTCAATCACGATTCTGTTTCCCAGGGGCTTGAACGAGACTTTGGTTTTTGTTGCCATCCGGATTCGCCTCCTCCTATCGCCGGTCATAATGGTGCTGCGTGGACCAATTTAGCAATCCATACGGAAGACTGCCAGATTATTTTAAGATAGCCGTAGAGCAATTGTCAACAATTTGGCTACAGTAGAATATGTGTAGTGTCTGTGATCTGTTGGAAATGTCTGAGGTCTGGGGCACCCGCCGATTTCGAGTATACGGTGGCCTGGCGGTCACGGATCTCAGCCAAGGATGATTGGATACTCATTGACCCCCTCGTTGGGCGGCACGTATTATCGGTCCATGGAGATCTTCTCCAAACGTACCGTGCCGATAATCGTGGCCATTTTTGTTGCAACGAGGCCTTGGCAATGGTCGAAGAACCTTCTTGTCTACTTCCCCCTGTTCTTCACTGTTCATTCGATGTGGGACTTGGCGGACTCTGCTCTGGTCCTCGAGTTGCTCGGCAAGACGACACTGGCCTTCTTGTTGTTCTCGATGCTTAGTGGAGCGGTCTATCTTGTCAACGATATTTTCGATGTGGATCGTGACCGACTTCACCCGAAAAAACGCTTCAGACCCATTGCATCAGGCGCTCTATCGATGCCACTTGCGTGGTCGTCGGCTGCTATCCTTTCCGCCATGGCCATAGGCCTGTCGTTAATGTTGGAGCCGGCATGCAGCTGGGTGGCGCTGGGATACTTGGCGATAATGATGGCATACTCGGTGCTATTAAAACGACTGGTCATACTGGACGTGTGCGCTATCAGCTGCGGATTTGTCCTGCGGGCGGTCGCAGGGGCGGTAGTGCTCCAAGTGCCGGTTTCGACCTGGCTTTATATCTGCACGGCTTTGGGAGCACTATTCATAGCTCTGTCGAAACGACGCAGTGAGCTAGAGGCGTCCGGTGATATGGCAGGACGCCAGCGCGAGACTCTGCAACGATATACGAGGTCACTATTAGATCAGTTCACCGCCGTTGTCGCACTGTCGACGCTTGTCGCGTACGCCTTATATACCTTTACAGCGTCGAACCTGCCTGGGAACCACACAATGATGCTCACTATCCCCTTCGTGGTCTATGGATTGTTCCGTTACCTCTATCTGGTACATGCCCGAAACCTTGGCGAAAGCCCAGAAGATATTTTCGTGACCGATGTGCCACTTATTGTATGTGTGGCACTCTGGCTCGGAACCGCAGTAGCAGTGCTTTCGATATGGGGATAAAGGCGTGTGATGGGCTCACCTGAAAGCCTGATTTGGGTACGATGGTTTCCTTGTTTATCTAGGAGAATGTGATTGGATCTGTGTTGATGGGCCGGGACTTCTCCTTGCTGATATCGTTGGGTGGCGGCAAGTCGATCTACTATCAGTTCCCTGAGTTATTCGCGGAGGGTATAATACTGGTTGTCGAGGCACTCGTCATGTTGACGAAGGTGAAGGATCAGGTCGACGAACTCAAGACCGACGTCATTCCAGTGGAACTCATTAACCCTACTCTGTCTCACAGGCAGATGGAACGTATACAGGTGGAGTCAACTAGGGCTGCTGTGAACTTGCTATACGGCGGACTGGAGCACTTTGCTGCCCCAGCAAATTCCTGGGCGTCTTGAAGCCATAGTCGATCTATGTTGACGAGACACACTGCAAGTCGAGTTGGGGTCCCGACTTCTGGCCTAACTGCTGTAATCTCAAGGATCATTGCTCAAACCTTGCAGCCATTCCTTTAATTCAGGGGCCACTTCTGGTCGACGCAGGGCCTCTGTCAGTGACGCCTGCAGGAGGCCTAGTGGCCTACCGACATCGAAGTGTGTACCTGGGAATTTGTAAGCGTAGACTCCACTCGGGATCATGGACGCCAGCGCGTCGGTTAGCTGGATTTCCCCAGTGGCCCCGGGCCCGATCTCTCGTAACGTATCTAAAATGTCCGCTCCCAGGACATATCGGCCTATGATTGCAAGGTTAGAAGGTGCGTCTTCAAGCGGCGGTTTCTCAACCATATTTAAGACGGTATACACTCGGTCTACTACCTTTACAGCGTCGACTATGCCCAGGCTGGGGACGCGCTCGTCCGGTACTTCGCGTACCGCTATCAAGTGGCTTCCAAGTTTTTCAAAATGGGCGATCATCACTGCAGTCGTGATTGTCTCACTCCAGATCACATCGTCTGGCAATAGAATGGCGAAGGGCTCGTCATTTAGGATTTCAGCCGCGGTTAGAATGGCGTGCCCTAGACCCAGCGGTTGGTGTTGCTTGACGTAACTGAACTCCACCAATTTTGGTATGGCGAGCATCCGTTCCAGCATTTCAGTGTCACCCTTGACTGCGAGCACCTTCTCCAGGCCGGGCAAATACTCAAAGTAGTTGCGAATGGCGTCTTGCCCTTCGGAGACGACGAAGACGATGTGCTCTATTCCGGCCTCAACTGCTTCTTGGACGGCCAGATGGACGACGGGCGTGTCCATTACCGGAAGCATTACCTTGGGTACGGAGCGGGATGCGGGCAGCATCCGGGTGCCAAACCCAGCTACAGGGATGATTGCTGTACGAACATTCATGTGACTTCCTTAGATGGTGGGGTGGGTAGAAGGTGGTTCGGCATACTTACCATGAGCGGAAATTCACGAGAGAGTCCCCTCCAGGTCCCAGTGCCCTTAGGCCGCTATCGCTTGGCCTGTGCGGTACACGTTACGCATGATGGGCTGTCCAAAACACAGGCTCACAACAATGAAAACGAACAAAGCCCCGGTGGTAATCAGTATCGGTGGCGCTGTGAATATATCGGCCATGAATCCGTAACCGAGATTGGCAAAAGCCATAGTGCCGCCGGCGTGTAGCACGTACAGACTGGAAATTCGCGCCCTCAATCGATCGGGCGCCATAATCTGCACATAGGTGTTTGTCAATGCCATGAAAGTGGCTTGGGACGCACCCATCATCGCTGTGAAGAACAGCGCCATCGGCACTGAACCCGATATGGCCAGTAGTGCTGGGGCAACTCCACTGGCAATCGCCATGTATAGCACTAGTTGCCCCTTTCGTTTTTCGCTGCGGACCCCGGCTATTAGGGCCATGCCTACGAGAGAACCTGCACCGAATCCCATCATAAGCAGGTTGAACACTGAGGGATCATCGGCTCCCAGATTACCTCGTGAAAAGCTCGGCATGATAGATTCGAAAGACATCACTAGGGCGCAATGAAATGCGACCATCAGCACAAACAGAGCCATGGCCTGATGACTGTAAATGAATAACAGTCCGTCCACGAGACTTCGGATAATATCGTGCTCAGGCAGTGTCTCTCCAGTTGACACTGTTCGCACCGCGCCCATGGTGATGGCGGCGAGTACTTGGAATGCCACGCCGAGCACAAGCACAGCATTTATGCCGAACTGATCGATAATTAGTAGTGGTGCGGCGACTATCAACCCGAAGAATCGAGCCCCGTGGCGCGATGCGCCCTGAAGGATGAGCGCATTGAGGAGATCCTCTTGAGGTACCTGGTTCGGGATGAGGGCGGACAGTGCGGGTTCTTGGACAGACCGGGCTATGCCGCCGGTGAGTGCCAGTGCTGCCACGTGCCAGAGTTGCATCGTCTCGGTGATCGAGAGGGCGGTAAGGGCCGCTATCATTCCCCCATTGGATAGGAACGAGACGATGACGATTCGTCTGCGGTCGAACATGTCGCCTATCAGGCCGCCAATAGGCGACACGAACAGGAACGGGATCATTGCGGCGAAGGTTACTATGCCCACCCATCCGGAGCCGGACGAACTTTCGAACACGATCCACGAGCTGGCGACGATTGTAATCCACATTGAGGCGCTCGAGGCCATACTCGCGAGCCAGGTGAGTCTGAATTCTCGATGGATGAGCGCCGAAATTTGTGGTGGCACCACTGACTGACCGGTGCTCAAGGAGAAGTACCTGAATTCAATGGTGTTTTAATAGTGTATCTCAAGGTGTGGCCTATTGTAGCATCACCACGAGGGTTACTATGCAGGCTCCTTCGACAGCCCGATGACCACCTGGGCATTTGGTATAAGATCAAATACTCGTGGATTGATCTTTATCTTCGACGATCGACTTCCGGATCCTAGGATTACATAGTCGAGGGTCATTAACTTCTCGTCTACATAGATTGGCAATTCGGAAGGCAGTGCAAAGGGTGTGACTCCGCCGATCATCATGCCCGTTAGTGCCACGGTCTGCTCCGGCGAGGCGAATGACGCTTTGGGCACGCCCATCAACTTGCGGACGGTCTTATTGACGTCTAGGCGAGTCGTGCCCTTGACGATACACGCTGCGAACTGAACCGGCTCGCGTTTCGAGGCTACTACGATGGCGTTTCCACAGTTGTCGACGGGGTATCCGTACTTCTCGCAGAACGCAGCTGTATCGGCGAAGTCGGGGTCACACTCAAGGATCTCATATCCGATGTTTAGGGTGTCGAGGGCGACGACCACCTGTGTTGCTATATCAATAGTCGTCATACGATCCATCGCTTAACTCCGAATGTCTTTGAACTAGCTTTGCCAATGAAGAAAAATACCAATGGTGTCTCTGAGGACCACGTTCAGGCGTTTGGACGTCTGACAGTAAGGGGGCACTGTGCGCTCTAAGTGAGACTTGGGTGGTGTGTTTGAGGTGGATGTTTCCCCCTACACTTCACACTTCACCTCGCCAGAACAGAAGAAGACAGACTGGAATGTCTGCCTTCTTCTGTTCTCGATGTCGCTCTAGTGAGGGGACCGACCACTAATCGCTTACCGCTTCATGATGGCGTTGGCGATCGGCCCCTCATCGAGCTAATGTACTGGTAGAACTACCAGCGGCGTTCGCCGCCACCGCCACCGCCACCGCCACGCCTGTCTTCTCGTGGCTTGGCCTCGTTGACCGTCAGGGGACGACCATTCATATCCTTACCATTGAGGGCTTGAATCGCGGCCTCGGCCTGGCTGTTGTCTCCCATCTCTACGAACCCAAAGCCCCTGGACCGGCCCGAAAACCTGTCCTGGATAACCCGGGCGGAGGATACCTCCCCATATGCTGTAAATGTTCTCTCAAGTTCTTCATCGTCGACTTCAAACGGTAGGTTGCCTACATATATATTCATGCGGCGCTCCTTTTCATCAAATTCTCCTCATCCGAAGCAAACATCGCACGCGTCTTCGATTCAAAGATCTCTAACGCAGGAAGCGGAACGTGACTGCAACTTGGCGGGAGTCCATTGAATTATATCATAATGGCGAATATCTGGATTAGTTGAGCGTGGATTTCTCAGTGTAGTCGACCGTCCATTGCCACGGATATTGTTTGAAAGGAGCCAATGGTTTGTCCTAATGGGTTACCGTTGATGGAGATGAGCAGGTTGAGGCTTGGCTATCCAAGGGTACGCCCAATTGTGGCGGTTCCCGGCACCCTCCTGACTATCGCGGCTCAGATATTCTTGATGTTGGTGGCCGGACCCCAAAAAGAATTAGGACCTACCCCGCTATGATTGGAGAGTGGTCTCTGATCTGGTACCTGTATAAACCACCTGACGCGTACTTCGATGGCGAGCCCGTCTGATAACCTGTACCCATTTTAGGCATAGGATTGCGTTAGTCTGTCTTCTCCGCACTACTTCTCGATGAAACGCTCCGCCCAGTAGTCGGGCCAAAGGGATTCCACCCGATGCTCCTGTTTCGGATACCAAAGATCACGGGTATCATGGGTTACGTCTTTGTTGTTGGGCATATCCAAGTGGTCTGGCAATGGGGAAACGCGCCCTGGAATCCCTACGACGAAACTATGTGGCGGCACGTCTTTGTTAACGACTGTGCCTGCTGCGATGAAGCTACGTTCACCGATAGTCACATCGGGTAGAATGGTGCAGCCCCCTCCGATCATTACGTCGTCCTCCACCGTCGCGCCACGCGGCACCGGCATCGGGACTCTCCGTAAAGGATAACGATCATTGAGGAACTTGACGCCGGGCCCAACAAAGACGTTATCGCCGAACCAGGTACGCGTTGGCACGTAGACGTGGGACATGATTCGTACGCCGGTCCCCATCCGAACGATTCCTTCCAAGGTAGAATGGCTTAATAACGTGCAATAATCACCTATTTGCACCATTGCACGAATAACCGTGTAGTGGGCCGAGTGGAAGTGATCGCCGATGTTCACGTCGCCGTATATGATTGTGCCTTTGCGCAGGATGGTGTTTTTTCCGATGCGAGCCGGCTGGCACCCTGTGCGGTAGGGGTATCCTATGGTCACATCAGGATCGATCATGGCGTTTTGACCTATGATAGCGTTCTTATAACTGCTCGTATCACTTGTCAGTTCCAGCCGGTTCTTGATTCCCATGTTTAGCCTCCATAGTGTCAGTGCTTTTTTGGGTGGGCTCTGGTCTCTCGTTTTATTCCAATTCCACGTTTATACTTCGAAGGGTTCTTAACGGCCCATGGTCTTTATCCCTTGGCGGTGGTCTTCCTGACTAATTCTATCAGTCCCTGGGTGTAGT
>CAYLLU010000060.1:0-9160 GCA_964384845.1 uncultured Dehalococcoidia bacterium
AAGGCCGAATCGCCAATACCGACCGCATCCGTGTAAGAGACACAACAAAAGAAGGTTGGGAGTAGGGCGAAAGCAACTCGCTTCTGACGCCAGACTCACATACGAGAAAAGCCGCCTTGGTTCAACAGGAGAGTACCGACCGGGGCGGCTTTTCACGTATGTGAGTGGGGTTGTTTGCGCCCCTCGGAATCATGCCCTTCGAAAACACTCGGCACAGAGAGTAGTATTCCAAAACATGGTTACGGTCGCCATCAAAGGATATGCCCACCACTCGCTCGACACGAACCATCTTAGCGGTGATGCTGTCTCGGATCCAAGGCTTCCCGCAGACCATCTCCGATGAAATTCCACGAAAGAACTGTGAGAAAGATCGCCAGGCCAGGGAATGTCGTCAGCCACCATGCCAGCGTGATAAACTCCCGACCAGTGGCGAGCATATATCCCCATGAAGGGGTCGGTGGCTGGATCCCGAGACCGAGAAAACTTAGGCCGGCCTCGATGAGTATAGCGTAGCTCATTCCTAGAGACACCTGGACAATCACCGTGGACATGGTGTTGGGTAAAATAGTCCTTAGCATTATCCTGGTCGCGCTAGCACCAATCGCCCTTGCGCCCTCCACATACTCCTTTTCCCGAATGGACAAGGTGTTCGCTCGGGTGACTCGGGCGAATGAGGGGATGAATGCGACAGCTATAGCCAACATGGCATTCCGCAGAGACGGTCCCAACACCGCTACCATCAGAATCGCCAGCAATAACGCTGGAAATGCCAGAATGGCATCTACCATCCGCATAATTAACGTGTCGATCCAACGACCGTAGTAGCCCGCGGCCAGTCCGGCAGATACACCTACTACAGTAGCGATCAACATCGACAAAACACCTACCTGTAGTGATACACGTCCGCCCCAGATGATCCGGCTAAAGTTGTCTCTGCCAAGAGAGTCGGTTCCAGCTGGATACTCCATAGACGGGGATTGCATCAGGGCATCAAAGTCCATGAAGAGCGGGTCTTCGGGGGAAACTAGCGGAGCGAAGATGGCGGCAAGTGCAAGTGTAAATATAACGATCACACCGAATAACGCGGTTCTGTTTCGCACGAAGGTGGCCAAGACGGTCCGTGCCATCCCTCTACTCTTTCTCACCTGGGCCCGTACATCGACCCCCTCTGGCATAGTCACACTCATTCGAACCTAATCCGTGGGTCAATATACCCGTAGAGGATATCCGCTATAAGATTGATAAGGATGTATATGATGGCTGTGACCAGTACTACCATCTGAATTATGGCGAAGTCTCTGCCCTGAATCGCGTCAACCAACAGCAACCCAACTCCTGGCCAGCGAAACACGGTCTCGGTGACAAGAGAGCCTGCCAACAATCCACCAAAATCGAGAGCTATGACAGTTACCACTGCAAGCATGGCATTCCTGATAGCATGGCGAACAACGACCATTTGGTAGGGCAGTCCCTTTGCTCGGGCAGTCCGAATAAAGTCAGCGCTCATCACATCGAGCATCCCCGATCGCATGTACCGAGTCAACGCACCAAGTAGTTGTATGCCAAGCGAGACCGTCGGCAGCACGAAATGTTTCCACTCAAATCCGCCACCAATAGGCCCATAACCCGAAGTGGGTAACCAGCCAAGCTGAACCGCAAAGAATAGGATCAGCATAAGGCCAACCCAGAAACTGGGCGCAGCAATTCCAAATAAAGAAAAGGCCGAGATCACGTTGTCCATCCAGGTAAATGGGCGGAGCCCGGCGACTATCCCCATCGGCAAGGCGATACCCACTCCAAAGGCCATCGCCGTCACCGTGAGGGGCAACGTCCGCTTGAGCTTCTCCCACACTAGGTCTGCTACCGGATACTCGGCACTGTAGGACAGCGACACGCCGAGATCCCCCTGGAAAATGTTGCCCACCCATATCAGATATTGGACCACGATGGGTTTGTCTAGGCCCATTTCCTTACGCTGTTCTATAAGGCCTTCCCGAGAGGCCTCCATTCCCAGTCTCGCCACGGCGGGATCGCCCGGGGCAAATCGAACAGCGGCAAAGATGATCATGGACATAATGACCACCACATATGCGGTCTGCAACAACCTTCTAATAATGTATATCTGAATCTTGTTCTACTCCAAAACGACAAATCCCGCTCGGCGGTTGACCGCCGAGCGGGATACTTTACTACAGTGGCACTCCGATTCTAGTTAGACCAGGTCCAGTCCTTTGCGTTCCAGTAGCCTTTCGGGCTCACATAAGCGTCCTTCACGTGCTCGTTAGCCGCAAAGAAGCGTGGCATACTTTGCAACTTGACCATGGGCACATCTCGATTAACGATAATGTCGACGATATCCAGATACGCCTGGGATCGAATTGACCTGTCAGTCGTGGACTTGCCAAGATCAAATAAGTCTTCTATGTCCTGGCTGAAATAGCGCATCCCGTTGTTTCCCTTGAAGCCGGAGGTGGCCGAGTCAGCTCGGAACAATGACTGCATCAAACCGTCCGGATCGGGCTCGCGAGTGTACCACGCATCTCCTAGGTCAAACTCCTTATGAATACCAGCATAGCACCGTGAAGCGGGCCAATCAGCCGTCGTGCATTCTACGCCGAACCAGACCGTATCCAACCATGTCGGGCTATCAACGATGACAATCTCCATTTCGATTCCGGCATCGGCCAGGTTCTGCTTAATCACCTCGGCCATCTTCTGGGTCACTGGAATGTTCTCGGGCATGTACTTGATTTTCAACTCACCGGGACCATATCCGGCGTCGGCCAGAAGTTCTTTAGCCTTTTCGACATCCCGTGTGGGGCATTCGAAAGGCAAATAGGCCCAGTGGTCCTCAAGTATCGGGTTGCAGCTTGGCACGCCTAGCCCAAAGTAGATCGCTTTATTTATAGCAATTGGATCGATGGCCAACTGAACAGCCTTGCGTACCCGAACATCAGCCATTGGGCCCTCTTTATAGTTAAAGATGACCGTCATGTACGACGCCGTTATACCATCTCGCTGGGCCAGAATCTCAAGTCCCGGGGTTGCAGCAACACTCGCCATCTGCTCGTACGGCAGGTCAACGGCGAAGTCGATCTCACCGGCCTTCAGAGCCGCAATACGGGTCTGAGGATCTTTAATAGGTACTATGATCACTTTTTCGGGACGCTGGTTTAACGTCTCAGTGTCAAAGTAGCCATCGAACTTCTCAAGCACCAACTTATCGCCAGGTACCTGTTCAACGAACTTGTACGGGCCCGTGCCGATAGGCTGAGTATCCAGTGTGGCGACGGTGTCCTTGTCCAAAATAGCCAAGGACCAGTGGGCCATAGAAGGAATGAATACAGGTGTCGGGTTGGTCAGGGTGACCTGAAACTCGTATTTGCCAGTGGCGGCAAAGGAGACAACGTCGTTGAGCTCGCCCTTGCATCTGCCCTTGTCTGCGATCTCGTTCCGGCACCTATCCCAACTATATTCGATGTCCTCAGCGGTCACTGCTTTACCATTGTGGAACTTGACGTCATCGCGTATTTTAAACGTGTAGGTCTTGCCGTCCTCGGACGTCGTCCAACTCTCTGCAATATCCGGTTTGGGGTCCATCATCGTCGCATCGTACTGCAGGAGTCTGCTGTACATAAGCTCCGAGAAGATGATGTCAGTCCCAGACTGACTTTTAGCGGCGTCTAGGAATTGCACCTCTCCACTATTACCTATCCTGAGGACAGAATCACTCGCTGGCAGTTCAGCCGGCACTGCGGTCGCCACTACGACCACTTCTTTAATGACTTCTACTTCCTTCGTTACGATTTCGGGGTCACTACTACATGCCACAACAACAAGCGCAGCCACAAATAGCAAAGCTGCTGCCCATCGAACCTTTATAGAATTCAAGATATTCAACCTCCTAAACAACCATTTCACATTTCGCTGGTATCTTACTCGTATGCGAGAAGAAACGTTCACTCTTCTCGCTCTTAAGAGCCTTGAGAACTTTGGTTTTTTGGTTTAAGGGTATTGCGATCTCCTCCTGGCCTCTTCATCTTACAATCCCTATATTAGAGGCCTCAGGACAATAGTGCAGCATCTATTATCATAAGTCAAATTTGGCATTGAGTAATTATTGAAAAGCATTCATCCACATCTGAGACTCTGGTATATTTATCTGGACTTTCTTCTCGTCAAGGAAGATTGAGTGGCGAAAACCAAGAATATATATTTATGCGATAGTTGTGGCAATGAGAGTCCGAAATGGGAGGGCAGGTGCCCTGCCTGCGGTGAATGGAACACTTTAGGCCAAGTTCCCATCGAAAGTGTGACTGAACGCCACAAAGATTGGTCCACAATAACTGCGGTAGCCCCCATGGAGTTGTCCAAGATATCTGCTGAGCGGCTACCGCGGCTACCAGTCTCCTCTGCTGAATTGAAGCGCGTCCTAGGGGGCGGGATCGTGCCCGGCTCGATCACCCTCCTTGCAGGGGATCCTGGGATCGGGAAATCCACGTTATTGTTACAGCTCGCTTCCGACGTCGCTCGCCCAGGGAGCAAAGTGCTATACGTCACCGGCGAGGAGTCAGTGACCCAGGTTAAAATGCGGGCAGACCGCCTCGGTATCCCAGGTCAAGGCCTCCTCTTATTGCAGTCGAATGCACTGGGACAGGTCATGGGATATCTAGAAAAGATCCGGCCTTCCCTTTTAGTTATAGACTCTATACAGACTATCTACGACGGCTTGCTGCCTTCCGGGGCTGGATCTGTAGCCCAGATTAGAGAGTGCACTCGCACCTTCACGGAATGGGCAAAGTTTAACGACGTCCCAATTGTGCTTACAGGCCACGTGACGAAAGGTGGAGAGATAGCCGGCCCCCGCGTCCTAGAACATATGGTTGACGTGGTGCTTTACCTCGAAGGCGACCACATCAGTTTGTGGCGACTACTGCGCACCATCAAGAACCGCTTCGGGGCGACCAATGAGGTCGGTGTCTTTTCGATGGAGGAGCACGGGCTCGTCGACGTCGAAGACCCTTCCAGGGCGTTCCTGTCTGAGCGCCGAACTGGAGCGGTCGGTTCGGTAGTCGTCGCGACCTTGGAAGGGAGCAAGCCATTGCTGGTAGAGGTCCAGGCATTAACCAGCACCTCTATGTTGCCCGCACCCCGACGCATAGCGACCGGGGTGGACCTAAACCGAATGCTACTCGTATGTGCCGTACTTACTCGCCGCATCCGGATGTCATTGGCCGATCAAGACGTGATCGTGAACGTTACCGGTGGGCTCAAGGTCAGTGAGCCCGCGGTGGATCTTGGGATGGCCCTTGCTATCGTATCCAGTCTGCGCAATGCGCCCATTGCCTCTGATATGGCCGCCATCGGTGAACTGGGCCTGAGCGGTGAACTTCGTGCAGTGCCACAACTCCCTAGGCGTATAGCGGAAGCCGCCCGACTGGGGCTTTCACGGTGTCTGGTACCGACCACGGGCGGAGGCGCCGATAGTAGTAACGAGGGTATCGTGGCAGTAGCGTCCAACCACCTCAAGGATGCCATAGACTCCGCACTCCCGCGTCAGAATAGACCCTCTGACAGAGGGACCGCGAGGCCGGGCTAACTCAAAATACGACCACTCTGCAGGATGCCGACATAAGCGACATACGAAGTGTGCAAGAGAATATGGAATCTGTGTCAGAGTATATGATGGTGTCCTCACACGCAGAACGATAGATACTGGCTTCATCTCGGAGAAGTACGAAGCATAAGGAATATCGATTGGTCATGATACGATCCGCCCTACGCCAGACAACGACCATAGTATCAGAGGACCAGATGGCATATCCCAATCGAGCCCAAGTAGAATTATTGCCTTGTGTCGCCAAAGTACCGAGCGACTCCTCATCGGTAAGCGGTGTCAAGAACCGTGTCTTAGAAAATGCGTTCCATAATTACAGCGACTACACCAAGCACACAGCCTTCGTAAAGCAGTGGTTATCGTGAAAACATCGTACTTGCAATGCATCGGCGGCATTAGCGGCGACATGCTTCTTGGAGCACTGGTGGACACCGGTGTATCGGTTAATGACATCTACTCGGTAATAGAGCGCCTGGGTGTGGATGGCGTATCCATGAACGTCAGAAAAGGTAAACGCGGTGGAGTACCAGGTACCCAAGTTACGATAAATCTGGACAACAAACATACCTCTCACACCATCGAAGACTTCGTACGCATCACACGCCAGTCAAGGCTGTCCAAAAAAACTACCGAGCTCGCCTGCAGGATATTCGACCGCTTAGGCGAGGCGGAGGCGCAGGTCCACGGCACACAGCATGATGAGGATATACTACTGCACGAGTTAGGCACCCTGGACACCCTCGTGGACGTGGTAGGCACCGTCGCAGGCCTTGAACTACTCGGGATCGAGCGCATTTACAGTTCTCCTCTGCCCTCCGGTTCAGGCGTTTTCAGTTCCGAACATGGCAAATTGATGGCACCCTCTCCCGCCACGGCAGCCATCGTTGCACTAGCCAGTGCACCGATGGCGCCTCCTCCCTCTGAGTTAGTTGCCGCCGGCGAGATGATCACCCCCACCGGGGCAGCCATCGTTACAACCCTTGCGATCTTTCGCCAGCCAGTGATGAAACTGGACCGAGTCGGCTACGGGCTTGGCTCTCGAAACCCGGATGCCTACCCCAATGTGGTGGCACTGCGAATCGGCGAGGAGTTGGAGTCACCCGCCATCAGTGGCCTCACCTTGCTCGAGACCAACATCGACGACATGAGCCCCGAGCTACTTGGATTCGTCCAGGACCAGTTCTTCGCAATGGGTGCTCGTGACGTGTGGCTAACCCCAATCCAGATGAAAAAAGGCCGCCCCGGAACCCTCCTAAGCGTACTCCTCACAGCTGACATGGAGCAAGAAGGCGTGTCCCTTATGATGAGGGAGACTACTACTCTGGGCATCCGAGTACGGCCCATAACACGCTATGAGGCCGAACGAGAGAGTGTCGCTGTCGAGACCACATTGGGCACTGTCCAGGTAAAGATAAAGCACTTGGATAGACGCGCCGTGTCCGTCTCTCCTGAGTAGAACGAGGAGTGTCGCCGTATCGACGATGAAATCGGTATGCCGCTCCAAGACGTCTACCGTTCTATACAGGCCGAGGCAGATTCAAAACTATTGAGAAGGGGGGTAGAACCGTGCCATTAACGGCTCCCTCGGAACCCCAGAATGCTACAATGGCCTGGTACACCGTTACCCCTAGACTGGCTACACCGATACTTCTGGATAGTTAAATGACTACTAGCGAAAATCTTATATATATGGACCATGCCGCAACCACCCCGGTACGGCCAGAAGTCCTTAATGCCATGTTGCCCTATTTTAGCGATAGGTTCGGCAACCCCTCAAGTATCTATACCCTGGCCCAGGAAGGACGAAAAGCTCTAGACGACTCGCGAGACACAGTGGCCGACGTCTTGGGCGACCGCATGAGCACCATCGTATTCACGGGCGGCGGTACCGAGTCGGACAACACAGCCATCAAGGGGGCTGCCTACGCTCAACGAGATATAGGCAACCACATCATCACGACCACCGTTGAGCACCACGCAGTGCTCAACACCTGCCAACAACTCGAGCGCAGTGGCTTTGATGTGATCTACCTACCCGTTAACGAACACGGGCTCGTCGACCCTGACAATGTCGGCCGTGCCATTGGGGACCAAACTACCCTTGTTAGCATCATGCTCGCCAATAACGAGATCGGTACCATAGAGCCTATATCGGAGATTTCACGGGTCATCAGAGATGAGGCAAAACGGCGCGGCAAGACCATCGTGTTTCACACCGATGCAGTGCAGGCCGCTGGGCTCCTGGAACTGGACGTGGAGCAACTCGGCGTTGACATGTTGAGCCTCTCGGCCCACAAGTTCCACGGACCTAAGGGTGCCGGCGTCCTGTACGTCAAGCGCGGCACCCCCTTTGAGCCACAACAAATGGGCGGAGGACAGGAGCGCGAGCGCCGTTCCGGCACAGAGAACGTCCCCCTTATCGTCGGACTAGCCGAGGCTCTGCGGTTGGCGGAAGAGGAGCGTCCGGCCCTGTCTAAGCACTGCCTCCGCCTACGCGAGATGATCATCTCAGGAGTACGGGAAAGGATTTATGGCGCGCACCTCAATGGCCATCCCACCACCCGTCTGGCGAATAACGCCAACTTCTCCTTCGAGTCAATCGAGGCCGAGCCGATTCTACTTGGGCTGGATTTCGCGGGGATCTGCGCCTCCAGCGGCAGCGCGTGCTCATCGGCTTCTTTGGAACCGTCCCATGTACTCACGGCCATCGGTCTCTCGCAAGAGTTGGCCAGAGGAAGCCTCAGAATTACCGTGGGTGCAGATAACACAGCCGAGCATATACAGTACATGCTGACAAACATGGTTGACCTATTGGAAAGACTTAGGACGATGCCGTCCCTGTCGTCCTAACTTTGACTGGTCCGACGAGATCGTAACCGGCGTATTCCATATCCAATTATATACATTCGACCTATTCATCCGGTAGCTCTTTACATTACACTTAAAAACAGATCATAGATTGTCAAATACTGATACGGAGGGATTGATGGCAAATCCGATAGCGATTACTGATGACTCATTCGACAAAGAGGTACTCAAGTCAGATGTCCCTGTACTAGTCGATTTCTGGGCCGACTGGTGTGGCCCATGCAAGATCATAGCCCCCATCGTCGAGGAGCTGGCGGGCGAGTACGAAGGTAAGATCAAGTTTGCCAAGTTGGATATAGACGCCAACCCCAAGGTAGCCACTACCTATGGCATAAGGGGTATTCCTACCCTGCTGATTTTCAGTGACGGCAGTCCCATAGACCAGGTGGTTGGCGCTGTACCAAAAACAGTTATCAAGGGTCGCCTCGAAAAGGCGATAGCCTAGGTTGATACTCCATCAATGGGTTGAACGATCTGAGACGTTCTGAGACGTAAGGACACACTGGTGCCTGCGAGAGAGAAGGAAGAAGCCTGCCTACGATAGGGATTGACAAAGGCCATTGAGGAAATCCGACGCCATGTTTACACCCTTTTGTGGCTTGCCGCAACATCCACACAGGTGATCTCTATTAAGGTGTCAAGGTACACTTTCTAGACTTAGAACACCTCCATCCG
>CAYLLU010000061.1:0-8599 GCA_964384845.1 uncultured Dehalococcoidia bacterium
ACGACCAGATGGTCGATCTGATTGCGAAGCGTATCCATTGTAGCCCGAATGAAGTCAGGGCTTTCGAGGCAAGTTATCACTCCATTTGGAGTAGACTCTTCAATTCGCTTACCATTCCTATGGAGTGGTCATCCGGATACGATGCCGGATATCATCTTTTCCACTCAGAGCTCGGAGATAGGATTGTTGAAAGACAGATTATTACCAGGCAAAATTACCTAGAAGCGGTCGCCGGTGTGGTCAAGGAGAAGTGCTCTGAAGGGAATGTAGTGCTGCATGGCCACGGGAGCCATTTTTACCTGCCGGAGTCTGTTAACACGTTCACCGTATTCGTTGAATCTTCTCCTGAGTCCAGAGCGAAAAGGATTGCGTTAGAACTCGGAATCACCCTGAAGGAAGCCATGGATTGGCTGAAGGGTGCTGACAAGGACGCTCGGGCCGAGGCGAAATTTCTACATGGGGCTAACCTAGAATCCACGCCCCGGTTCGACATCACACTCAATGTGGATCGCATCTCCGCTGAAACTGCCGCACAGATGCTGCTGAGGGGTTTACAGCCTCACAGTGTCGCTAGTAGTACTACTGCCCAGGATCTGGTCTTGCTTCGGGACTCTTGATTAACCTAACTGGCATCCACTGGCGTCCAATGGTAGAGTGAGGCCCCAGCTAATTGGACTTGAGTCTAATATGACTTTCTAAAGGAAGGGGCCTGCCATGAGGCAGGCCCCTTCCTTTGCCTCTGTCTTTTCTGTCGGCGGGTCGTAGTGAGTTGTTAGTATGTGTAGCCTAGGTCGAGCGCACATTGCTGGGATATTTGCAGATTGATGGAAGAAAATCCTCATATTCACACGATCAAGTCAATAGGCTCCAGAAGTAGGGGCGGTTGGGCATGGTCATAGTGCGATCTCCACGATCTGTTTGGTATCAAAAATCTACGGTCTCATGAGTTACTGGAAGCATTGACGCGGAGACGCAGACGACTTAATGTTTCAAAGGTCTTGGGCCCGACTATAATGGAGTAGAGCCTTGCTGACCGATCTGCTGGTTACTGGAGTCCGAAGTGTGCCGTTGGACATATTTTCTTCGTACCAGCATGTGCTCCAAGACGGCTCGTGTGCCACACCTCGTGACTACATGAGGCCCAACTACAAGGACTGCTTTTCACCCTATACCCACTGGCAATTCTTTGGCGTCATCTTGACTGGCGAGCTTTGACGAGTTTGGAAGGGCGTCCGGTCCCAATCAACGGTCCTGTGGCCGTTCCGCCGAAGGATGAGGGCAAGCCGGGGAGCGTTCTTAACGCCGTCGAGGGGGGAAATCTTGCCGGACTAGTAACGAGTATTGTCCAGGGACTGACGTCCAATCGCAAGAAAATATCGATTAGGTACTGCTACGATGCTAAGGGCTTAGCCCTGTTTGAGCGGATCACACAGTTGTCGGGGTACTATATTACCCGCTCCGAGAACACTATCGTCGAACGGACTGTGGACGCTATCTTGAAGCAGGTTGCGCCGCAGGAGATTCTTGAACTGGGAACTATCTCGCCCATCCGGATACGTCAGATATTGGATGTGTGCTCCCGGACCGAGCTACCTCGCTACACTTTGTTCGACATCGATCACGGCGTGGTGTCCGCCACCGTGGAGACGATCGGACAGGATTACCCTGGAATTGATGCACGGGGTCTTGTCGGCGACTTCGAAAAACACCTATCGCTACTTCCACAAAGTCCTGGGCGAAGGCTCGTAGTGTTCTTCGGCAACATGATCGGCAACCTTGATCCTTGGCCCCGGAGGCGTTTTCTGGCGAACGTCCGGACGATGCTTGGCCCGCGCGACCGGTTCCTGTTGGGGTTGGATCTCAAAAAGGAGACACACGTCCTGGAGGCGGCCTATAACGATATCGAGGGAGTCACTGCGGAGTTTAATCGAAATGTCTTAATCGTCGTCAATCGATTGGTTGATGCCAACTTTGATCTTGACTCGTTCCACTATGAAGCCAAATGGAACGAGGATGACGGGCGTATCGAGATGTATCTCAAGGCAAAGACCCGTCAGGAGGTCTTTCTTGGGGCCGGAGACGTTACTATCACGATCGATCCGGGCGAAACTATACGTACGGGAAACTTCTATACGTTTACACGTGGCTCGGCCCAGCGTATGCTAGAAGAAGCAAGAATGAGGGTGGACGCCTGGTACACGGACTCATTGTTTGGCCTGGCACTGGCCGCGCCCGATGGATCCTGATCGGTCTCTCAAAGAGAGACGGACTGCTATAATAGATGCCAATGAACGGACTTGTTGCATATCTGCCGTACACACTACTTTTGCTGGGACTGGTCGTGCCAAGTGCTGGCCCGCTGGTAGATCACCACTTTTCGGACATGCAGCCTGGGCATAAGCATATGTTCTTAATGCACAGCCATTTACATGTGGTTGCAGGTCCACACTCCCATCCCCAGGTTAGTACAAGTAGCGATATAGACTATTCTGGACCTGCCACCCTGTACAATTACAGTAACGGGCTTTTGGTCGCCGCAGACACACTTGGGGACGTCGTCGAACTGATGGAAGCAATACGGTATGCGCCATCTGCTATTTTCAATTTGGAGTTATTTCAAGGTGTCGTAATGATGGGCCAGTCCGTTTCTCTGACCCCAAAACCCCCACAACCCATCTCCTAGAACGACCCTGTGCAAATTTGTGACTCGCAGCGCCTGCCCTCCGATCCGGACCTTCACTTTTCTTGAGACCTTACGGGGAGAATTCGCTTTTGATGCACCACGCCCTATACGTCCTGGGGAGTATCATTATCGCTCTCGCGCTTCTCGTAATCGTGTCAGTACCGGTGTATGCCAATGGGCGCGTGCAGCGTCTTGTCACACAGAGTGCTGGACCGTACACCTTAGCCATCGGCACCATACCGGACACACCGGTTGTGGGTAATCTTCATCTTACGACAAAGGTTGCGGACGAGATTAGCGGTACATCTATTCTCGGTGCCGTGGTCACAATTGCCGGGACTGGCCCCGGGATGGACACCCCTGAGATAGGTCCATTGGTGGCTGAGCAGAACCCTCTAGACCCGATATTCTACGACACGAATATGGTCGTCAATAGGGAAGGGCTCTGGAGATTTATGATCCATATCAGCGGCGAGCTGGGCGATGCCTCTACCGAATTTGACATTGAGGTGACGACGGTGAGCCCCATTGCCGGAATCGTATCGATGGTAGTTCTGGTGGCGTTTCTGCTGATTCTCAGCTTATCATTAAGGGCATTCTTGAAGCAGCAACGAAAGGAATCGGGTCGTTCTAGGGGTTCGCGACGCCTGTCTTGAAATATTTATAATAGGAGATTTTCTTGAATAACAACAAATCTATCTTGGCCATAGTCATCATGCTAGCAGTGTCGATCTTCTCCACTCTAGCTTTGGTCGCATGTGAGACATCCGAACCAAAGGATCGCTTGTTTGAACTGTCCATATTACATGGCGTCCTTGATCTGGACCCGCCCATCATATAGGTTGAACAGGGTGACACGGTAACACTTAGCTGTGCAGCCGTTGAGCCGGGCACGGTCCATCTTCATGGCTATGACGAGGAGTTTATGGTCGGTCTTGATGAGACAGCGACCTTGGTGTTCGAAGCCGATGTCACCGGATCTTTTAATCTGACCTTCCATGTTGGAGACGTACATGATGACAAGAAGGATCATGATGAGGAAGGCGAGGGTAAGGAGGGTCACGGCGAGGGTAAGGAGGGTTATGGCGAGGGTAAGGAGGGTCACGGCGAGGGTAAGGAGGGCCATGGCGAGGAAGACGAGGAGATCTATCTGGGTTCTCTAGAGGTGCATCCAAGATAGGGACCGCCGTGAAAATTTGCAGCGTAATTCTGCTGGTTGTCGCACTCACGGGGCTAGTTTTCCCCACGGCTTATGCCCATGGTTTTGGGGAACGGTATGACCTGCCGGTCCCCCTCAATCTCTTTGTCGTAGGTGCGGCTGCTACCGTTGGACTCTCCTTTATTGTCATCGGCCTGTTTGTACGCAGCGAATCAGCAGTTATTCGATATCCTCGATATGACTTGCTGCGGACTCCCGTACTAGGCGCTGTGATCGAGAATGCGTTAGTGTGTGGGATAGTCAGACTTGCCTCTGTAGCTCTGTTTGGGCTAGTCGTTGCATCTGCCCTGTTCGGGACGAATAGACCTTTGGAGAACCTGACTCCTACCTTTGTATGGGTTGTCTGGTGGGTAGGTCTGGGCTACGTGTCTGCCCTTCTGGGGAACTTGTGGCAATTTCTGAATCCCTGGGCGATAGTCTATGACTGGGCCCAGGGGCTTACTGGGGCCAGCCGTGGATCAGCGATGTTCACCTATCAATCTCGGTGGGATCTTTGGCCTGCCCTGTTGGCTTTTCTTGCTTTTGCATGGACGGAAAACGCTTATCCCAGTGCCGCTAAGCCCTTTAATCTGGGTACCATGATCGTGCTCTACTCCGGCGTTACCTGGGCTGGGATGGCGGCTTTTGGTAAACACAATTGGCTTGCCAGAGGTGAGGTCTTTTCCGTACTATTTGGCTTTTTCTCACGATTTTCTCCTACGGAAGTCAGGATAGGCAATCGCCGTGTGTGTGGCGCGTGTGAGTTCGATTGCCGACTGGATGAGGAGTGCGTCGACTGTTACTCTTGCTTCCATAGGGCGAAAAAAGCGGATCGCGAACTGAATCTGCGCCCCTACGGTATCGGTCTCACCCTTCCTAAGAGGGTCTCTATCGCCACTGCGGCCTTCGTGATCCTGGCCCTGGCAACGGTAACCTTTGACGGGCTATCCGAGACGCGTCTGTGGATAGACTTCCAAAATCTGGTTTACTCACCGATGTCGGTGATTGGCGGGAACACGACCATAGTTGTAAACACCCTGGGAATGCTGCTGGTGCCTTTAGTATTCCTGTTGGTGTACCTGGGCTTTTCATGGATTATAGGGCAGCTCTCCGGCGGGGCGACCTCGTCCCAGGAGGTGGCCCGAACATTTGTGTTTTCGCTCGTACCGATAGCTCTGGCCTACAACATGGCCCACTACATCTCGCTCCTAGCCATCCAGGGCCAATTCATCATACCCCTGGCATCAGACCCGTTTGGGTTTGGATGGGACTTACTTGGGACAGCCGACTACCGGCCGAACCTTGGTGTAATCAACGCTAAATTCGTCTGGTACTTGTCGGTGGGTGCCATTGTGCTGGGCCATATCGTGTCGGTTTTCGTGGCCCATGTCATATCTCTGGTGGAGATATCGGATCGAAAGAAGGCGTTGCGTAGCCAATATCCGATGCTGGCCCTAATGGTGATTTACACGGCTAGTAGTTTATGGATAATCGCCCAGCCTATCGTGGCTGGAGGGTGATCCACATTGATTATCCCAAGAGCGCGCTGCGTAGTTCTCTGATCTGAGTTGTGTCGAGACCAATAGTTTTCAGATAAGGTGGGATTCCGCCGTACTTGTCGTCAAGGTGTTGCAGGGTCTTGAGCATGGCCTCGGGAGGACAGAATTGAGCCTGGTACTGCTGCCAAGTGGCGAAGGTCGTTTCCCCGTTCTCTGCGGCGTTGTCCAAGTTCCTCTGATGCAGGTACCTGGCAGTCAATCCGTAATCCTTCGCGATCATTTGTCTGGAGACACCCGCTATATCCAGTAGGAGGGCGCTTATTACTCCCGTGCGGTCCTTGCCGCCTGCGCAATGGTATATTGCCGTGCCCGTACCTGGCTCTGCGAGAATGCTCAATACAGCACGTACTTGATTTTGCCGATTGTCGAGCCATGAGGAATACGCTTGCTGTATTCTATCCGATGGCACGCCAGTCACTATGTCCGCAGTGTTTGCGCTCCGCTCATCTCCGATAATGTTGTGCCAGACGTAACGTACCCGGTCCGAGTCTACGAATCGATTAGGAGTCGTCTCCGTCTCCCTGGTGGTTCGAAGATCGATGACGATGCGGACACCATAGTCAATCAGTGCGTCCTTATCGGCGTCCGTCAGTGCGTGCATGTTGTCTGAGCGCAGGAATATTCTCCACCGAGTCATCCCTCCGTCTTTGGTCGGATAGCCACCGATTTCTCGCGTGTTGTACGTCCCTGTAAGGCCTAGGTGGCGTCCGGGGGTGATGTTTTTTACCATGGATGTTTTTCTTCTACCAATCAGTCTAGATGTGGCTGCGATTGTAGCATATGAGATTTTGGATACTGTTGTGTAAGCTGGACGTGGAGTCTACTACTCGGATACTCTCTAAGCTGACTGCTTGGAATCTTTCAAATATATTGAACGGAGACTGGCATGAACGATATTTTGGAACAAAGGTCACTGGGACGAACAGGTCGGAAAATTCCTGCACTTGCACTGGGGTGCGTGACATTTGGTAGAGAGATCGATGAGGAAGACTCCTATCGTGTTATGGATTACGCAATCGAGAAGGGACTCAACTTCTTCGATACGGCCGAAGCGTATGGTGGAGGCAACTCTCGCACCCTTCGGAGAGATAGTCTGGGCATCGACGATAAAAGAGAGAAGACTGGTGAGATGCACTCCTCGGAGATGGTCGTTGGCCGATGGTTGCGAAAGACTGGGGTCCGCGACGACATCACTCTGATGACCAAGTTCAGCACAGGCGGTACTGCGGCGAATGTCCACCGGGCCCTCAGGGATAGTCTAGAGCGGCTTGGTACCGACCATGTGGATATCTACAAGTTGCATAGGCCCTATCCCGATGTTCCGATTGGCGAGACGCTGGGCGCCCTAGCGGAAGAGGTCTCGGCGGGTAGGGTAGAAGTCATCGGCTGTAGTCAGCACTCTGGAGACCAACTTCGGGAAGCCCTGGAGACTTCCCGGACCCACGGATACCCACGTTTCGAGATTGTGCAGCCTGGATATAATCTGGCCCTACGCGACGATGAGGACGACTTGCTCCCGCTGTGTATCGAGGAAGGTCTGGCGGTAACGCCATTCAGCCCCCTCGGCGCTGGGTTTTTAACCGGAAAATACACGCGGAATCGGGATAACATCCCTATAGGGACACGTTTCCACATCATGCCGCCACACATCGAAATCTATTTCAAGGAACGCAACTTCCGGATCGTGGAAAAGTTGCGGCGTAAATCTGCCGAACTGGGTGTGTCGATGGCATTCTTGGCTATGGCCTGGGTAATGAGTAATCCAGCGATAACAACTATCTTGGTGGGCGCGCGCGAACCGGCACATATTGACAACGCTCTTGAAGCCTACAAGATTGGCATGGACGAGGATCTCCGAGCCGAAATGTCGGCATGGGGCGACGAATCTGACTAGGAGATTATAGCCCCCGTTGTGGAGGTATCGTCGAGTGACTTACAAGCGTGTTATCCATAATGCTGAATGCTGCTGCGTCGGTGATCTGCCCTAACCAAAGATAAGCAAAATCGCGGTATGTGAAGGAAGCGAAGATCGACCCGAGGGGCTGATTTCGCTCTTGTGTTTGTGTCTTAGTTGAGCCGAAGGCCGGTCGAATGGACGGAGTGTCGGTGTTGTACTTCAGGCGGTCTTTTCCCGACTGGCACGGACCCATCACATGGATCATGCGATCGGCCCAGCTTCAGGGATCTATGCATCTCGAATCCTACACCTATGGGGCGGCCCACGCATCTAGTCATGAGAGGTTCTCATCTTAGCTTAAGGAACATTAGAAATGATCGGCGCTTGAGATATAGGACTTTCCGACAAGGCTGAGTGGGATGCGCTGCCGCGAGATGTTAGGATAGGGGTAGTAGTTCCCATGGAGGTCCTGCACGTCCATGGCATATACAACCAAGTTTGTTAGGCCACTGGCACCGAAACAGTGTTGTTCCGTTAGCCAGTGTATCGTAGGCGGCCTGCGTATGATTGCGACTGCCTTGATGTTCTCGTACTATCAAGCACATATATCCTCAACGGAACCATGTGTCAGACAATTGGGTTTGCGAACGTGAACCGTCCAAAGGAGGAGGCATGGGTGCATCGGATCGTGGGGTCTCTCTTATTCGTTGCAATATTGGTCGTCGCGGGCTGCACTGAGACAATTGAGACGATCCCGTTGCCCCTTCCTAAAGTTGATGCTATTCCTGTCACGGACCCGACTGCAACTCCGATCACCATCTTGACTGTGGCCGCGCCCCCGGCGCTCACGGCCGACTTCGAGGCTACAGTCGAAGCGGGGCGAGTGGCCGCTGTGAGTGCCCGCTTGGCCACTGCTGTGGCAAGTCTCACATTGCCTACGGCCGATTCGGTACCGACTGCTTCTGCGACGCCATCTCCTATTGTATATCTTGTGCAGACACCGACATCAATCCCGCCTGCCACACCTACTTGGACGCCCACGGTGTCTCCCACTGTCGTCTCGATGAATACCCCGACACAGACACCTACCTCCACTCCAACGGCGATCCTACCAACTGTTACTAGTACGCCGGTTCCTTCTCCCACGCTTGTACCGACGGCTACACCCACTCAGGCGCCACCAACGGCTACGAACACTCCGACACCGACGGCTACGAACACTCCGACACCGACGGCTACGAACACTCCGACACCGACGGCTA
>CAYLLU010000062.1:0-8423 GCA_964384845.1 uncultured Dehalococcoidia bacterium
TCTCATTGTAGAAAGCTAAGTTGTCAGCGGCACCAAGTTTGCACGCTTCCAGGGTATTGGATTGTGCTTCTGTGCTGTCATCTGTATTTCGGCACATCTGTATAATCAACTTGTCACGGCCCCTGATCAAATGCAAGACCTCCTCAACTCAAATAGATAGGACTTCAGACCGGACCGGATATCAAGGAATTGACGTTATTGGCCTCCAAACGTCGTTGCTAACTGTGTAGAATAGACCTGCTTCATAGCCTCGCATGGTGTCGGCTTGAAACAGGATAATCCCATACTCACCGTAATAGAGCCAGCGTATGGGGTAGCGGGGAAGGAAATGATCGTTGCATGGCAGCTGGTTGCCTGGGCAACATCATGTAATCTGGCGAAGTACTGAATCTTGTTTAACCCGGCCTCCCGTCCTTCGTCAACCAGAGCCCATGGATGCTCTTTGAGGGATAATCGTCGCTGAGGCAAGTGCGTTGTTTTATACTGACGCTGGTTTGTGAGATAGTGCTGGCTCATTGGGAATTTGATGTTCAGTACAGTTATGCTATGGTCGTCGTTGCCCGGTCCATTATTCGTGATTCACGGATTGTAGACCTTCCTCTATACGGTTCTACCATGGACCTCCTCCTGAAATGCTCAACACTAGGAAATAGCCTATGACGAAGCTGTTGCCCACTGCAATCCTAGGAAGAACCGGGCTGCGCGTGACGCGGCTTGGCTATGGTGCAGCTCATCGCAAACCCCAGTCGTTTGAGAACGCCAGCGCTGTTCATGAGGCGGTGTTGGACTGTGGCATCAATTTCATCGATACCGCCGACGACTATGGCAATAGTGAGGAATTGATAGGTCAGTACATGTCGCACCGAAGATCGGAGTACCACATTGCCACCAAATGTGGTGCCTCCTCGTCGGGACACGTTTGGACCAGAGAAAATTGTCTCAAGACCATGGAGGAGAGTCTGGGTCGACTCGGCACCGATCCTATCGATATCATGCAGCTGCACAATCCGACGGTGGCCGAGAGTGAGATGGGAGGGCTGGTTGAAGCACTAAAAGAAATGCAAGATAGTGGTAAGGTGCGCTGGATAGGTGTGTCGACGACACTGCCTCACCTCCAAATTTTCCTGGACTGGGACGTGTTCGATGTGTTCCAGCTCCCGTACTCGGCACTAGAGCGCGAACACGAAGATTGGATCACCAAGGTAGCTGAAGCAGGAGCAGGGATTGTCATTCGCGGTGGTGTCGCGATGGGCGAGCCAGGTATAGGGGCGGGCTCTGTAGATCGCTGGCAGAGATTCGGGGAGGCTGATCTGGATGAATTGCTCGACGAGGGCGAGGACCGCACCGCTTTCTTACTCCGGTATACGCTAACCCATCACCATGTCCACACCATTATCGTGGGCACAGTGAACTTGGCCCACCTCCCCCAGAACGTCGAAGCGGTTCACAAAGGGCCGCTCTCCGACGACGTGTACATCGAGACCAAGCGGCGCCTTGATGCCATAGGTATTAGCCCTGCACTCGTGAACTAGTAGGACATGTATGATCGGGTATGCAAAGTGGTCCCACGTCTTTGCATATTTGCGAGGAGGGAAGATGTATTTAGGCGTGCAAGGGCTTATGCCCGACGATCTCGACGAAGTGACCGCAGCGACAGTATTACGAATTCGAGAGCATGGGTTTACCGGTGCTGCCTGTCGGTTCTTCGAGCCGATGTCTGCGACAAGGGACACTGTGATGCGGCTGCGCGACATCATGGAAGTCGGGGGAGTAGCACCATGCCAGACGGTCGCCGCACATCCGGATTTGCTGGCGGCCTCGGAAGTTGTACGTCGAGAGGGCGTTCGGGCTATGCAGCACATGTGCCAGGTAACCCGATGGCTTGGTGCCGGCAACTTGTACGTACGTCCTGGCAGTCGCAATCCTGCTGGCTCTTGGTATCCCCACCCCGACAATTTCACGATGGATGCGTTCTGTACCCTTGTAAACTCGCTGAGGGAGGTCTGTGCGGCGGCCGAAGAGCATGGTGTCTTATTGGCACTGGAAGGCCACACGCTGTCCATATTGGACACTCCGGAGCGGATACGTGAACTGATTGAGGAAGTCGGTTCTCCCATGCTGCGTTTCAACGCGGATCCGGTTAACTTCGTATCTAGTCTTCGAGAGGCTTACTCGACGACGGCGATGATCGACAGGTTATTCGATGTGTTGGGTGAGTATACGATCTGCGGCCACGTTAAGGACTTTTACGTAAAGGATCGACTTGTACTACATTTAGAGGAGACCGTGATCGGAGATGGCCTACTAGACCAGGTAACATTCTTAAGGCGTTTCGAGGAGTCCTGTCCTGATGGATACCTGCAGATCGAGCACGTGCCCGATGAAAAGATTGTCGCGGCCCGCGAGTCGCTGTTCACCACCGGTGTTGAGGCTGGCATAGTCTGGAAAGGACTGTAGTTATCCTACGACCCAACGAGGAGGCCAAATATGATCAGGCGAGTACCTATACTCGTGTACCACCACGTGTACGAAGACGATGACCCGGGGCTCGTGACGGCGACCGGTGTAAAAGCGACCGGGACTATCGGAGTAACCGAGTTTCGTAGACATCTCTCGTATATTGCTGAGAAGGGGTGGACCGTGGTGTCCACGACTGCCGTGGTGGATTGGCTTGGAGGTCGTGGAAAGCTTCCGGACCGGGCCGTGGTGTTACACTTCGACAATGGTTGGCAAGACACTTGGAACATTGCGATGCCAATATTGGACGAGTATGGTTTCACAGGCACTTGCTACATTATTAGTGAAGGAACAGAGGCGTCGTCGGCTGGCCGGGCTGCTGCCATACAAACCTCAACAGAGGGCGCGGTGAGTAAGCCATGTGTCACTTGGAAACAGGCGGAAGAGCTTGTTGCGTCAGGTTGGGAAATCGGTGCACACACCGCGACTCATGCAAGGTTGGCTGATTTGCTCGCCAATCAGGGCAAAGAAGCTGTTGTAGAGGAGATAGAAAGATCCAACCAGGCGTATACTAACGCCCTGGGGTTTGTTCCGAGTCATTTTGCATATCCGAGCGGATCGCGGGATCACCGAACGGACGCGATTTTGGGGTCGTACTACCGATCATTGAGGAGGTGGCATTTCAGCCGTCAGCAGATTTGGTCCTTTACGGACCGGTACACGTCACCGATGGCGATGGAGTGTCAGAACGTGGACAACACAGTAGCGTTCTTGGACTTTGGGCGCATCTTTGAGGAGGCCATCGAAAATGATTCTCCACCTAACCAATCACTGGTCGACGGCGGGATCGAGTGATTGCATGGAGCGCCAGTCCCGTAGAATCTGATTGTCATGAGGGAACGGCAGTGAGGGCAGATCACTGAGCGCGAAGGTGGCGATCTCGTCGGCGTCGTGGCCGGAAGCTAGCGAGCCGCCGATTGCTTGAGCTGAGTAGACGGCCAAAATGATAGGGTTGTTCTTGTCGGAATAGAGTCCCACGAGTCCCGTGATATGGATTGTAACCCCAGTTTCCTCCTTCATCTCTCTTATCGCCGCTGCCTCGACCGACTCTCCTAAGTCCACAAACCCGGATGGGAACGCCCATCGGCCCCGTTCTGGTTCGACCCCCCTCCTAACCATCAGGAGGCCACCATCAAACATGACGAGGACTGCTACTGCGATCTTGGGGTCTTGGAACGCAATGAACCCGCAGTTTTTGCAGGCACTGCGGGCCTTACCCTCGACGGTTTTTTCGATCATCCGGCTGCCGCAACGCTGGCAGTAGTTGATTTCAGCTCTCAACTATTCACCTGCTATCTCGGAAATCTTTAGGAAAAGGATACAGGGTAAAACGGTTAGGTTCCAGGCCCAAGGACTAATTCTTTGCAGTGGTTATAGGCCGAGGTTTATGGTCAGTCTTGGAGGTAGCAGGCCGGATGGTATACTACGCCGACGTCGGATATCGTCTCGATAGCCCAAATACTGTTTGGTTGGAGAGAACTGCTGACCCGGAGGGGGATGTTGGCACAAATGAGACCGAATAAGGTGATACACAAACTTGATCGTGGTGAGGTAGCTACCGTCCTTATGGGGGAAATGACTCCAGATCTAGTAGAGTCGTTTGGGCCCATGGGATTCGACGGCATTTGGATTGAGGGCGAGCATGGGCCGATAGACTTCGCGAACATCCGTGATCTGACGCGCGCTGCCGATCTCTGGGGCATGACCTCCGTCGCACGGGTGAACTTAAACCTGCCCGGTGTAATTTATAGGACGCTTGATCAAGGCGCCCAGGCGATTGTTGTTCCCCACGTAAACACTGCTGATGAGGCAAGGGCGGTTGTGAGCGCCTCCAAATTTGCGCCGCTCGGTTCCCGAGGATCCTATACAAGCCGCCAGGGTATCGGCGTTGTTGACTACTTAACTCGTGCCAATGACGAGACCATGGCGATCATACTGATTGAGGATATTGTCGCCATCCGGAACTTGGATGAGATACTGAGTGTGGATCATATCGATGTTTTTTTCGTCGCGCCAGGGGATCTAGCCCAGAGCATGGGTCTAGTAGGACAGCCTGCTCATCCCGAGGTTCAAGCGATGGTAAATCAGGCTATTAAGCAGATAGTTGATGCGGGGCGAGTCGCGGGCGCCCTTGCATCTGATACTACGGTGTCAAACTACATCGAAATAGGTGCGAGGTTCATTAGTAACTCGTATACCCCTTGGCTGAGTTCGGGGGCCGAAAGTTACCTAGAAACACTATCATCGGCCATTGGTTAGGTGTTCTATGATGCCCGAGTGGAACCCTTCGATCACCTACGGGAGAGCAATGAAAGGGTCTCTTGGCTGGTCCCATTGTCCACTATGTTGGACTGGTAACCCATCGTGATTATGGCTTGGTGGAGCACGGCATGTCGCTGATTGGGGACCTGATGACCCGGCCAGTCGGTCTGTTGGAAGTCGTAATCATATACTTCTTCATTATCGTGATGAGTGATGGGATGTCGCCGTTGAATAGATTTCAGGTGTAATTCACATAGGACGTCTTTTTCGCGAGAGGGGTGGTCACACAATGATCACCCTGGTGGTTTCCAAAACGCCTGGATTCGCCGTAATTGTGATTTCAAAGACACATGCAAAAAGGACCATCAATGAGACAACCTGGCGACAGGCCTGGGCTACGCGGCCTCGCAAAGGTGCCCCGCGCTATGACAATAGCAGGCTCTGACTCGGGCGGGGGCGCTGGCGTGCAGGCTGATCTTAAATCTTTCGCCGCGATGGGCGTGTACGGCGTCTCGGTCTTAACCGCGATTACGGCCCAAAACACAGTGGAAGTCACTGATGTCATGGAGCTGCCGGTGTCGCTCATAGAATCACAGATCGACGCCATAGTGGCTGATATAGGCACAGACGCAGTAAAAACAGGGATGCTTTCGAGTGCGGCGATCATCGAAGCGGTTGTAGGGAAGATCAAAGAGTACGGCTTTGCGAATCTCGTAGTGGATCCTGTCATGGTGGCCAAGTCGGGTGACAAATTACTCCAAGACGATGCGGTCCAGGTGTTGCGAGACATGCTGGTGCCGCTGGCGATGCTAGTTACGCCGAACATACCCGAGGCGGAAGTCCTCACGAGGAGCAGTATTTCCAATGTGGACGAGGCGCAGGAGGCCGCTGTTGCAATAGTGGGCATGGGGGCGAAGGCGGTCGTGGTGAAGGGTGGACATCTACTAGGCCCGGCCTCGGATATCTTTTACGATGGTGAGGAGTTTCGAGTGTTTACGACGCAGCGAATCTCTTCGACGAGTACCCACGGAACTGGCTGTACTTTCGCGTCAGCGACGGCCGCGGGCCTAGCCAGGGGTTTGTCCCTCCGCGATTCGGTGTCCCAGGCTAAAAAATACGTCACAGAAGCCATTCGCAGCGCGTATCCGATGGGTCGTGGCCATGGGCCACTAAATCATTTCTACGAATTCTGGGTTTGAGTCTTTTCGGGAAGTCCAATGGGGTGTTTTCTTCTGTTAGGGGATATGGTGGACACGCCCCAATAACCGATTAACCCAAGAGTGGGCGGGTAGAATCGGTCTTTTTTGTTTGAGATTGCAAAAATTGTAATAAGAAATGCTTGAGGTCATTGATTGGCACTTTTCTTAACCGAAAATGAGATCGCAGGACTATTGACGATGGACATCGCCATCGAGGCGATCGAGGAGGGGTTCCGACAACAGGCAGCGGCCCAGGCCTCAAATAGCCCTCGACTAAGATTACCACTGGATAAGGGCGCGTTCAATTTCATGGCGGCGGCAGCGCCCGGCTTAGGCGTCATGGGCATGAAGACCTACGGAGTGTTTGGAGCCGGTGGGGCTAGGTTCTACGTGCAGCTGTACAGTACCGTAAGCGGCGAGCTGCTGGCAGTGATTGAAGCGAATATAATGGGACAGATTCGGACGGGCGCGGCCTCCGGGCTGGCGACTAGGCTTATGGCTCGAAAGGACGCCTCCGACGTAGGAATCATCGGTTCCGGATTCCAGGCTAGGACGCAACTAGAGGCCATCTGCCTAGTCCGTGCTGTGAATAAGGTGCGGGTCTACAGTAGGTCTACCGAGGGCCGTACGGAGTTCGCAAAATGGGCTAAGGAGGCCCTCGGGATCTCGGCAGTCGCAGTGGACTCCGCCGAGCAGTGTGTCAGGGGCGCCGACATCGTTATCACTATCACCAATGCCGCCAGTCCCGTTATCAATGGCACGTGGCTTGAGGACGGCGTTCATATCAATGCCGCCGGCTCAAACCACTGGATGCGCCGAGAGATTGATACCGAGGCTGTGATGCGCTCCCGGGTTATCGTCACCGACGACGTTGAGCAGGCAAAGATCGAGTGTGGCGATCTGATTCTGCCCGCCGAAAAGGGTGGACTCCACTGGAAACATGTTCATGAGCTGTCGGAGGTGGTCTCGGGTGCGGTGGAAGGACGGCACATGGACGATGACATAACGCTGTTCGAATCCCAGGGTGTCGCTCTCGAGGACGTAGCAACCGGCATACACATCCTCCGGATGGCCCGCGAAAGGGGCGTTGGCCAGGAAATATCACTATAGTGGGTAGAGTTGGGCTCACTTCATACGCTCCTATGACTCGGGCAGTGGCAACAGTAAGGACGCAGAAGGAGGGAACGATGGAGCAGAAAGTGCAGACGGTGCAGGGTTCCATCGCCAAAGAGCAACTCGGAGTAACGCTGACTCACGAGCATTTGCTCATAGACTTGGCTTTCGCACGGCCGGCCCCGGCTGAGGCGCTCGCCCGCGAGGTCTACAACGCGCCTCTATCCTTGGCGACGCTGTCGCAGGTCAGGGCCCAGGGAATGGCTAACAAGGATGATTTACAACTGCTGGATATCGAGATGGCCATTGCCGAGGCGAAACTTTACAGGCAATATGGTGGTGCTACCCTCGTCGATGCGACCTCCATTGGAATCGCTCGCGACCCTGCTGCCCTAGTACGCATATCACGTGAAACTGGACTGAACATAATCATGGGTTCGTCTTACTACGTCGCCTCTAGTCATCCAGACGACATGGACAGTCGTTCCGAGGACGAGATCGTGGATCAGATAGTACGGGACGTCACCGAGGGAGTAGACGACACCGGTGTTCGCTCCGGGATAATCGGCGAGGTAGGCTGCTCGTGGCCACTGGTAGATAACGAACGAAAGGTGCTCTGGGCCTCGGCCAGAGCGCAGAGAATTACGGGTGCGCCGATCCTGATACACCCTGGGCGTGGAGAGGGCTCGCCGCTGGAGATTCTCGGGATTCTGCGGGAGGGGGGAGCTGACCTGACGCGCACGATTATGGGACATCTAGACCGGACGGTGTTCGGCCGCGGTGTGCTGCGGGAGATCGCGGAGACGGGCTGTTACCTGGAGTGGGATCTGTTTGGCAGCGAGGCCTCTTACTACCCCTTCAACCCGGTCGTAGATATGCCCAACGACGCCATGCGAATAGACGCCATCGCCTGGATCGCATCGGAGGGATTCCAAAACAAGATCCTGATAGCCCACGACGTTTGTAAGAAACACCAGCTCACTTGTTATGGCGGGCATGGCTACTCATACATCCTAGCCCATATCGTGCCCAGAATGCGGGCTAAGGGATTTACGAACGACCTGATTGACGCGATACTGGTTGATAATCCGGCGGCCGTGCTTACCTTCACCGAGCCACAGATTGGATAAGCCCTTAAGCCATCGCATCCATGACTTTCCTGTGAAGAACGGGAATGTGTATGGGCGATCGTAGATGTACTCTTGCCGCGCCTTGGGTGCTAATATGGCCGCCGAGAGTCAGATTGATTAGGATTTGGAATGGCCGATACCGAGGATACTGGAACTTTGCCTGCTCCTGATGGAGAAATCTCCGGTCTAAAGCAGGGCCGCA
>CAYLLU010000063.1:0-6947 GCA_964384845.1 uncultured Dehalococcoidia bacterium
TGCGATGTCAACGCAGCGCTCTAAACCACTGAGCTAACCGCCCACGGCCGCTCCTCAATTCAGTGTAGCAACTGGCCCCCACAGGGGTCAAGGAACTCAAGATACAGTACGGTGACAACCCTAGGCTACTGATGTACAGTCTTACACGGTCCGCACATCCTGGACAGGGACGACATCCACCATGAATGACCCAGTATATATCGGTACAGACCGTCAGCTTTTCCTAGACGACTTCTGGATTGACCAGAGCAAGGCCGTAGAAAGACGACTGCATCAACCTATCAAGCGTGAGATCGCCATCGCCTCCGAAAAACCCTGGGAGGGAGCCGGCGTCTCCTATATGGTCACCTTCCCCGATGGCGAAGACTATCGGGGCTGGTACCGCTGCGACCCTCCTGGCGGAAAAGTTGATTACGATTCCATAACCGCCTACACCATCAGCAAAGACGGGATTCACTGGGAAAAGCCCGACGTAGGAATCCTCGAATTTCGAGGGACGACCAATAACAACCTTGTTTGGGTCGGCCCGGGCATCAATTTCGCGCCATTTCGTGATGAGAATCCAGACGCCCCAGACGAGGAACGCTACAAGTCCATCGTCCGCGACAAGAAGGTCCTTATGGCTCTGGCCTCTCCGGACGGCCTACATTGGCACAAGATACAGGAAGAACCAGTCCTGACGGACGGCCCCTTCGATACTCTCAATATACCGTTCTGGGACACTTGGCGCGGGGAGTACGTCATGTATACCCGTGGAGTTGCCGGCGGGACTACCCCTGCAAAACGTGAGTATGACATCAGCATTTGGAAAGAGACCTACCGGTGGATTCGCCGCACCACCTCATCGAACTTCACCGACTGGGGCCCTCTGGAGCCCATCAACCCCGGTGGAGCACCCTACGAAGACCTCTACACGAACTCGTGCGTACAGTATGAGCGAGCGCCTGGTACCTATCTAATGTTTCCATCTCGATTTATCGCCGCACGCAGTCCTAATCAGGACTGGAGCACCCCCGGGGTCAGCGACATCGTGTTCATGTCCAGCCGCGATGGTCTGAACTTTGACCGCAGCTTCATGGAGGCATTTGTGAGACCAGGGCCCGACTTCAGCAACTGGCACGAGCGGGGAATCTATATGGAGCGCGGGATATTGCAGACATCGCCGGAGGAGATCTCGCTCTTCGGAATGGAGCATAAGGACCTGCCGACGATGCGAATTCGACGTTACACCCTGCGTACAGACGGGTTTGTATCGATGCAAGCTGGTTTTAACGGTGGTGAATTCACAACTCACCCGATGCGGTTCGAGGGCTCAGAGCTGGAGCTGAACTACTCGACATCGGCGGTAGGATCGGTACGGGTAGAGGTGCAGGACATGGATGGCAACGCCTTTCCAGGCTATAGCCTGGAAGAATGCCCCGAGAAATTCGGCGATGAAATTGAAGGGGTCATTGCTTGGAACAGCGGCGGCAGACTCGGTAACTTGACCGGCAGACCTATCAGGTTGCGTGTCGCTCTCAAAGACGCAAATTTGTACGCATTCCGTTTCCGATAACGACACTAGTCTACAGCGAAAATCACATTCATTACTCGGTAGAAAAATGCAAGAAAAGGGACTATGCTCACCATACATATTCCTGGGCAGCCGTTTGCAGAAAAAACAGTGCCAAGACTAACCACACTAAGCATTCGTAACACTGCCACAACGGCATAGTGGATAGGAGCCAAGAGGAGGCTAATACCGGTAGGCTGGGAGTACGTCGGAACATCGCATCTCATTCAAAAAATAGGTGCATGGATCGAGCGTGTGATGGGCGGCAAGATGGGTATACACGATCACTGGAAGGCCCCACACTTGTCCCCCAATGAGCACACCAAGGAAGAGAATGAGGGGTTCCTAGTACTGGGCGCTAACCTCAGAGAGAGCTTCCAACACTACCATATGGCATCGGGAAGGATGATGATGGGAGTGCAATGGCCACTACTAACTTTCGTGCCCAGACCTCCAGAGCGACTAGAGTGACCTAGGTACAACGAACGGCAGAACTCTCGCCGGGTTTTCGACCATGAATTTGCGTATCTGGGCGTCAGTAATCCCAGCCTCGAGCAAGTGGGGCAGGAAGTGCTCCAGGATGAAGGAGTACCCAAAACCGCCATAGTACTTAAGATGCACCTTCCAACAAACGTCGTGGGACAAGAGTATGCGATCCTCGTAGCCCGCCTCTACTAATGCTAGGATTGCCCTCGTATCCTTGCCGGCAAAGCTCTCACCGATGTCCTCGGCTCGTCCAATCAGATCAAACTGGATATAGACGCCACGCTCTGCCACTCCAAGCACGAGAGGCAGGTCATCCGCCATGAAATCGGAGTGGCCCATGATGGCGCGTGACAAATCTCCGCCTTCATCAGCGAACATGTCTAGTATGTGATATCTCTCCTCACCATCGCCCCCTTTATGGAATGAGACAGCCCCGCCCGTCAGTCGGCCAGCTCGAGCCGCCGCCCGAACACTCTTGATGTCGTTGGCAGTGACCGGCGTCCCTTGTACCCCAATCTCGCCGATTATACCTGCACGTATCCCCGTGTCTCTCACCCCTGTGATTACATCCCGAACGATTTCCGTGGTCAAATCCTCAACACTTCGTGAATCCATGTCGAGAGGATGAAAAACCTTCTGGTAGTAACCTGTACCCATCACGATATGAAGGCCGGTGGCCTTTGAAACCCTCAGCAATGCCTCCGGGTCCCGCTTAAACCCGATACTGGTGACGTCGACTATCGTGGAACCGCCCCGGCTCTTAAATTCCATTACCTCTTTGAGCGCAAGGGGCTCGTCCGACAGTACATAGTTGTCGGCAATTGGGGCCTCCTGACGTGCCAAGTGCAGGTTCCCAAATCCAATGTTGGCCTCCCAAAGTGCCAGTTCGGTCGCCGCGAAGTCCTCGGAAACCAACAAAGGCTGGGATCGGCCCTCCAGGGGCACCATCTTGAGGTGGGGCAGATGATTACTTCGCAGATCCAAGAACAGGTGCTCGTGCATCAGTGTCTGACCGAGTGCAGCCGGATCGCCCGGGCCAGCAACAGTCATCACTTTGCCCGACATATCTGGGATAGACTCCCCCTCTGTCGTGGTCACTCTAACTGCCTCCTAGATCGACATTAGTGGATTCAGGGATCATAGGGCTGTCCATACAGCACGGTCAAGATTCGACCAGAATTCGTTCAACGTTGGCCCAAGATTCGCATTTTAATAAACAAGCTCAGGCGTGTTGCCCTGCCCACGGCGATACTACCGAACTTATTGGGCTCGACGGATCGGGGGCAATAAGATGACTGGGAAAGACGAGAAAACGTGGGGGGGGGGCTTGCTTATAGTGTCGTCGGGAGAAAATCCCAGATAACCTGGTAGAACCCGACGATACAATCTGCGGAGAGCAAGCTATATAAATGTCGCAAGACGACACCGTTTCTCCCCCATATATTCACCGAGGCTATTCAGGACCCAAGCGGACAATGCCCGGCAATCGTCGTGGGCATTGCCGGCGAGTCAGTCGATTACTCGGCAGGGGCTCTTCTAAGGCTGTCCAAATTATCGGACCGGGAAAGTCATGTTCAGGCGAACATACCGAAGATGGGATTCGACTTGTCGTTGGTCCTGCCCAACAACGCCGATTTGACTCCCCCTTGGCAGGCCACACCTTCCACAGGGTATCGCGAGTCTATACTCGGATACCCTCTATGGGATTCGGCAAACAACGCGACTTTCGAACTCTCAAATGGCTTTGCCTAAGGATATCGTCAAGTTAGATTACTTGTGTTGGTCTGTGCGAGAACCAAACTAACTGCACAGACATCGCGCCCGTCACCGAAGCGCACCCAGCGCTAGATTGGCAGTAGAGCGGTGCCGAACATTGTGTCGGACATCAAAGCTACGCCAATCACCGTACTCGCTACCCCTGCCGTTATCGCCACAGCGATATTAAGACGTTTGGACCCTCCGGTCACCGCGAAGGGAACTCCGAGGGCCAGCGTGATAGCGGACATCGAGACGACTGTGCCGACTCCGAATAACAGCAAGTAGCCCATACCAATCCATATTGATGGGAGGGAGGGAAGTATAAACAGCATCACAGCAGCGCTACCGGCCAAACCGTGCACTATGCCTACGGTGAAGGACTTGACACGGAAAAAGGGGCGACCAAAGTGGAAGAAACCGTGGGTACGCTCTACGCTCAACTCAGCGCCGCGCTCGTGAGTTGCGTGAATATGCACATGAGATCCATCGCTCTTAAAATGCTGGTGAACGTGGAGTCGGCGACGCTTGAGATTCCATAGGACCTGGCCTCCAAGAAATACAAGCATTACGCCTACACCGAACTCGAGAACCGGCACGACAGCCTCGTACCGGTCCATCACAGGCCCCTTGAAAAACAAAATAACCGTGCCCAGGACCAGAAGGGGAGCTGTGTGTCCTAGACCCCACGAGGCACCCACCCAAATACCTCGCCATGCATTACGATACTCCTCCACGATGGTAGAGACCGCCACGATATGGTCAGCATCTGTCGCATGCTTGAGTCCTAGTAACAATCCCAGGGTAAGCGCTGCCAGTCCGCCCGAGTAGGGCTCCATTGCTAACTGAGCTCCTTAGTTGTCGGGTTGCATTTCTCGCACAGGCCGATAATGGCGAAATGATCTAGATCGGCCAAGAAGCTGTGCTCCGCACTGATCTGTTCGCCCAAGTAGCTGATATGCCGGTTGTCCAACAGTAGTACGGTGTCACAGCTACGACAGACCAGATGGTGGTGCCGGCTGGGCTCGATCCACTCGTAAATGTATTCGTTGCCACCCATGTCCGTCTCGGACACAAGCCGCATATCCTTGAGGGCGGCAAGGGTCCGGTAAATAGTGGAGGTGTCGATATAGGGATATGATTTTTTGATGCTCTCCGCAATGTCCGATGCACTGACATGCCCCTCGGCGTGCCTGACCGCCGATACCACCATCAGACGCTGTGGAGTCAGGCGATGCCCCGACTCCTTCAACACCTGTACCGTCATCTCTTCACAGCACATAATGGCTCCTGCAACTATTTGCACAAAGTAGTGTATGCTGCATGGCATTAGACGGCAAAGACATAGTGCCTTCTGTGATGCATACGTTGGATATGGCGTGGATGGGTGCCAATTAATCGAGAGTGAGGGTAGGCAAAAGAGTGGATATAGGGCCATAGCGTACATGCCGAGATTGTTAGTGGGTCCCTGAGATATCCAATGATATGTTCTTTTCTTCTTTCGTAAAACGGAAGGTCTCCGAAAAACTTCCCTCAACCTGTTAGAAGGCATAGGAAGACTGTACCGCAGCCTGCTCCGCAAGACCCACAGTACATACCTGGCGGCAATACACTGCAAGTCCACAAGGACAAACCTGTTCCCTCGAGCCCATGAAGTACGACTCCTTGGTATCCACAGAACTACTCAGGTGTACGCAGATAACGCCCGCGTCATGGAATCCAACCGGCACTGGCCAACCAATCCTAGAAAAAATCTACTTGTCCACACAAATATGGATCAACACCCGAAAATAGAACGACTCGCCGTCCAGTGGCACAACTTCTTTCACCAATTAGCGTATCCCCGCAGTCGAGATGCGGGCTGGGTAGGGATTATGGCAAAGACGTTCGTCCAGGTCTCTCCGATCACTCTAACAACTGAGACGACGACGTTGCCTGACCTATCACGAGTCTCAACCATCGCCGGTGACAGCACGACCTCGGAGCACCTACGGGAATAAAACATCCGGCGGCCGAGGCAATGGTGTTACTGGCCGTCGGATAGAATACAGAGCCTACATCCACCCCAACTTGCGGGCGACCTCACCGGCCTGTACGACCTCGGCAGCATCGAGAGGTAGTGTCGGTGGCCGAGGAGGGCCCATCGGCCGACCCATCGCCTCTAACATACCCTTCATTTGGCGGTAACCACCAGACTTGTGACCTGTGTTTTCCTGCCACTCGCTTAGCACATCTCTCACCGCGGCTTTTTTGGCGTCCGCTTCAGCGTACTTCCCGGACTCGTACAACGGCCAAAGTTCAAGATCGTGCTCGGGATAAACCCCTATTAGCGGACTAATGTAGCCGGCTCCGCCGTTTCGCATACAGCGACTGGTCATGCCTGTATTGTCGATCACGTTGAAGATATGTGAGAACTTCTTCATGCCGTCATAATCCTCGCCATCGGGCACTCCCCACTTGATCGCAGTGATATGCTCGGCGTCGGCAAGCCGGAGCATCGAGTCTGCGTGCAGATACTCCTGGACCGGAGATTTGCAGAACCAGTAGGTATTGTAGATCATGATACCGATATCAATAGAGTCGGAGATATCGGTGAAATGTCGAACATTGTCGTCCTGATTGGCATGGTGAAAGAATGGCAAGTCGATCTGTAGGCCAATGGCACCCATGTCCTGGGCCATCTTGCCGTCCTCGATCGTGTGCATCGTGTTCTTGGGTTTGACGGCAAAAATCACGTTGGCCTTGCCATCAGCCGCGTCGATCACCGACTTGAGTAGCGGAGCCATCTCATCATCGGCAAGATCTGGACCCTCGCCCATTGCTGCCGCGACCTTCAATGGCGACGTCTCCGTACCAAGGCCTTTAGAGATATACCACCTTGTCATTTCGGCCATCGTATCCAAGTCAAGTTTGAAATCATCCGTAAATGCCGTCGGCATGGTAACGATGGTCCCTCTGATCATCTTCTTCAGTTCACTACGATTCACGGCTTCGCCTCCTCCGCGACTAGATGTTCTGTGCCTATCAGACCCTCCCTTCACCAGGCGGATCCTCGGCGGTCGAATCGATAATACCACGCCGATACCGTCAAAGTACGCTTTTCCTTGACATTCTCCTTTGCCGAAGATAGGCTCACGCAGTACCATAAAGGCCA
>CAYLLU010000063.1:7047-8343 GCA_964384845.1 uncultured Dehalococcoidia bacterium
CGACCACGGTCCATGGGAGAGAGTAGAAATGACATCGACTAGCAGGCTCAAGTTCGTGATCCCGGGTGACTTTCCACCTCAGTTACAGGGGTCGCCCCACCTAGAACGTCTTGCTCCCTACGGAGACCTGACCCTGTACACCGATCAGCCGGGATCCATGGAAGAACAAATGAGGCGGGCCAAGGGTGCCCACGTCATCCTCAACACCCGAAGTGCTATCAGTTGGTTCCAGGACTCCCTTGAGCAACTTCCCGATCTACAAATGATCGCCACTTGTTCCATCGGTACCGACAACATCGATCTAGACGCCGCGAACAAGCGCGGCGTGGTAGTAAGCAACCAGCCGGGCAAGATAGCACCCTACGTGGCCGAGCACCTCATCGGACTGCTGTTCGCGGTGGCAAAACACGCCGCCTACCAGACCACTGAGATCAGATCCGGGCGCTGGGCTCCGTCGGCCAACACCTATCTTCGAGGCAAGACACTTGGTGTCATAGGCACTGGCAATACGGGCAGCGAAGTTGCTCGAATAGCCAACGCCGTGGGCATGAAGGTCATCGCTTGGACCTTCAATCCATCACCGGAGCGAGCACGACAACTCGGTGTCGAGTTTGTCGAACTGGACAACCTGTTGAGGCAGTCCGACGCGGTGACCATCCAGGTGCGTCTCAGCGATGACAGCCGGGGCATGCTGGGCAAGCGGGAGTTCAGCCTCATGAAGCCTGGCGCACTCTTCGTGAACGGTGGCCGTGGCGATCTTGTAGACACGGACGCTCTTGTTGATGCTCTCAACTCAGGGCATCTAGGAGGCGCCGGACTAGATGTTTTCGATCCTGAACCACCACCCGTGGGCCATCCACTCCTCGCTTGCGAGCAGGTGGTCTTTACACCACACATCGCGGATCAGACCCCCGAAGGTATTGAGAGCCTGAACGAAGGTATTGTAAGTAACGTCATAGCCTTCCTGGAAGGCCAGCCCCAGAATGTCGCCAACCCATAGCCTTCTCTGGGCCTTCTTGCTCTGCAGTTAGGCGTTGATGTTCTGAGACCTGGTGCAGGTCCGTACCAGCTGAAATTCCACTTCACCCCAAATCTTCTTTCCTGGGAGAAGAAGGGATCAGTCTATTTAATAAAAGCTCCACGGCCTAGGTGTCAGAAACGAGAATGGCAGATGCTGTCTCCGATATTTGGCTGGACGTGTGCAATGTGCGATACCACCCAGGCGACATCAGTCTTTCGCGCAACGACCTGAAAAGGTCGCTTGAGTTCACATCGGAGTATTTTCGCGACCGCGAA
>CAYLLU010000064.1:0-8183 GCA_964384845.1 uncultured Dehalococcoidia bacterium
CCCCGCCTAAAAATGCACATACGTTCATAGGACCTTAGTATCGATGAGGGGTTTACCTGAAGAGCATCCCGACATGCTGTGGTTTTATCCGTGCGACGTCTTTGCCACTAGTTCTCATGCTCACTCCACACTACTATATTTTCCCCAAGTGGCAGATATGCTCCGTTTATCGGGAAGGCTAGGGATAACCTATTGGCCTTCGTTAGCAAAAATCTTTGGCTGAGACCTACACGGTAACTATAATGTGTCTGCCGCCCAGTTGACTGGGTGTTATTGCCAGAGTTGCTTCTTGTAACTTGGACTAGTTTTTCTCACCTTACTTATTGTGACGGTGTCTCTGGTTTTAATAGTGGTACTGATGATAACGGCGTTGGTCTTGGTCACCATTCTGATGATCGATACAGCCCAGTTTCTGGCTCTAATTAGCTACGACTGACCTTGTTCATCGAGGTCTAGTATCTGTCTAGAGCCGCGCTTTCCCCCTGTAGATCGCGGTTTTCGTGTGCTACTTTTATTCTTGACACTGCCAGTACCCCGCCGATATACTCGAATCCTGTTTGCGGGCCAGTAGCTCAGCCGGTTAGAGCGCAGTCCTGATAAGACTGAGGTCCCTGGTTCGAGTCCAGGCTGGCCCACCATTTACCATCACCTGCATAAATAGCCCTACATACTCGTTGGGCTTCCGCGATACACAATTGAGGATGTGTGCCGTTGTGCTATATAGATAGATTGATAATATCTGCGTAGTTGACTTAGAGGTGGGCATTTTCTAGGCGCAATCTGAGCACAGATATGGTCTGAAATAGATTGACTTGGAATCTTAGATAAATCGTCGTCTTCATGGTAAGAACCGTAAGAAAGGAGTCTCGCCTAGCCTCAACTTAGGCTAGACTATTTCAAAGTAGGATTGTTATTGGGTGCTTCTAAATATTGACGGACATTTGTTGAAATCACGGGATTGCAGTAAAGCTTTTAGGAGGATGAACGATGTCACTTAGGATAAACGATATAGCGCCAAATTTTGCAGCTAGAACTACTGAAGGTACGATCAATTTCCACGATTGGATGGGGGATGGCTGGGCTATGTTGTTCTCTCATCCAAAAGATTTTACGCCAGTATGTGCTACAGAATTAGGTGCAGTCGCTCAGTTGAAAGATGAGTTCACTGCTAGAAATTGTAAAGTTATCGGGATAAGTCTTGATAAAGTAGATGATCATCTGAAATGGGCTGAGGACATTGAAGATATTTCCGGGACTGCACTCAATTTTCCTGTTATTGCTGACGACGATCTCAACGTAGCCAAACTCTATGATATGTTGCCAGCAGATGAAGGGGATAGTTCGGTAGGAAGAACTGCGGCTGATAACCAGACGGTACGTGTAGTCTTTCTTGTGGGTCCAGATAAGAAGATAAGAATGAATTTGGCATATCCAATGAGTACCGGTCGTAATTTCGAAGAATTACTTCGTGTTATTGATTCTTGTCAACTCACCTCTTGCCACAAAGTCGCTACACCGGCCAATTGGAAATCAGGTGAAGATGTGATAATCATCCCTTCTGTAGACAATGAAACAGCGAAGGATCTATTCCCAGACGGCTGGGATACGGTCAAACCTTATTTGAGAAAAATTAAGGATCCATCAAGTTAATTCAAATGGACGGAATTGTGAGAGTCTTCCTCCTTAAAATCAATGTGTAACGGAGTTGTTTTGAGTAATGACGTTTCGATAAAGATTGGCACGAACCGGCAGCTCTTCGTCGACGACTTCTGGACCAACGATATGCGAGGTGTCGAAAGGAAGCTGCATCATCCCGTTAAACGTGAGGTAGCTATCGAATCCGATAGAATCTGGGAGGGTGGAGGCGTTTACTATTCGCTGGTGACGCACGACGATGACCGGTACAGGATGTGGTATCGTTGCGACCCTCGAGGTAAGGGTGAAGAGTACGATGACTATGACGCCTTGACGGCCTACGCTGAGAGCGATGACGGTATCAACTGGGCGAAACCAGACTTAGGTATTATCGAATTCCAGGGATCAACGCACAAAAACCTCATCTGGTCTGGACCCGGTATCAACATGGCCGTGTTCAAAGACGAGAACGCCGAGGTGCCGGAGGACGAGAGATACAAGGCTTTGGCACTGACAGGTGTCTCCAATACCTGGGATCAGGACGGGCTAGTTGCCTTGAAGTCAGGTGATGGCATCAGATGGAGTTTGATGTACGAGGAACCAATCAATCTTGAACCGCCACTTGATACCCTCAATAATCCATTCTGGGACGCCTGGCAGAACAAATATGTAGTCTATGCTAGGGGCGTCGCAGGATCTGGTGGCTCTTTCGCCGGTGGATATCGTTGGATTCGGCGGGCGACATCTACGGACTTCCACAGTTGGACACCTCTGGTCCCGATCACGGCGGGCGACACACCATACGAGCATCTATACACCAATTCATGTATTCGGTACGAAAGAGCGCCCGGGACATACCTGATGTTTCCATCACGGTTTGTTCCAGATCGTACGCCAGATCCCGAATGGGGGCTGAACGGGGTCAGCGACATTGTCTTTATGTCTAGCCGAGACGGTCTTAACTTTGATCGGAGCTTCATGGAGGCTTTCGTACGTCCTGGCCAAGACAAGGAGAACTGGCACGAGCGCGGTATTTACATGGAGGTAGGCATTCTCCAGACCTCGGCCGAAGAGATGTCGATGTATGGTATGGAACACAAGCAGGAGCCGGACTGCCATATCGTTCGTTACGCACTGCGGACCGATGGCTTTGTCTCAATCAACGCGGGATACAGTGGTGGTGAGTTTACCACTAGACCCCTCACCTTCAGCGGCAGTGAGTTGGAGTTGAATTATTCGACGTCGGCCGTTGGATCGGTGAGGGTCGAAATCCAAGATAATGAGGGGCGCCCGCAGCCAGGTTTCACCATGGACGACTGTCCTGAGATGTTCGCCGATGAAATCGATGGAAGGGTGGTCTGGAACAATGTTCACGACCTCTCGGGACTGGCCGGAAAGCCGGTGAGACTGCACTTTATTCTCAAGGACGCTGATCTGTATGCATTCAAATTTCGGCACTAGTCGCATAGCTGGAGACATGTGTGTAACTAGAGCCATTGGGATACATCTGAGAATTGTAATACCTTTATCAATTGACCTGTTATCGATTTGGCATAGATAGTTTCAATCACCGATATCGAAGTCTACGCGAGTCTTGGAGTTAGGCGAGTAATCAATTCATGAGGCGTCTACACAGAGCTTGGCGTCTGGACGCCCACTTCATCCGTTCAGATGGCAATGAACACAGCTAATAGCGGTCACGTTGAAATGAAGGAGTTGCTGTACAAGTCCGGCGATTTTATCGCGGGAAGGTTAGGGGCGAGGCTGCCTGTGTAACATCGGGCGCCGCTGCTGCCCAGGCATTGAACGTGGCTGCGTGTATGGCGGGGCATGTCCCGAGAGTGGTCTGCTTGTGTGCTGGATCTTTGGGGGAAGGGTAAGAGGCCTCGGTAGTTCGTCGAAGTCTCTTGTCGTTCCAGGGCGTTCTGTAACAATTCCTATTATGACACTATACAGGGTTGTCCTTGAACGTAATACTGACATTCTCACGTGGCGCCTTTGCTATGTCCACGAGGGCATCGGTGATGGCCTTCGCTACCTTGTCCTTTTGCTCCTGCGTCCTACCCGCGTTCCACTCTATCTTGACATCTGGCATGGTCGGCCTCCTCCTCTGAATCCTGGGCAGTATTTTACCAGATTGGACCAAAATAAGCTGTGGCAGAATGTGTCTTAAACAACCGGATGGGTGTCGTGGATATATCATCACTCTTTGCCTAGAGACAACACAGTATGCGGTAGGATTCGACCAGGATGTTTTTGAGCTATTCTGGCAGTGGTGACACATCAGGGGAGGTTTGGCGGATAGAACTTTCAGGAGATTCAATCCATTTAGGAGTTTTTATAAATATGGCGATCTACCATGACGTGATTGAGACGCGCTTCGGTTGGATGGGTCTGCTCCGCTCAGAAACGGGCCTGATGTGCACAACATTACCGCAGGTGTCACCCGATCGTTGCATTCCGTTGCTTGGTGCGGAAATGGGTGGTTCGAAGCACCTTCCGAAACGGTTTGTAACTCTGGCCGAGGATCTGAGGAGCTACTTCGAGGGGGGCCGTCGACACTTTATTGATGAACCACTAGATCTTGACGGTGTGTCGCCATTTTACCGGAAGGCTTGGCTAGCCTGCATGGCAATACCCTTCGGAGAGACGCGCACATACAAGTGGCTGGCCACGAGCGCAGGCAATTCGATGGCATCACGGGCCGCGGGACAGTCAATGGCCAAGAATCGGCTCCCGATAGTGGTGCCTTGCCACAGGGTGATCGCCGGGGACGGTGGCTTGCGAGGCTTCGGTGCTGGGGCTACTCAACTCGATCTTAAGCAGAGTTTACTGTCAATGGAGGTCGGTGCGCTATCTGGGCTGCCATCCTAACCGTGGCAGGTTAGCACCAGTTGAACAATTAGAGTGCAGAGGGGCATAAGCCATTTTCACGGGTGTGCAGTTACCTTACATATACATTTTCAATTTTGACCGCGACAAGTTTGTTCATGCGGCAGAACGTAGTGTTGCGACGGTCTAGGGGTCTTCCAAATTTACGCCCATCTGACTTTCTAGAATTCCCTGGGCTCGGGCTAGCTCATCGTCGGCGACGACCACCCGGCAAGGAAGCAGCGTAACTCCTAGGAAGTTCGTCGTATCACCGGGCCTGATCGCTGCTGGTACTCCCTCGGCAACTAGTATGTCGTTCCACATTTCTGCGACGATTTGGTCCGGCGCGGTCGCTAGCACAACCCATTTCACCGGCTTGAATCTCTCACTTTACGTTATCTTCTATTATGAAATATGTGGCGTTACGGAGAGTGTCCGTCAGCATGGTTTCCAGTTCAGGAGTGATCTGTACTCGGACCACCGACCAGTCCATTGTGAACACGCGCCGGTCAGAAGTTATCTCCAGACTGACCTCATCGTCTCCTTGGTGATCCAGAAGAAGGCGGCTTATGTCTTCCAAAAGTTGACGATCATCGATACTGTTCTCGGTTTCCCGTATTTTGAGTAGCAGGCGTCGATGGACTGAATGGTTGTTGGTCGCGGATGGGGCTTCTTTGGTTTTTGAGCCGATGTGTGCGCCGTTGGTGGGGACAGATGTTGGGGGCTGGGGCATCTTCTCTGATGAGGGAGGTTTTTCGGCTGGAACTTGGTACGATGTAGCTGTTTGGCAGGAAATACTCACATGGTTTTCCCTGGCCCGGACTATTCCTGTGATCACGATCGCGGCTCCGGTTTGCCAGAGACCCGGTGTCTCGATCATCACGTTCTCCCAGACGAACACATCAATCTCGCCGTCCAATAATCCTAGCGTAACTATCAGATACGGCTTGCCGGTTTTGGTAGAACGTTCTGTTGTGGACGAGATCTGTCCGGTCAGTGTAACCTTGCTGCCGGACATTGTTCTGGTGATCTGGCTGCTGGACATCACACCATTTGCGATCATGCCAGAATAATCGATCGCTACGTACTTGCTATCTGAGAACTGGACTCCTAGCAACTCGAGCTCCCATCCTTTCTTCTCGGATTCGGATGTTGTTCCTTCTGGGAAATCTATGTGAGCCAGTGGCGCTGGAACACTCTCACCGAACAGGTCGAACATGGAGGTCTGGTTTGAGTCACGGAGGGCTGCCTCGCTCTTGGCAAGCGAGTGAATGCGGTCGATGGAAGAGATGATGCCGCCACGATCGCCGAACTGGTCAAAGGCTCCTACCTTGGCGAGGTTCTCCAGAGTCTTGCGGGTCAGGCCGCTTATGTCGGTAGCCCTGCACAACTCTTCGATGGTTTTGATTGGGCCCTCGATCTTCGCTCGGGACTCGATGAATGGGGCCACGGAACTGGTGCCGACATTTTTCACAACAGCGAGTCCACACCGGATGGCCGTACTGCCGTCACGTTGTTTTTCAAGGGCGAACTGAGCCTGACTGCGATGGATATCAGGCGGCAAGAATGCAAATCCCATACGCCTGCACTCAGCCACAGTAGTCGCGATCTTATCGGTATTGTCCGAATATGCATTGAGCAGGCATGTCATGTACTCTTCTGGATAGTTGGCTTTGAGATAGGCAGTCCAGTATGAAATTAGACCGTAGCTGATGGCGTGGGCCTTAGGAAAGCCGTACCCGGCGAATGGCTTGATAAGTGTGAATACGCGCTCGGCTAATTCCATGGGATGGCCCTGAGCGAGGGAGCCGTGAATAAACTTATCCCGCTCCTTGTCCATGATTGCCTGGACCTTCTTGCCCATGGCTTTACGTAGTACGTCCGCCTCCCCAAGTGAGTACCCCGCGAAGGCCTGTGCGATGAGGAGCACCTGATCTTGGTAGACAATGATTCCGTAGGTTTGGGCGAGGATGCTCTCTAGGCTCTGGTGAGGGTACGTCACCGCCGTTCTACCGTGTCTGGCCTCGATGAACGTGCCGATCTGTTCCATTGGTCCTGGTCGGTAAAGAGCGATCATCGATGCGACGTCAACCATGGAACTGGGCTTGAGATTTTTTATATGATCGGTCATACCGCCACCTTCAAGTTGGAACACCCCTACGGTGTGGCCATTGGAGAGCATTTGCAGGGTTGGCGTGTCGTCTAGAGGAATCGTCTTCAGGTCGATCTGTATGTCACGGGTCTTGGCGATCAGGTTCCTTGCCTGGGCCAATATTGTTAGGTTGGACAGGCCCAGGAAGTCCATCTTAAGGAGTCCTAGTGCGGCAATGGGCTCCTGGGCGTATTGCGTCGTGGAGACACTCTGTTCGTCACCCTTGGGCGGACGCTGAAGCGGCACCAGATTGTCGAGTGGCTCGGCGGATATCACAACTCCTGCAGCGTGAATGCTAGAGTGGCGTGTGGTTCCTTCCAGCCCTCGGGCAATATTGAGAAGATTCGCAATCGTTTTGTCGGTATTGGCGAATTCTTGAAGTTCCGGAGTCTCGTCAATAGCTTCCTGGAGCTTGATATTTAGGCGGTTCGGTACCAATCGGGCTATCCGATCGACCTGCTCGTAGGGAATGGCGAGTGCTCGACCTACGTCCCTGATCGAAGCCTTGGCACCTAGCGTTCCGAAGGTGATGATCTGGGCCACATGATCTTGTCCGTACTTCGCGACGACGTAGTTTAGCACCTCTACACGCCGGTCGTCTTGGAAGTCCATGTCGATATCAGGCATCTCCTTGCGCTCGACGTTCAAGAAGCGCTCAAAGACTATGTCGTACATCATAGGGTTGACATCTGTGACGCCTAGGGAGTATAGGACTAGGCTGCCGGCCGCACTGCCTCGCACCGCGAAATAAATGTCATGCTCACGCGCAAACCGGGCAATGTCCCAGACCACCAAAAAGTAATCAGCATATTGGGTCTGCCTGATGACGTCTAGCTCGTAGGCCAGTCTCTGCTGGTGCAGGTTGTCTGGTTGCCCACCACGCTGCCCCAGTCCCTCTTCGCAGAGCTTTGCCAGATACTGATCAGACATTAGGTCATCAGGACAAGGGTACTTTGGCAGGTACAGTGTCGAGAAATCTAGATCAAGGTCGCACATTTCGGCGATGCGCATCGTGTTGGTGAGTGCCTCAGGATGCTCTGGGTGCAGCGCTGCCATCTCCTCGGGGCTCTTGAGGTAGTACGAGTCCTCCGTCATTCTCATACGTTTGGAATCTTCGACGTTGGTATTAGTGTGAATACAAACTAGTATGTCCTGCAGGTTGGCGTCTTCACGCCGAACGTAATGGGAGTCGTTGGTGGCCACCAAGGGAATTCCGGTCTCAGTGCTTAGCTGGATAAGTCCTTCATTGATAGACGGCAACTCTGGGACACCACCATGCTCCATCAGTTCGAAGTAGTAGTCGCCAAAAATTTTCTGGTACCACTCCGCTGTCTCTCGAGCCTCGTCGAGCTGACCATTCACTATGAGCTTGGGGATTTCGCCGCTAGGACAGCCCGACAACACGATCAGCCCATCATGATGCTTCTCAAGAAGCTCACGGTCGACCCTAGGGAAGTAGTAGAAGCCTTCGAGGTGCGCCGCGCTGGCCAACTTTACCAGGTTGCGGTATCCAGTCAAATTCTTG
>CAYLLU010000065.1:0-1250 GCA_964384845.1 uncultured Dehalococcoidia bacterium
ACACTGCCCTGTCAAGGCAGAGATCGCCGGTTCGAATCCGGTCGGGGTCGCCACTGCAATGCATCATTTGACGGTCCATAGATTGCAGGTCGAACAAGGGATTTAACTCATTTCTTGGTGTTATATTCAGAACCTTCTGTTCTTCTAGCTTCTTACTGATAAGTCCCCTTTAAACCCCAGATGTTAGAAAAGAATCCGCTAAATTTTCCATTGACTCTCTTCAACGAGAAAACGGCGATCGCAATTTTAGATATCGGATGATCTTCATCATCACTTTACAATCGACTTTGTTGTACCTTTGGATCTCCTTCATCATCTGAACATCTCCGATCGAGCAATCAAGTCGCTCGGCCTCGGAGCTGCTCCACCATGCACCGCCCAGAGCGCCAAGGCCATCTGTTGGGCCTGCGTCCCACTTAGTCTTTATTAGGCCGTGACCATGCATTGCGTTGCTTTTTCCCATCTAGGCCTAGCCAGTCGAGCAGGGGATCGCCCATAACGTAGTTTCGGGTTGCCGAGGCACTGATCCCATTCAGTTCCGTCCTCATTTGTCTGTGGAGCGATTCCAACTCCATTATCTGTGTATTTCATCGCATCAATACTCAACTATGACTCCTGAAGTTAGACTGTTATAGGGAGGATTTGATCTACGTCAACCAATCTGGATTTCTTCGAATTCATCATCTTTCATTTTAACTCTGACCTCCTTAAACGACACTTTCCCTCTTTCAATGAGATCCCGAATCCGCACTTGTTTATTAGACAGTTTACTTGCGCCTGATTTGAATTCTACTAGTATTACTTCCTCGTCCTCGAACTGAAGTCCGTCTATAGGTTCACCGATAAATCTGAAATTTTGAGGGTTCCAAGGATATGGTTTTACGAGAGGCAGCCATTGTTCTGTTAAGAATCCTCGTCGGACCTCGGCACCCCGTAGTTTGGACTTTAGGATTGTCACTCGCCCGAGGAACTTCACAATGATATAAAGTGCGATTAATGACCAGGTACTTAGGGCTAGAATGGTCCACCAGACAGCGGTGATTTCCATGATTGGCCTCCCGTATCTCCATGTGATTTGCCATCATTATTAAAAATTTTCACAGAATCATCTGTTGATCCGTCATCTACATAAATTATTTCAGCATCAAAACCATCTAATTTTTGTAAACTCAGGGAATGAAGACATTTTGTTAATGCACCCGAAGTATTATAGCCTATAACAATAATAGAAAGAAAAAAGCGTTTTTCTT
>CAYLLU010000065.1:1260-7968 GCA_964384845.1 uncultured Dehalococcoidia bacterium
CGATGTTCTGCACCATGATTGCGCTGTGATCAATACCCCCTTGAGTACGTTAATATACGTCCTAATAAAGGGGAGAAGAGAAAGAGAACCGTGTTAAAGTACGCCAAACTGACCCCTCCTCCTTTCTTACTGTACTAAGCATCCCGATCTTATATATCATCCAACAATCCGTCCAGACTTCACTTGTACTGTGAAAAAATTGGTGAGAGTAATTTAAGTTTGCCCAGACTACAAGATGTACCGAAACACGGTTCTGAGAAGCTCGACGCTCGTCGATTAAAACTTGGTGTCTTATCAGTGCCCGTCTCGATCCACACCTTCGATGCCTTCAGCAATCCCGGTTTCAGACTTCTTTTCCTCGCTTCCTCCGGCGCTGGCGGCGGATATTGGATTCAGCAGGTCGTTGTAGGATGGCTGATCTATGATGTTACACAGTCACCTTTCTTGACCAGTGTCGCACTGGCCTTGGAGTCGATCCCATTACTGATAGTGGGCCCCTTCGGAGGACTTCTGGTCGATTTACTCGATCGAAAGAAGTTGCTTATAGGTGTTTACGTGTATCAAGGGACCTTGGCCTTGGTCTTCGCCATTGGAATCCAATTTGGATACATAGGCTCAGGGCAGATATTCGCATTCTTGCTCCTATTCGGCTTTTCGTGGACAGTCTCCGAGCCCGCTAAGGCATCACTGACCGCCAATATCGTCCCAAAAGAGGGGCTTATCAATTCGTACGCGCTTTTAAATCTTGGATTTAGTGTCGCTCGTCTCGCCGCACCGGTTCTTGGCGGGTTTTTGATAAGCGTGATTGGTGGTGGAGCGACTTTATTACTGGAGGCTCTCCTTTTTTACACGGCTGCCGCGTTCGCCTTTTCAGTGCGTGTTCAATATGTGCGTACTGAGAGACCCAAATTTTCTGCTGCTGTTCAAGGGTTGGTGGAGGGTGTCGGATACGTCAAGGAACAAAAAGTCGTATTGGCCTTGTTGATATTCGGTTTGATCGTACCGATGTTGACGTATCCATTTGTCATGGGACTTCTTCCGGTCTATGCCGTGGAGGTCTATCAGGTCGGCCCGACCGGACTTGGAATCCTCATGTCTATTTCAGGACTAGGTATGGTCCTTGGTACCTTAATAGTGGCGTCACTGGGTAATTTCAGGCACAAGGGGAGGCTCATAATCGGCTCCGTAGTAATCTTGATAGTGACGATGGCAGCCTTCTCGTTAACACCATCGTTCATTCCCGCTTTGCTGACCCTAACTATCATGACCACTGTTCAGCCTTTCTTGTACACCATCGTCCAAGGGACCATACAGTCAATCATCCCCGATGATCTGCGCGGAAGAATATCCGGGCTTTCCATGATGACGTGGGGTGGATTGCCTATCGGTAGTGTACTGGCGGGTGCGCTGGCCGAGAATCTGGGAGTTCAAATGGCTACTCTTATTGGAACAGGCATTGTAATAGTCTGCACGATCATCTTGCTGCGAATCTTCACTTTCATGTGGCACTTGGAGTAGATAGATTTGAAGGCCTGTTATCTATGGTAGTGTTGGGCTTATCTTGTGCTGAGTTCAGATACCATCGTTAGTATAATCACGAACACGGTGTAGTTTTGGTATTACTTGTATAATCCGCAAAATCTCGATAACGGCAAATCCGCTCAGCTCAATGGATTGCTGCGCTATTCATCAACGATTCGACTTATCCACAGTCGAGATCAATGCCCCTCCACAAAAAGATTGTATGACGTGAATGCCCTGCTCTAAGAGGCCATAAACTTTGCTCATCGCGTATCATGTCGCTGCACAACATAGGCTAATCTACTAAAAAAAGGTATAGGTCAACACTGTCAAATTTACTAGAGCAAACAGTTGGTAGAGACCTACTTGAATGATGTAGGCAAGGGGGCGTCCTTGAGATACGGAAGGATCACTTTATCCAGGTAGATAGTACCTGAGCGAGCTATCCAATCATTGAGGAGATTGTCTCTAAGCCTGCGTAGGGGCTGGCAAATTTTTGGTTTATACGAAGCGCCAGTGTGAGATCAACGTATCTCAATGTTGTTTGTTCTACTATTGAACTGCCAGTGTTAGTGTTCACAGGTGGCGATACTAGTAATTAAAAAAGCGGAGTCTGGACAACGTTGTCCAGACTCCGCTTTTTAACTACTGATTTGTGGTGAGAGGGTCTTACTCTACCTGGCTTAGGTTCCGGCCAAGCATGAAGAACCATACCATGTGGACGACGTATAAGATGCCTGTGATCAGGGTCATGGTCTCTAGTTGAGCAGAGTCCAATCCGCCTATTATGGTCACTACAATCACTGCTACAGCACCAGCAGCAGCCACAAGTGCAGCTATCTTATTAGAATCTTCTCTGGTTGAAATAGCCAACGCCAGAGCGAGGGCTCCAATTCCCCAAAGGATTGTTGCAATCGAACCTATGCCTATAGTCGCAGAATAGAGCGCCCCATAGACAGTTGCAGCTTGCGCTGCTACAAGATCACTACCGGTTATTGCGAGCGATACCCCTGAACTTACTACCCATCCAAATATGGCTGCCAGGATAAACAGCACGCCGATGCGTGACAGGGCATTACCATTGCCATTCGACTTGATATTTTCTTGTAGGACAAGTATCCCGGATAAGAAGGCGAGTAGGCCGATCGGGATTACGATACTCACAACCTTACCTATACCAACATTGGAAACCATAGCACCAATTGTCGCTGTCCCATCTGCCGGATCTGCAGCGTCAATAAGGGAGCCACCTGGCTGCAAGAAGTAGAAAATCAGTGTGATGAGTGGCGCGAACATCAGGGCCAGCCCACCACACTTGTTTACCGATATTGTACCCATAAATCATCCTCCTTAAGTCAGTCCTAAGATGTAACCTACTATATCCAGGATGCCTCTAAGACTTGATTGGATCGATTTACACTCTATGGTCGATAATGCTTTTCTACTACCCCTTTTTAGTACCTTTTTGCGAGTTTTTAGAGGATATTGTAGTAAATTCAACGGAAAGAGACGTATTGAGCCCTGAGGAGGTCATTGATTTGGATAACTAGCTCTGCGATCCTTGGCGAGCCAGTTGCATTATATGTACCTATAATTAGTTTCTAATTGCACCTCAGCCCTGCGTTGTAGGATATGCTTATCCTCCTACTGTTTACGTACTTGGATTTCCTGCTGAAGGTACCCCTATGCAACCAAGAGGGACTCTCTCTTCGTATGCTTAAGTGGGCTCGTGGTCCGAGAGAATAATGTTCTTGTGGGCTTGATCATCTCGTGCTGACACAGATCGTTTATCGTGACGTCGAGACTAACAATCTTAGTAGAGTATGCTGATCGTTTTTTTGGGGATGTACTTAAGTCGCGTATTAACTTTAATTCGATAAACAAAGGACCGGGTCGGTTCCGTCCGCTTTTCTGCGGCCTATGGTTTGCCTAAAGATGATCGAATCACGGATGCTTGTTTCTCGGGTAACTTTACCTTCCGTTTGGGAGTCTTCGCCATCCTCCCTGCCTGTCCCGAGGTCTGGATCAATCAGATGTGTCACTTTTTGCGGGCCGGTTTCCTCTCAATGATGTAATCACCCAGTGCCGACAGAACCTTGCGCTCCATTCAGATGGCGGCCTAGGGTGATCTTATTCTCCTAAGTCTATCTATGAAGATAGTCTGGAGGCCTAATCACAGATATCTTGGACCTATGGAACTAGACAAAAATGACGGGCAAAATCCGTAATGGACTTGCCATGTGTCACTTCTGTAGATAAGATGTGCACACCAATCTGTTTGCAGGGGGTTGTAGATGGAAGCGTATTGCATGAAATGTCGGACGAAGAGAGAGATTCAAGGATCAAATCAGGTGACTTTGAAGAACGGACGACCTGCTACCCAGGGAACCTGCGGTGTATGTGGGACCAAGCTGTTCAGAATAGGCAAGAGCTAGACTAGACGAAAACAGTCGATTCCTATGGGATTGACTAGAGTTGTCCAACCGGAAGCCTGTAGATGGCCATGAATCACTTCAAGAACCGCGATGTGATTGCGTAGTCGTTCGGATGATTGTAAAGATAGGCATCCATTTGAACTGATGGCGTTACGTGTCCCAGAAAGAATCGCACATCACTTCACCGCGTGGACACGCGCGCTGGATGCCGGATGTGGGTGCTGTCCTGTGATTGATTCTCGTCGGGGACTTGTGACTGGTGGCATCATGCAGGGCACTACAAGGGGATCTTGGTAGTTCTCCTAGATCGTATTTCGCACGGTGATGATGCGGTTCTTCCTCTTTCGGTGTGATCTGTATAGGGCACGCGTTGCCTTCTGGTGGACGTTAGTCCTTGGGTAACCTATTTCTAGTGCAGCATGTAAAACTTCGCTGATTGTTGCTCTTCCGGCGTGGGTGCAAAATTTTAGGTCAATGCTACTCACCAAGTTATATTCATAAGGTGGTGAGTGTGGCTGCTGCGAGTTCGTAATTCGTGGGATAGGTCGCGTTGGCGTCTTTGCTGTAGAGGGGTTAAGAAGCAAAAAAAGGAGCGCCTTACCCTCCTGGTATCAAGATTTAAATAGGCCTTGGCGGGTTGCTTCTGCCATAGTCTCTTTTATGGACACTACTCTGGGACCACTTCTTGTGAGCACCACCTCCGCCACCGCATGTGGCGCCAGGCTGAAGGTCCGCTCCCCGTCCAAAGCTATGGTGCATGGCCGGAGCCCGATAATGGCTGGCTTGCCCATACCAATGATCTGCCAATCTTGGATGCCTACTCGTCGTATATAGCCCGGTGCTATTGGTGCCTCAACGTGGATGCTCCCTTCTCCCAATTTCACGTGTAACCCACGATCGTCCCCCCCGGATAGGGGCTTCAAGTGAGCTCCAATAGCGGAGAGCCCGATGCTGGTTGGTTCGGCTCGTGTCAGATATACTTCGTGCAGCGTATCCACATTCCAGATGGCTCTGGCGCCGATGAATCGCTCTTTACTGACGGCGACATCAATCAGGGCCAGATCCTTGAATTCCCCATCGACACGCAATTCAAGGGCCTTGCTGGCGGGCGTGATCCACTCTCCGTCTATGTTGCCCCGCGCCACGACACCTGCCGCCAGGCCGGCTATGGTTCCTTCCACCATCGTCGGGAACACGTTGTTGGTGCCGGTGGAGATGGGCAACACGGGCATGTCGCCACACCCCTTCGCAATCGCCCGATTAGTGCCGTCGCCCCCGAGTGTGATCAGGCATCCCACTCCCATATTAGCCATCATGGCCGCCGCCGTAGTGGAGTCCCGCTCCTCGTTATACGGGGTGAAGTCTAGGATCTCGGTGGTGATGTTTCCTGATACCTTAGATGACGCAGCTGCGCCAAGCATCGCGATATCTGGCATGAACACGACTCGCTTCACTCCCGACGCCACGAGGCCGGCGATGACACGCGCCAGGGTGTTCACCTTCTCCTGGTTCGATATGAATCGTCCCTGGGAGACGATACGGCGGATGTCCTTACCTGCCGCGTGGTTCGCGATAATCCCGACCATAGAATCAAACATCGATCAGCAGTCTCTTAGATGTGGACAGAAACTAACTCCAAGCCTGTACAGTATGTAACACCAGCACTTAGTCCTGTTTCCAGAAGCGCTCTTCCTCTATCTTGAACTCTCGGGGCAGGAGCCTTGTCTTCACGTCCTCAATCATGCCGGGATGACCGCAGGCGTATACGATCGTATCGTCGGGGGACAACTCCCACTTTGAGATCCAGTTTTCCACGACCTCATTAGCACGCCCGGTTTCTCCTGACCAGCCTGCGTTGCGCTCTTCTGCGGGCCTGCTGAGTGTGGGGATATAGGTGATTATATCCGGATGCTCGGTGGCTAGGGTGGCTAACTCGGTGTCATAGGTTAGCTCATCCTGGTAGCTGGCGCCCTCGATGATGTAGAAGTGGTGGCCGCTGAGGCCAGTGTAAAGATAGTCGCGCATCATGCTGACATAGGGGACGACCCCAGTTACGGTGGCCACAAGTAGCTGGTTCGTAAGTGCGGGCTTGAAGACGAATCTGCCTTTGGCCCGAGGCCGGATAGTAACCGTGTCACCGACGCCCAGATCCCACAGTTTTGGCGTAAGTACACCTTCCGGGAGGGGGACCAGCTCGATGAATAGCTCCAGGGTATCCTCGTGAGGGGCCGAGACGATGGAGTAGGCGCGTTCTATTCCGTCGTGCCCAATCGTGCAGTACTGGCCGGCCTTGAATGTAAGACCCTCCGGCTTCTCGATCCAGATGATCCAGAGATCAGGGGCGATGTCTTTGCGCCTCAGTATTCTTGACTGAACGTGAGTTACCTTGTTCTTACGCCGGACTGTCTCCACTTTTATGGGGGGCTGGTCTTTGAGTTCCGAGTTGTCGATCATGTTACTAAGCGGCTCCCATCTCTTGAACGAGATTTTCGATAGAGTATCCTTCTTTCCGTGCGCGGAGATCGTAGTATACGAGGGTCTCTCCGCCCAACATGCTCGGCATAAAGGCGGCGATCATAGGATAGGGGCCAAGGTTGGCCAGTCCGGCAAGCGCGGGGCCGGTCACCTGACTCGAACCTCTTCTCTCGTCCTTTCCTTCTCTTCTCTTCTCTCGATTCTTCTCTTCTCCTCTCAAGCTCCTTCCTAATATGGCAGGCGGCTCGCTCGGCGCTGCTCGTCGCGTGCGAGGCGG
>CAYLLU010000066.1:0-382 GCA_964384845.1 uncultured Dehalococcoidia bacterium
CAGAGGAGGCGTCTATTCGGATGGTCGAACGTCATTTCCAAGTTACCTCGTCTGGCCAATACGCTGATCAGTTCTACAGAATGTCCGATGAGGCACGTTTAGACTACGGCCTAAACTGTCAGCCGATGTGGGGACTCGGCATCGAGGCACTGTCAGAGGAGATCGTCGATGCGGTGACGGACCGGATAGTAGAAGTTCGAGTCGCGGTCGGAACAACCATATTCGACAATTTGGCGAAGATATGTTTAGTACAGACTGCGGATGAGGCGTGGCAGGCGCATCTCGGAATGCTGGACGGCATGACAGCCGCGATGCTCCTGAGCCCATGGGGACACCGAACCGCGGTTGCCGATTTTTCCGCCCGATGCCGTGAGGCCTACAT
>CAYLLU010000066.1:392-7926 GCA_964384845.1 uncultured Dehalococcoidia bacterium
AAAAGGACGTAGTCGATTCGGTCGTTCCTCGACTTCTCGATACATCCGAGCACAAAGGAGACGAGCCTGAGACAGCGGTAGAAACTGTCGTGCTGTCAGAATTACAAGCTATCCTAGAATAGACTCCACTTATTCGACAATGAACCGTGCAAAAAACCAGTTGGCTAATACGCTACTGAGTCTTTATACTAGGGACTGCGAGGAGGACCGACATGACCACGAAAATGGGTAGAGTGGGCACCGGGACGGTCGCCGGGGCGTTGATCGCTGCCGGGCCAGTGATAGCCGCCTGTAGTTTAGGACCCAACTACGACGAATGGGCCGCGACTGACGGTGCCGCCGGCCGCATAAACCTAGAAGAGGTGCAAAAGGCGTTCCGTGAAGCGGAGAGTGTGACGGAGTTTGAGAGACGTGTCAATGAAATCTACGAAGGGGACGGCCTTGTGCTCATTAGGGCACGACAGGATCCGGATGCCTTGGTCCTGGAAGGATGGGAAGACCTAAGCGGCAATTATGAGATCGACGACCAGTCCGACGATAAACTATTCGATATAGTAGAGCGCGAGAAGCAACACCAGATGAGGGGCTACGGGTCGAATTCCTATTACAACCGCGGGTTCGGCGGCGGCGACTTCCTGTTCACTTACCTCGTTATCTCGTCATTGAGCCCTCGCGGGTACTACTACTCAACTCCTCCCACATATGCTCGCGGCGGTCTGAATAGATCCCGCAGTACCTATCGCAGTTCTAATGCATACCGGTCCCAGGTTTCGAGAAACAGTAAGTACTTCAATAGCCGCGGAGGCTATTCTGCGTCTGCGTACAATTCCGCCAAAGGCAGGCAGAGCACAGCGCGACAGTCATATAAGTCCAAACAGCAAACCAACGGCGCGTTCAAGAACAGCAGTACCGGCGTCCGAAGCAGATGGGGTTCGGCTTCCACACGATCATCGGGCGCAAGGGGCGGCCGGAGCGGTGGATTCCGAGGCTTCGGGGGCAGCCAGATGATTGTAGGGCCGACGCGACCTGAACACAGATACTGACGCCTCTTCAGCGACAACTGTGCCTAGGTACGCCAAAGGTCCACCACCTCTGTCACTACAACTTAGGACGGCGCCGGCCGCACTTCTGCTCCGTGTAACACTGGGTAACATGCCCCTGCAAGATGCCTATGAGGTCTCCACACTAGATTTCATCCCGAACGAAGATCTTGGTAGTCTTCTTGTTCGGATTTTCGGCGACCACTATTCAGCCTGCTCCAATAAAGAGATACTGTTCCGCACGGAGATTTACTCTGACTCTCATGCGATGTATGTAGAGTTGTCTCGGATGCTCTACGATACCCGCGCCACACGCTGTTCTCTGAGATTTTTTGTCAACCATGGGCTCGAGATCAAACCCTCCGACATCATCGCTCCCCATCTTCGGGAGGTCAAAACAGGAGCCGAAATGCAGTTGCTTGATCTGGTGATCGAGCAGCGTCATACCCCACTGGAGTATGCAGTGACTCGCGGAGATTGGCCTGATATTCCTAAGTTGCTGGAGTGGCTTTCAGACTGCACTGCACTAAGATCGGCAGCGGAAGGCGGACTTAAAACCTCTAATAGCACGATCATTCGTCTCGTGTACCAAGGACTGATTAAGATGAAAACACCGTCTGGATCGAGCATTATTACGGAAGCTGGCCACACCAGGCTGAAAGGACTTGTGGAGGAAGCGCAGTTGCACGACGAGCGATACAGCATATTCGCAGATGTGTTATACGATGACGAGGCACTCGTTGCTGACTTCGGCACGGGTCATGGCCAGGACCTAAGACCTTTGGTTTACGAGGCAGAGGGGCTAGACCCGATCCGCACGACGTTCCTAGTTGATGTATTTTTAGCAAACGATGGAGAGATGGGTACTCAAGACGTCGAATGCTACTTCACGTCGTTGCTGACCTCGGCAGTGGACCGCCCAGTTATGGATGATGCCGATCTAGAGAAGGTCATAGAAACGGGGCTTGGGTTGGTTGAGGCAGACGACGAAACAAGACAACGTGAGATCAGCCGAAGACAGGCTGTTCGCCGCGCTAGATATCTTGCGCACCCCAACGTCGAACAAGAACCAGCTTAGCCGATCACATAAAAACTTTATGTTGTCCGCCAAAAATGGTGGTGGCTCAGTTTCACAACCGATGTACTTCCTATTACGTGGCGATTAATCTTACGTGGCGATTAATCGCAACACTCTAGTACTTCAAAAGTTTAACTCCATATTGGCAAAGATCACCCATGTACCAATTAGATCCAATTGCAAACTGATAATAGCCAAGTCTATATTGGACCCCTCTGATCTGAAAATATAGAGACCCTTGTCCGATGTAGGACAAGGGTCTCTGGTGAATTCTCTACAGGGAATTACTATATGGCGAAGTAGAGGATCAGCGCAGCACTAACGACTACCCCGCTCTCAATGAACGCTACGCCGAGGTTGCGGTCGACGGCTAACTCGTGAGATATCCTGGTACCAGGTAGCAAAGCGAAGTCTACTACCAAACGGACAGCGTACATGAGCACGAAGCCGATGACCGCGAATGTGAGGAACGATGCGATACTCTCGCTCCAGCCAATGAACTCTCCGAATACCGCTTTGAATGTGACTAGTCCAATTGCTACCAAGTTCCCACCCAGTGCGACACCTACGGCAGGATTATTTTTTTCGATCTCATCATGGATGTTGAAGGACGTGGTGAGTTCGTAGAAATAGCTGAAAACCGCGAGTACCACCATTCCCATGCAGAAGAATGCCAAGGATCTGAGCGCGCTCTCGACCACACTAACGTCTGATACGCCTTCAATACCCCCTGTGGAGCCGGCCGTCGCCGCCGCGATGACGAGAGCCGCAGATACGTAGACGCCGAACTCCACGGCTGCCGCACCCATGTTCTGGTCTTCAATGATTTCTTTCTCTGTCTTGAACTGGTATAGAACGAGACGGTCAACGAAGAGTCGTGAGAGGTTGAGCAAAACTATACCCGCCAGCGAATAGACGGCCACCTCGAGAACATCCAGCCAGAAATCACCGGTCCACTGCCACTGATCATCGCGCACGATACTCAGCGGCTGGTACAACACCCCGGCAAATACGATTATCACGCCCATGAAATAGCCAGCAATGCTCAGCCCCAGGGCACTGTTGTTTTTGTCAGCGAGCTGCCGATTAATCCTGTAGGGCGTAACAACGTCAAGAATCAACTTGGCCACCACAAGGACTATGATTCCGAGCCCAACGTATACGAGGCCTCTAGGGAAGAATTCGAGTGTGTTGACAAATGAGTCGTACATGGGTTCCTCCAGTCGCCCGTCGGGCGATTAGTGCTTATAGAGCGAGAGACTCTCCGGTGCAACCGATTCGATAAAATGGCCCTGGAAGGGCATGCCCTCCCACTTATCTATAGACAATAATTTGCGCCCGTCCTCAGAGGCAAAATCCCACACATAAAATCCCTGGCCTTTACCTCGATTGTCCTCAAAGAAGAACGCCTCGGAACTATTACTATAGTAATAGGTTTCGCCGTCAATTTCGACGAAGCTGTCGATGGAATGCTCCTCGTCCATTTGAACAAGTGCGGCCTCGTTGAGGCCGAGGGACGAGAGACCGACTGGTCTCTCGTCTGCCATGATAGATACATTCACGCCACGGAACCCTGACCAGTAGACCCAGAGTCTTTTATCACCATCAACACCGAGTATTTCGTACCACTCACCCCCGTCACTCTTGTAGCGATTGAGCTTCTCGATGACGAAGTAAGAGTCTTCGTACTCGATCGACAGATCAGTCACGGTAAAAACATCTCCAACAACCGCATCAGAGATACTCTCGCCAATGGACGCTGAGTCCGACGATTTTCGTTTCTTACCGAACATCGATCGGAACACCAGAACCTCCCAAGTTCCATCTCACGCAACCGCATTGTAGTTAGCGAACTATGGCAGGGTCAACCTGCCAGGTTTTCTACTCTATGAGTGTAGCCGAGTCCAGGTTACAATAATATTTGTTGCCCTCACCGACCCCCTCGGTAATTATGACCTCGTGCACGTGAACATCGGTGGACTCTACATAGAGCGATGTGCCCGTGGTTTCAACCACGATTCCGCTAACGGTCTTTAATTTAATTCCAGGCGTTACTTCTTCCATAGTGGAATATTCCAATGTGGCCTCCTACAGTCTTTCTCTCCAATTAAATATGACTCTTGAGGGTACAGGGAAATCTGTGATTGTTGAGCAAAAGACCAAAAACCAATACACGCACCTATTTGCCATCACCCGCCGCCAGGGCCGCCTCAAAAAGAGATTCTACCAGTCCGAGAGGTTGCCATAAACCCTCCGAGTTATATCTCATAGCATATTTTGGACACGAAACCTGTCAATTTAGAAGAGGTATGCGTAAAAATACTCCGCCGGGATGTTGGCTGTAACACTGCGCAGACGAGGCCTGCTGTGTTAGGCTCTTTGTATGGTAAAGGGACGCGTTATTGTTGCTATGTCTGGCGGCGTTGATTCTTCCGTCGCAGCGCTACTGCTAAAACAGCAGGGCTACGATGTCGTGGGCGTCACTATGCGACTTTGGACTGAAGAACGTGACGAAGTACCGGCCAACGCCAAGCGTTGCTGTTCAGTAGAGGACATCGACGATGCTCGTCGAGTGTGCCAAAAGATCGGAGTACCCCATTACGTAATGAACCTGGAGCGCGAATTCCAGGAGCACGTCGTCGACTACTTCTGCCAAGAGTACGATCGTGGTCGCACACCCCACCCATGTCTGGCATGCAACGACAAGATAAAATTCGATTTTCTGCTGAAGCGGTCCCTCTTTCTAGAGGCGGATCACATTGCAACTGGCCACTACGCACGTATCGGCCGGTCTGGAAATGAATACCGACTACTGAAGGGACTGGACCCCTCCAAAGACCAGTCCTACGTGCTGTTCACACTGGGACAGAAAGAGTTGCGCAGACTATTGCTACCTATCGGCGAAGTGAACAAGAAAGAGGTGCGTGAAATGGCGGCCGAGGCCGGACTCGCCGTGGCCGGCAAGTCGGACAGCCAGGAAATTTGTTTTATTCCATCGGGTGACTATCGTAAGTTTATTCAAGACCGAGGAAAGCCTAGACGTGGTGATCTTGTGGATATGAACGGCACCCTGCTCAAGCACCATCCCGGCGTACAGTTCTTTACCATTGGACAGCGCCGAGGCCTCGGGCTTACAGGTGGTTCAACCAGCCCACTATTCGTTACAAAGATCGATCCGGAGACCAATCGAGTCACAGTGGGTCCGGAGAGCGATCTTTACCAAGATGTCTTGTGGGCTAGCGGACTCTCCTTCATATCCGGAAGCCCCCCCAAAGGTCCAATTTCCGTCACCGTCAAAATCCGATATAAGTCCTTGGCAAACAAAGCCACACTGATACCGAGTGGGAATTGGGCCAAAGTACACTTTGAAAAACCGCAGCGGGCCGTTACTCCAGGTCAACCAGCCGTTTTCTACGACGGAGATTCGGTTGTCGGTGGTGGATTCATTGAAGTTCAAGAACCCTCGCCGATCCTGGCGGTTCCTGGCGGCATACAGAACACCATATAGTCTGAAGTGGACCCCGCATCGGTCCAGGACACATATTATCCTGTACAAGGGTCAACTCCAGTGAACGCAATCCTATCAAGAAAACCTCTTGAGTAAGCATCCGCGCCCAAATTACAGTGCGGAGACCGCCCTCCTAGGAAAAGGCTACTCGCTCGTTGCTGGATTGGACGAGGCTGGCAGAGGTCCTCTGGCCGGTCCTGTGGTAGCGGGTGTGATTGTCATGCCTAGGGACCTGACTGGACGTTGGGTGAAAGACATCCGTGATAGCAAGGTCATGACACGGAAGAGGCGCGAGGATGTGTTTGCACACCTAGAGGAAAATGCACTGGGAATGCAAAGTGGTGCCGCATCCGCTTTGGAAATTGATGAACTGGGCATAGTGCCCGCGACCCGTCTTGCAATGATCAGGGCACTCGACTCTCTAGTGCTGACGCCCCAGTTCCTGTTACTTGATGCCTTTCCATTGCCCGGTATCGATATACCACAATCTGCGATCATCAAGGGCGACGCGACTTGCCTGTCAATAGCAGCGGCATCGGTGGTAGCCAAAGTTACCCGGGACAGGATGATGGCAGAGCAAGACGCAATATTTCCCGGCTACGACTTTGCAAAGAATAAGGGGTATGGGACGAGCGAGCATATCCGAATCCTCAAAGAACTAGGACCCTGTCCTATTCACCGTTTCAGTTTTGAACCAATCAAGTCATCTGGCGCATCCCGGTGAGGACATTACGTATTCTTTGGTAATATGTGAGAAAAGATGATATGAACAAGCACTATGCGTAGGGTTGTGTCAATTCGTTGCCGACATATCCAATACAGATCCGTCAAAAGCGTCCTTTTGGCAAAATACACTGAGGCTATCTCGTTCTTTCAGTTGCGAGAAATAGTGGGCCTAAGGACCTGCTCGATCAAGGAGGCTATCTAACCTTGGAAGTGCTTAAGATAATCAAGAGGGTAAAAGTGGATCTGCCGACCCACAAGACCAAAAGGCGCTAGTGGCACATGTACACGGCTCCTATACAGATCAGCCACAATGGATGCTTCAAGTACATCGACATTCTCGCTAACATGGTCGAGGTTTGATCCCGAGCTAGTCTGGTTCTCCGATATTGTCGCCTACTACCCCATGTTAGAATTCCAGCCATGAACCCATTCATCGCAGCTCAAATCCACGCTCTGAACGAGAACATCCATCTCCTAGAAGCCTTTGTCACGACCCCGGTAGAACTCTCCTCTGAAATCCACTTGCTCCGAGAGTCACTTCCAGTGGTGGACACCGGGGAATTACCACAGTTAGAGAGACAGCAGCGCCATTTGGCCTATCAAGGCCTCACGGCCCAGCCGTTACGCTTGGCCCTAAAGGCCGCGACCCAGATATATGATGTCCTTGGCACGCTGACATCACTTAGAGACAGCGAAGGTCTGATATTGAGGACAGAGTGGGTTTCCCATACCGAGAGGGTCATCGCACGCGTGCTGCAACAAGTTGGTCGGGAACTCCGCAGTGAGGCGACATCGAGGATTCGTGGTCTGTACGTGATCATAGATCCAGATGTGACCGCTGGAAGGTCAACACTTGAAATCGCACGTGCAGCGATTGAAGGTGGTGCACAGGTGCTACAATACCGCGACAAAACCCGCGATGCCATCGATGTTCTGTCCGAAGCACTGAAGATGAGAGCGTTGTGTCAGACGCACGACGTACTTTTCATTATGAACGACAACCCTGCCCTTGCGGCAGCTTCGGAGGCTGACGGCCTGCATGTCGGACAGCGAGATCTTCCGGTGAGGGAGGCCAGACGGTCCCTCGGTTGGGAGCAGCTTGTAGGACGCTCTAACAACAGCATGAAAGAGGTTTGTGAATCGATGGCGACGGGCGCTGATTACTTGGCAGTAGGTACGGTG
>CAYLLU010000067.1:0-7612 GCA_964384845.1 uncultured Dehalococcoidia bacterium
AACCTGCCGATTACAAATCGGCTGCGCTACCGTTGCGCCACTGGGGCATGTGTAAACAGGCTTCACTTGTGCAAGGCCCTCGCCTATATTCTAGTCAAGGGCCTAACAGTGGTCAATCGGCAGGAACTTCAAGAATCAGATACCTCCGTAGCGTAACCGATTAATTTATATACAATTTTAGCTGCAGTGAACGCACATGCCTCCGGCCCCTCCGGAGGGCTCAGTTCAGTCACATCGAAGCCGACGATATCACGTGATCTTGCCACTACCCTAAGCAACCTGATCACGTCGTCCCATCCCATTCCCCCCGGCTCCGGTGTACCCACTGCCGGCATCAAGGAAGAGTCCAGCACATCTAGGTCGATGCTGACATAGACATTGTCTGACAAGCCCTCCAGAACCCAATCGGCGACCACATCAAGATCGCTTCCTGCTGGTGGCCAATACCAAATAGGTACTGGCCTACTATCGGCAAACACGCGTTCTTGTACGCTCATACTGCGAACGCCTACTTCCACCAGTGGAGTAGATTCCGCGACTCTCCTGGCGACACATGCGTGGCTCCAAGGACTCCCCATGTATTCATCTCGAAGGTCCGCATGGGCATCGAGATACAGCACCGAGAGGTCCTCATATACATTACGAAACGCCTTCACGGCACCTATCGTCACAGTGTGTTCGCCACCCAGCAGGCCCACCAGTTTACCGGTCTCTGCGAGCGGGCGTACTACACGTTCGATCCGCCCCACCATGGCTTCAGGACCACTAACATCGATCTCCATTTCCGCGACGGTGTAAATCCCGACCTCGGAGATGTCGCGGTTCAGCTCGATATCGTAGTCCTCGAGCTGCCGTGAAGCGGTGATGATAGCTTTCGGACCATAGCGGGATCCGGTCCGATACGAGGTAGTACCGTCATAGGGTATGGGGAGAATTACGACACTGGCATCGTCGAGATCCCGGGCATCGAGCGGCGCACCAAGAAACGTGTCCCAGTGGCGCGGGATTTCCTCTACTTCACCCACCAGTCGGTCCGCCATCTGAGGAGATCGAAGAGCGTTCCTGAAGCATCCCTATGTGGGCTTCAGCGGGCGTAGAGTACTCAGCCCCGCGGTCCATCCGCCATACCTTGACCTTGGGCAAACCAAAGACCTCTTTGACATCCTTCAGAGTTGAATCCGTATTGAAATCCTTACATGAGAAGATATCGATATTTACGTAACCCCTATCAGGAAAAGTATGGACGCTGATATGGCTCTCAGCAATCAGCACAAAACCGGATACTCCCCAGTCCTCCGCGACAGGTCCGCGATAGGTGTAAACTTGTGGAGCGATCATCTTCGTCATGCCAATGGTGTCCGGGTATTCGTCAAGAAAGGTACGTACCAAATCCTCGTCCTGCAACTTTGCGCTATCTGCGCCATAACCATCAACAACCAGGTGCAACGGTGTGCCTCATTTATTTGTGTAGTAGTTTGAGAGCGTGATGTCATTTGGCCACGCAAGTACGAGGGACAAGCGTAACACCGTTGCCTGGGGCCAGACAATAGAGAACAAGACAGGCGACGAGAAGAGGAACCGGAACTACGCATCCTCAAGCAGCAAAGATTCTCACCGGTCTAGTCCCAGGTGGAGTAAACGACCAGGTAAACATGACGATCCTAGAGACTCTCCCTCTGTAGTTGTACGACCTACTAGGTAAAACCAAACCACCCCTAAATGGCCCAGCTCAGAGTATTCCCGACCAGATAGCGCAGTTACACGCATTTTAATTTCATCTCCACAGTGTTATGGTACACCGCTACCTCACTCGACCAGACATGATTACCCTTGGCTTGGGTTTTGCCCTATTCATTAGTCGATAGATATGATGAAATTGCCATTATACCTGTCATAAAACCCATGACAGCCATCAAACTTTAGTCTGAGGTCGAATCTCTTTTCTAAACGCCTTCCCTTTTCTGCGTCTTTGTGCGTCCTTTCCTGCGAAAACTAGATCACACAGTACACCATCTTACGCTTCAGACCCTTTTGGAAAGATGGTGAGTCATAGATGTTGTAGGAGCGAATCGGCGTATAATCATTGAGTATCCGTATGGACACAGGAGCCCGAGATGGGGGTATATTACACGTATAAGAAACTGTGCCCATACGCACACCCCTTTCCATCAGCATTCAGACTAAGAACGAGCATAGCGCATAATTTAGACTCGGAGCAGAGCATCAGTGGTTTGTGATTCTGTGTTCTGGGTTCAGCAGCACTTCTTAACACACAGCACGTAATATTTACCTCGCGATCCTCAGATCGTCAGGCGGCGGTAAAGATAGAGCAGGCGCCTGGGTAACTCGTAAATGTCGTCCAGGACCTCGTAACCCATGTCGTGGATCATCGTCTTGAGATAATCATGTCCGTTCTTGTCAACTGTAAGACAGAAGGCATTAATATTCTTCTCCTTGGCCTCGTCAAGAGCCATCTTAGTGTCATGGACTGCGTACTCTTTTTCCACACCTTCACGGCTGTAACCTCTGTCCTGGGGCCTACCATCGCTAATGAGGAATAGCAATTTTGTCCGCGCGTCCTGAGCCTCTAGTTTCGCTGTTGCATGGCGAATTGCCGGGCCCATCCTAGTGGCGTGTAGTGGCGCGATCCGGTCGATGCGCCGATGGACATTTTCCGACATCGGTTCCCCAATGTCCTTGACTGTATAAAACTCCACGTTCTCTCGACCATAACCCGAAAATCCGTATATCCCGTAGAGATCCCCGGTGGCCTCCAGGGCATGGATGAGTAGAACCACCGCCTCCTTCTCTAGATCGATGATACGCTTGTAGGCCCGACGCATCCCATCACCACGGCGTCCTCGAAGCCATACCATGTACTCAACCGGATCCTCGGGCGCCTCCCAATCGTCAGCCACTTTTTTCGACTCCTCGATAGCCTCGGCCGTCGAGGCACTGGTGTCCAAAAGGAACACGACGGCCACGTCGCGGTGGACTTTGTTGCGCCTCCAGTAAATCTTGTCATTCGATCCGTTTCCTGTACGAGCGTCTATCACCGCCTCGATCACGTCGTCTATATCGATCTCCTCCCCATCCTCCAACCTTCGTACCTTGCGAAACGACTCTGGCACCAGTAATTCGAACTGACGTCGTATCTGGCTCGCCAGGGATCCGTAGTTGTGCAACGTCTCACCGAAATAGGCGGAATCTCCTTCCGTCATAGTTTTCTGTCGAACGATGCACCAGTTCGGCTTGTAATCGTCGGCTCGAAAATCCCATTCGTCGTAGACAAACGTCTGAGGCTCATTAGTGTCCAATGGCCCACCGTCATCATTCAGATGAGCCAACGGACCCTGCCCCATACCAGGGGTCTGGGGCATTCCAAGACCCGCCTCTTTTAGCAGGTTGTCTGCGAACGACACTAACGAGTCTTGCCCGGCCCCGCCAACATCGGGTGTCTCCACCTCTGCACTGGACTGGAGCATCTCTTCGACCATTTCCTGGGTGATCGCCTCCGAACCAGCATCGACGCTCTGCTCGCCCTCTTGCAAACGGAGATGAGTCAGCATCTGGACAAGCTCAGGTTTGAAGTCTCCTCGATAGTCCACATCCTCGCTTGGACTGTACTCCTCGTCGTTTCCGAAGTCACTTTCTCCAGCTCCCTTGGTGAGTTGGTCGACCGCTCCTTCGGTCGATTCTTCCTCTCCCGATTCAACCTCGTCCGGTAGATCCAGGTTCTCCCAGTCATCCTCCGAGACTTGCTCGTTCGGCATCTCAGAAAGAATGGCATACACCCGGAGAGTCGCCTCCGCCGAGTCCTCCACGACCGCACCCTCAACCTGGACAAGACGGGCGATATTGGAAATTCTGGTCGCTCTTTCTTTATGGCCTGACGGAACCCGCAAGCCCTTCGTCTGACCCAGACTGCCCCTTACAAGAAACTCCACCAGTGCTTCCCGCAGCGGCAGAGACTGTATCTGAGGACGGCCCTGAAGTGCCTCGTGCTGCACCGTCATATAGCCTGATTTTATGCCCGGGTATTCGACCATCACGCGGGTGTCCAGCCTCGAGTCTTCGATAACAGTGAAAATATCTAGGGCCAGGCGCCGATCGTCGAATATATTGAAAAACCGCTGCATATCTGTGATCCAGCCACTCTCCGCCGAACCGTCGCCCATGGCATTTTTGTTCTCGGAGACCATCTTTTCCGATAATTCCAACAACCTGGGCCGCAGATCCTCGAAGAGGGTAGACGACATGTCATAATCGAACTCAAAACTTCCGAATTCCAGGTGCGCCACCTGGTGCGTCGAGATCACCTTGAACAGAGAAAAATTCTCTAGTTTGGTCTGGTACTGATCAGCTAAGGAAGGTACAAATACGGTCGTGCCCTCGGTAGTAGGTGCCTCTTTTGACACCCAGCCGATGTTCTTTTCAGTAAGCTCATCACTTACAGCGAGCTTGACCTCTGCCCCAGCCAGGGCCCGACAATACAACTCCATCAGATCCTTGATACGCGTGAACTCGACACTGGATGAGATCGATTCGAGCACCCGGAGGGATCGAGCCGACTCGACTCTGAAGTATGCGAGTCCACCGTCAGAATTTTCGGACAGGATCCCCATGCCCTCGTGGTACCAATTATCCAGTTGCCCTATGGTGACCCGTTCAAGCACAATGGGGCAACTCTTGACGAACTCCGGCACCGAGGCAGGAGCAACACTCAGCATAGACTCGGCCAGACCCAGTAGCGTGGAGTGATGTTCAGCATTCACCCGCCCTAGAGAGTCGGACATGTCCAGCATGGCTGCGGGGACATTCTGAAGTGAAGCCATGTGGAGGCCGCGCGCCAATTCCAAGAAACGCATTCGCTGCTCCGGACGAATGTTGGGTAGGGATCGGCTGGCCGATTCGAAAAGCCCCTTAACACTGCGCCAGCTGGTCTCGGCCATGGAAGACGCCAAAGTAATAAACATACCTTTGTCGTCTCCGAGGAGCGGGAATACCTTCTTACCCAGAGTCAGTACATCTACCGTCATGTCGTAGGAGCGCCGGGAAAGTCTATCGAGAAAAGCAACAAACTGCTCCAGTTCAGGGACTGTTAGGCTCGACAGCAGATCGGGGCTGGTCTCAAAGAACTTGCAAGCCAGGGTGCTGGACTTCCACGTGCCCTTATACAGGCTAAGTCCCATGTCAGACCAGGTACTTATATGGCGGGATCGGAGATGGCCCATCGCTCCGGGACTAGCCTCGAAGTAGCAAACGGCTAGGCTCGGAGACTTCCTGCACAGGTCGCGCCCGCACTCCATCCAGCGTTGGAAGTAGTTGAAGGGCATGACGGCCAGTACTTTCGGACTGGCTCGAAAGTACTGGTTAGCGGCCTCCCAGGACCGCACTGCCTGCTCTGCAAGCTGCAGTCCCGTCTCGGCCCAGCCCTCGAGCTGCTCCCCCTCTATCTCGTATGACAGGCGCTCCCACGACTCGTCGAACTGATGGGACAACACCTGGGGATACTTGCCAAGAGCCGAGCGAATACGTTCGCCCGTCAGTTTCGTCCTTTCCTCCACGGGGCCTCCTCGTCCGGAACTCGCTCAAGTACCCTCAGCAGGTCGCCAAGTATTCTGGCAGTGGCTCCAAATATAACATGCCCTTCATAAAGATAAACATTGAAATTTTTCGTAATCTCGTCGCCAACCTGTATGTCCATCGGTACAGTCCCATCTCTCACAAGCCTCGCCAGAGAAATCTCTACGGCCTCGGAAACCTCGTTGACGTTCAGTTGGAAGCGGTAGAGGCCGGGTATCGTGCCGACGAATGGATTTACAAAATAACCCGAATGGGTGGAGACGCCTCCAAGCGGGCCGAGCACATCCACGTCGTCCGGCCACACCCCAGTCTCTTCGAAGGTCTCACGTAGGGCCGTTCCCAACGGTGATGCGTCCGTTGATTCCATCCTGCCACCTGGAAACGCTATCTCGCCCTTGTGGTCTTGTACGGTGTCACTGCGCTTAGTGAGGAGGATGTGATACTCCCCTTCTCTCAGATACAGGAGTACCAAGACAGCGGCCTGGGTTAAAGAGATATCGGATATGGCCGGCCTGTCCATAGTGGAGAGGGCTCGGCTCACGGCAGCCATCGGAAGTTCGCGCATCTACCTATGCCTGCACCCCGAACAAAACTCGCACAACGGTCACCTTTGGCCTGTCCTGACTCCAAGCAGCAATGGGGGCATCCACAAAGCATAATGGATCGTTGTCCAGTTGGCCCACAAGCTACTCGAATATAGAGGCAATCACTTCTTCGATACTTCCATGGATTGACTTGTCGTCCGTCACCGCCCAGTTGACGGCCACCTGGCACGCTCGCCTCGGGCTGATGCCCTGGGCGATCAATCTGGCAGCATAAATCAAAAGCCGTGTACTGGCACCTTCGGCCAGTCCATGTTCCCTCAGATTACGAACTTTCTCTCCGAGCTTTGCCAACTGGATCGCGGTTTTCGTCTCCACTCCACCCTCATGTTCGACTATCTTGGCCTCGATATCAGCCGGTGGGGAGTCAAACTCAATCGCGATAAATCGCTGCCGGGTACTGTGTTTGAGGTCCTTGAGTGCACTCTGGTATCCCGGATTATACGAAAGCACCAGCAAAAAACCCTCTGCCGCCTCCAGCAACTCGCCGCGCTTCTCGACAGGCAAGATACGCCTATGGTCGGTGAGAGGATGGATCAGCACCGTAGTATCCTTGCGTGCCTCTACTATCTCGTCGAGATAGCAAATGCCTCCAGCTTTGACCGCCCTGGTCAAAGGGCCGTCGATCCAGATGGTACTATCGCCTTGGAGCAAGTAGCGCCCCACCAGGTCACTGGCGGTTAGGTCCTCATGGCACGCTATCGTTACCAACGGGATGTTGAGGCTATCGTTGACCGGACCGGTGGCGTCTCCGGATCGCTGTTTCACCTTAGTCAAAGGCTGGCCTAAGCGGTAGGACATATATTCAACGAATCGGGTCTTCCCGCAGCCAGTTGGCCCCTTGAAGAGCACAGGTATCTTCTGTTCATAGGCCGCCTCGAACAGATCCACCTCGTCCCCGACAGGCACGTAATAGGGCTCCTCGGTCAGGTGGTACTCCTCGATTATATAGCTGCGATAGAGAGTTTTGGTCGATTTAGTCATGTGTCTCCTGCGCAGTGGCGGCCTAGAATGGGGCTTGCGCACACCCCACTATGCTCCTGCCGTCCGTTATTCGTTGCCGAGGTTATTCGTTTAACTCTGGTCCAGCGTCTATATACAGAATCAAACCGGTACGCCCCAGACTCTCCTCCAAAAAATTCCACAGAATAAAATTAAGTGATTTTATGAGGGCACAGTCTCATAAACCAAGCATAGGGACATGCCCTACTACGCATTACTACACATTCTTTTTTCAATGGTCTGAGAATTCTCAAACGATCTTACGACCTTTTCAGCAGGCTGCCAACCGCTCTTGCCATAAACTCTCGACACGATCCCTGAGAAGCTCTAAGCTGCCGCTGTTTTCTATGATGACATCGGCGATCTCGCGCCGCTCATCATTTGTGGCCTGTGCCCGGATCCGGGTCAATACGGAATCAGCG
>CAYLLU010000068.1:0-7443 GCA_964384845.1 uncultured Dehalococcoidia bacterium
GAGGGATCAGGTGCTGGTGTTGGCGTAGGCGGTACCTGATTGGGCGTTGTAGTAGGTGGTACCTGAGTGGCGGTAGGTGTGGCCGTGGGTGACACGGGAGTAGAGATTAGCATGGGCAACGGGGTGGGAGTAGCTGAAGGTGCCGCCTTAGTGGGAGTGGATGGTTTTGTTGGTTTTGACTTCCGAACTTCGTTCGTGGGCGAAGGGTCGACTTCCACCTTAGCCGCCACTCTAGCTTCTGGGCTATCAACAATCTGACTTCCCCCGCCGCAAGCCAGCAGGAGCGCAAGTAGCATGGGTAGTAGGAATAGCGATATGGACTTCAGATTCACTTTAATACCCTGCTCTGTACATAATGCCCCACGAGCCTCCTAGCCACTGGGTTCTTCCACCCCCCGCATCATCCTGCCTCTGGGGACAGTATATCCCATGGGCAAGAGTGACGGGGCTTAGCGCCGCGGGTTCTTGGGTGTCCCCCAATAGGGGTTATCGCCAGCGGCACGTCATCCACGAATCAAGGGGTGCCCCGAACCGAACCGGGCCATACCCCACATGACCCTGTCTTATGGGGGCAGTGTAGCCTAGGCAGCAATGGAGGGAGGGGTAGGACTTAAGCGATACGAGTAGCAGCCGAGTTCCCTCTCGCCGGTTTCAGATCACAGTAGCGCGGTGCACTATCTTAATTCTTCTTCGCCTATAATGTCCCCCGAGGCAGGATGATGCTAATTAGGATGGCACATACAACAGTACTGGTACTCGGGTTCGTGTTGGTCCCGCTGGCTCTCTTCGCTTGCGGCAAGGAAAGTCAAATTGCTGATATCTCGACCCCTGAGACCAGAGTGGTGGCGAAAGCAACGGTTAAGGCCTCCCCTCAGGCGGCGCCTACACCCACACCGGCACTTAAGCTTATCGCAACACCGACCCCAACTCCCAGTGAACCTCTCTACAGCGAGGACTTCGAAGACGGCCCCGCCCAGAACTGGTCGCTAGAGCCCGGCTGGCAGGTGTCCAAGGAGAATGGAAACACGGTGCTGCTTGGTCGAGGCCATTACTGGGCAAACCTGACTCGAGGAGCTGACTGGACCGACTATGTACTCAAGTTCCGCCTTAAAGTGCGTTCCGCGGCCGTGCATCTCAACTATCGAATGGGGGCAAACCCATTCTCGCGCTACTTCCTCAGCTTTAGTAAAGAAGGACTCACCCTAACCAAGCAGGTTGGGGATGACTTCACTGAAATGATGGATAATCGGAATTCCTATCATCTGAACACTTGGCACACGGTGGAGATTAAGGGTTTTGCAGGGCACCTGCAGGTGTTGGTAGACGGTGTGCTCGAGCTGGACCTGACCGATGAAGAGCCTTTGCTCCAGGGAACGATCGCCTTCGAGTCCCTCCCTGGCTCCGAGGCCCTCATAGACGATATCGAGATTTGGCGGCTCACCGAACTTCTGACCGCGCCGATGCCCCCAGCCACACCTGCAACTGAGCTTATCGCAACACCAACAGTTGGATCCACGAGCGCTGCTGCACCTACGCCAACGCATAAGGCCATCCCAACCCAAACCCACGCCCGGATACCATCAATACCACGCAGCCTCGCAGGTTCAATTACCGACCTCTCCAGTAAGTGGATCGACCCTAACTCCATGCACAATTACACCTACCAAGATCGGGACGAAGTGCCCCTGGTGTCTAGGATCACGGTTTCGGCTCCAGATGGGAGCGGCAATATCTCCATCACAGGGGCGCCCGGTGCAATTCCAAGCGTTGTTGCCAAAACCGGTAAGGACTGGCTGCGCGTGGCGTCCATCGATTGGGGTACGGAGACGTGCGTTCAGTACGGCTCCGACGGCTCTTTTTCTACACAACTCTCTGCAGGTCCAGGGAGCACCATAATGCTGGGAGCCACCAGCCTGGATTCTTGCCGAGGACAGTGGATTGAGAGTACTGCCACTGCTCTGGTTCGGGTCTCCGAAGGCGTGGACCACGCGGCGTCATCAATCCCGTTCTCGATCTCAAGTAAGAATTGGTCTGCCGCGGGAGAGATGGATGGAGAATCGCCGTATATAGCAATAGCCACTACCGATGGTTTCGGGCAGGCCTGTTTCCTGCCTCGCCTACATGTATATCGGTTATTCGACAAAGAAGGTGAGTACGCGGGTCAGGTAAACCTCAACGCCCATGGCCCACCCATGACGCCCTCTGGCCTTCCGATAGAGACTGATCAAGGAGCGGCAGGGTACTGGGCCCTTGTCAAATTGGCGATTCCGGGCATGACGGTCGCTGAGCAATGCATGCAATCTGAAGCGCGGTATGAGTTGCGGGGCTGGACGTCAATCTTACCAGCTGGATGGTACCGATCGCGACTCGTTTTTTATGTCTTGGAACCTGATGGTTCTGAGTCGATGGATTCAAGCATGGAGCCAAGGATCGAAGGGATAGAGACCGGCACCGGCATTGGATATTTGCCGCTGGTAAGTGTCGGAAATGCGCAGATGCCTCGTATACCGGCGACCTTGCTAAACGAGAGTCCGAGTTGGGGCTCTGGCGGAATCCGAGGTATCGTCGCCAGAGAGGACGAGGGACGTTTCGCTCTGGGCTCCAGAAGGGCTGCTCAAGGACCGTTCATCGCCTCTCTACAAGACCCCCTATCGGGTAGAACTGTTGCTTATCTATTGGAGCCATTCTTCCCGACTCTAGCCTATACGGGCTTTGTGAAAATGCAACCACAAATCCCCTTGCTGCCCCTTGATGAATCGGCGCTTGGGGAGATTTCGGTTTCCCTGACTGGTCCGGACGGTCAAGTAACGGTGCTCGCCAACAAGGTGTCCTTAACACAGTCATTCATATCTGGTTCCGACTTCAACTCTTATCCCGTGCAGAGCTCTTTCGCTGGTCCCGGCCGGACTTACGGGGTGACGACGGGACTGGAAGCACTGGAGGTCACATTTGACCATTACGGTTTACATACCGTGTCACTTGAGGGCGAGCTTCGGACTATATGGGGTCAGGAGCTCTCGGTAAATGGCACATACGATATCTGGGTCGCCGAACCACTGGACCTCTCCCTCGGGACTTTCGAGGGCACGCCCCTGGAAGTCGGAGACGAGTGGAGCCCGGTGGTCGTTGTCGAGCCCGGGGTGCCCGCGGATATTGAGATTGAAATCGAGCATTTCCCCGACGGCGATCGCGCTAAGAAGCAAACCTTCAGAGCGTCGGGAAAAGCGAATCGGTTTGGATACTTTGTGGCGGATGGGAACTGGAGACCTGACATTCATGGTGAGTATATCCTTCGGGTAACCGCAAGCTATACCGATCCTGTGGATGGCACACTATGGATGGGGACACGCAGTGGAGCTTCCATTGTCGCAACGCCAGATACGAGTTTGATCGCGCATGGTGAGCGCAACGGGCGGCTGGCCAACATAGCCGGGGACAATACCCTCCGCACATGGTTTTTCACCAGGACGTTCGATCCGGAATGTGGCGAGGCTGCCTGCGACGAGATTGGGAATCCGGAAGCGAGATCTGTGGGTAGCTATCCATACTTCAGAGGAGACGTGGCCTGGCTTGCCGACATGAGCCCTATCGGTCCGTCCATTACATTAGAGGACCCCATGGGTATCTTGGACACTGCAGCGCCACAGGTAGCTGGCAAATTCACCTGGTGCTCAGCGACATATTGCGCCGACGCAGCGGATATGAAGAAACTATCGATGCATACTGCCGATGGCAGTGGAGGCCAGCATCGGCCGGACGCAATCGATTCCAAGGCGTACTGGTACACCAGCACTATCCGTCCCGACATCAGCGTGCATCATACCGTGTCCGAGGTGCGTTCCGAGCACAATCACTGGTATGGACACGATACCTATAACTGCCAGATCGGCTTGACCTGCTTTGAGACTTGGGACAGCGAAGGGCTGGGCGAGCGAAGCGGTGATGAAGAGGGAGACATAAAGCTCTTCTTTGGGGGAGCGGTGATCAAGAATGGGAGCGTCCATATTTTCGTCCCTTACGCGTCGATGGGTGTAGTAGTCCCTCAGGCCATTAGAGACAAAAGCGGTAGTTACAGCCTATCGGACCCCAAGGGCAATCGCATCTGTCCCCCCTACCAGGGCGCGGCCGGGGGACTAGCGACCTGCGGCCCACTTCTGACCATTGAAGACAGGGAGGTTGACCTGTTCGTCACTCCTACCGGCACGCGCCCCGGGTCGGTGCTCGAGGTTGGAGACACCTTCATTTTCAGTGGCCAGGTCTGGCCTACCCTGGACGTCGCCGTGGAGGTGACGGTCACCTCGCCCTCAGGGCAGGTCCATTTGTTCTCGGATCGGGCGAGTCCGATAGGGTACATTGATTCCAGGGACAAAACGTTTGTGGTTAGTGAGTCCGGCGTTTACACGGTCCACGTGAGCTTGACTCAGGATCGTGCTGTTCCCTCAACCGGCCTAGCGCCCGACCCGCCTCTTGTTGCCGATGGCCAGACGGCCCTGTCCGAATATGGCTACTCCACCCCCCTCTCGGCCATCCTCGGCTCTATGGACTCGAGGTACCATTTCTTCGTAGCCGAACCGTGGGACGACATCACGGCAGACACTGAGATCACCCTGGGGTGGGGTGGATTGCCCGTTCCCAGCTCGGTTGCGGTGACCTTCCATCTCCCCGACGGCGCCGAGTCTCTCCGGTACACGGTGACCATTCCTGGTCTCCTCATACGAGACGTTGAGATAGCCGGTTCTCCCTCGGCAGTTACAGTAGAACTAGACCAGGACGAACTCTACGTCCAAGGATATACTAACGTGGTGCTGGGCGCCGACTCTATGGAGATCACATTGGCAGGAACCATCGACGGGCGCTGGTTCGCAAAGCCGTTGAACTTGCGCGGTGTATCACCCCTGGGCGGCGAGCCCGCAACCATTCGTTAAGGCCCAGCGCTATATCACTCGGCGAACAGCTCTGCTCGTTCTTGCTCAGCGAGCGGCAACCCTAGCAGGAAGGCTTCAAGAGCGGTCAACTCGTCCTCGGATAGATCGCTGGTCCGTCCGTGCCGATCGGTGGGGTTGAAGGTTGATAGCAATTCTCGTAACGTCGCGGCCCGGCCGTCGTGGAGGTAGGGTGCCGTCAACCAGAGCTCCCGAAGACTGGGGGTGTCAAACGAAATTCCCATAGTCTCAACCACCTTCTGTCCTCTGCCAGATGGATGGTCGTGAAATGGTCCTCCGGTGCCCACGTCGTGCATCTGTCGGTCAGTGAATCCTGGCAAGGCGTGGCAAACAGTGCAACCTGCTCGCTGAAAAACAACAGCGCCCTCGATTGCTGCCTTCGGAAGAGACCCGTCTGGCTCTCGCATCGAGCTGGTGAAAGGCCGGAGGCTGTTCAGATAAGCAGCCAGCGCATCAAGTTCTGACTGGGAGAGACCCGTCCCGCCCATCAGTCTGGTCAACGTTTCCTGGAACGACTGCACATTTGGCCGGTCCCCCGACCAGTGGAGTGGCAAGGTGCCCACAATACCCCTCAGAATGGGTGTGTTGCGTGCCCCTCCCTCAGTGCCCAACCAGATCTGGCCATCAGAGCCTCCATCGAAGTGGCACGAAGCGCACGCCATCCAGTTATCACGAGCGATCTCATCCGGCCTACTAGTAAGAAAAATACGTTCCCCTTGTTGAATGATGGTGGATCTTGAATCCTCGGCCAGCGCAAAGGTGTTTACAACACTTAAGGTATCGGTGTCTATAACGCTTACGTTGTCCGATACCATATTGCTGGTATACAACCTGTCTCCGTCCGGTGACAGGGCCAGATCCCGGGGGTGGTGGCCTACAGGAATATGCCCTACGCCTATTCCCTGCGTCAGGTCTATCACGGATATATCATCGCTGGCCGCGTTCGCCACATAAAGCAGCGTGCCGTCTTCAGACAATACGACTGCAATGGGCATACCCACCGGTGTATCTATCGAGTCCAACGCCAGAGCCTCGCGCCGAATAGGGCGCAGTCGCTCCGTATCCAGCACGCTTACCGTTGGGAATATAGTGTTATCGAATGACCGTGCCATGTTAGTAATATGTTGCCGTTGATGTGGCACGTAAGCACGGGCCTTATTAGGATCCAGCGTCACACTCTCCGCCAATCCCGCCTGGAGACCGATTGATATGCTGCCTCGTACACTCAGCGTTGCGGAATCAAAGACACTTACGGAAGCGTCTATCAGATGGACTACGTATAGCTGGTTTTCCTTCAGGGCCAGGCCGCGTGGCTGGTGCGCTGTTGGCGCGCGTGTTATTCCCTCTAACGTGTCAGCATCGAGTACAAGTATGGATTGCTCGTGAGCCAGACTGATATACAGACGACCTGCGCTCTCAATTACGCCAAAAGCCCCGTGGCCCACCCATTTCCTCTTCAACACTTCGCCACTGCCGACGTCAAGAATAACTAGCTCGCCGGTGTCAAAACAGGTAACGAACAGCCGTGAATATGAGTGCGTTAACGTGGTAGGTTCGCATCCTATCATCGTCTGCCACACCCGCTCCCCATCGGGCAGGCTGAGACCAATGACGGCGTTGCTAGCAGGGTGACCAGCCCAAAGAGAACGGTCGGACACTACTATCCTTGTGCTCCGAACCGTACTTTCAGATGCCTGAAAGGAGACTGCCGGAGTAGACGATGGAGTCGTTGTAGTGATCGAATGATCCATGGTACTGATTACCTGAACGGTCGCCTGGACCCTCCCAGCAACAATAGCCTCGATGTTTGAGGTTGGCGCAGGAGTGGAGAAACCAACGGGGGTAGGCTCAGGCGTATCGCCGCACGCAATCACCATCGCAAGCAGCAAGAATCCCAGTGCCAGTACAGCCTTCTGTCTTGTGCCAGTGAGCATAACCCTGCCTCTGACGACAGTATATGCCCCTGGGTCAAGAGCAGGGGCAGCTTAGCTGGAGTTAGCACCAGGTGGGGCTAGGGGCGATGGGGCGGCTATGCGGGGTAGGCTAGCTGCCTAAGCCTGCCTTTGGGGGCAGTATATCTCAGGAGGGAAATAAGAGGCACCGAGGTTTAGGCGTGGCTTGGTAGTAGCTAGGGCTACGGGGCTAGCAGGTGTGTAGCGAGGATGCTGCTGGGGCAGTTGTGTACCTTTTCTGCAATAAATGACAGAGGAATTCTTCTTTTTGTGGGGGCTTTTTTATTAATGTACAGTCTTGAAGTGGCAAAGTCTCATGGGTCGGAGCCCGACCCATGAGACTTTAGTTTCACCCTCAACGAAGCCTTATTTCATCACCACTTCCAGACCATGCGGGTCGGCGGCCGTGATACGCGATCCACCAGTCAATCCAAAAGCAATAGTCCTGTCAGGGTCTTTCATCGAGGCAAGGTCCTTCGCTTCCCAACTGAGACTCTTACAATCATCGCTGATGGTGAGGACAGCCACCCCTGGCGTCCGATCCGCGG
>CAYLLU010000069.1:0-7243 GCA_964384845.1 uncultured Dehalococcoidia bacterium
TGTGCGTGTTGCCCGGATTCCGTGCTGTGACAACGTTGGCAAACCTATCACCCAGCCTTAATAGATGCCCCAGGGGTCCAGTCGATGACGAAGTGATCGTCGTGTGTTTCGACGACAACGGAGATTTAGGAAGCACATTGCAGAATGTAGCGGATAATGGGAGGGTAATGGGAAGGGGTTTGAGTATCGAATCAATGTTGTAGTCAATAAACTGATGTAGTTCGATAGACCTCCTGAGGATACTTGGCGTTGTGCTTATGGCTCCGTAAGTGTGATAAGATATCGCAAGCTCCAATCTGGGCCTGTCCCAAGGCGGTGAGATGCATAGACAAGATGAGCCAGAGGTAAATCTCGATCAGATTCTTGATCGGGTGCGCAACTTTTTTGGCCGCTTCAAACTTGGTGGCGGGGGCGGTTCCGTCGTCTACATCATTTTTGGCATTTTGGTCATAATGGTGCTTTTCTGGGGTGCCACAGGCTTCTACACGGTTCAGCCGGGTGAAGAGGCAGTCCTGCGTCGTTTTGGAGTGTACAACAGCCTTGCTGGACCAGGTCTGCATTGGTTCCCGCCGAGCCCCATCGGGCAGAAGGTCGTCATACGCAAGGACGAAGTACGTCGTCTGGAGCTGGGTTTTCGCGGGGGCACGTCCGTTCCTGCCGAATCTCTGATGATCACCGGCGACGAGAATATTGTCGATGTGCAACTGCTGGTTCAGTACGATATCAAAGACTCCGCGGCGTTCCTGTTTAACGTGATTGACCCTGACGGCGTTACCATGCGCGACGTGGCGGAGACGGCATTGCGCCAGGTGGTAGGTGCCAGGAACATCGATGATGTCCTCACAACGGGTAAGGAAGATGTACAAGCGAGAACCAAGAATCAAATCACGAATCTATTAGATGCCTACGGTACTGGCATCAATATTATTCAGGTCCAGCTTCAGAACGTGAACCCTCCAGCCCAGGTCCAGGATGCTTTCGATGATGTGGTCAGGGCTAAGGAGGACAAGGAGCGGATCATTAATTTGGCTGATGCCTACGAGGAAGAGATCCTACCAACCGCCAGGGGTGAAGCGGCTCGGTCCATCGAGAACGCAGAAGCCTTCAAGGCACAGCGTGTGAACCTGGCGATTGGTCAGGCGGAACGTTTCATAGCCATTCTATCCGAGTATCGGAAGGCGCCTGAGGTGACCCGCCAGAGACTCTATCTTGAAGCGATGGAGGAAATTCTCCCTGGCGTGACCAAGTTCATAGTGGATCCTGGTACCGATATAGTAGTAGTTACCAAGGAAGCAGAGAGTGTGCTACCTCTGCCGAGCGAGTAGTTATTCTATGAAACGTTTTGTAATACTACTTATAATAATCGCTGTTGTCAGCGCTATTTTTGTTCCTCAGTTCCTCTATATCGTGGACGAGACTCAAGTTGCTGTTCTCACTCGATTCGGCGAGCCTCGCAAACAGATAACGAAACCAGGCCTTTACACCAAGACGCCGTTCGTGGAGCAAGTCAGGTATCTGGAGAAGAGACTGCTTATCTTCGATGCACTTCCAGATTCGTTACTCACCAAAGACAAGAAACGTTTGGTGATCGACGTGTATGCTCGGGGCCGGATAATAAACCCACTCTTGTTCGTCGTGACTGTCCGAACCGAGACCCAGGCGGTTTCCCGAGCTGTGGACATTCTCACCTCTGAGTTGCGCGTAGAGATTGCCCGTGACGACCAGTCCGAGATCATTCGGACGAGCCGCGAAGCAATAATGCTTCGTGTCAGGGACGCCGTTGCGCCCAAGTTGCTGGAGTTTGGCATTGAAATCGTTGATGTCCGGATCAAGCGGGCGGACTTTCCTGGTGAGATCGCCAACAGCGTCTATGAGCGCATGAAGGCAGAACGAAAACGTATTGCTGATAGGGAGAGAGCGGAAGGTGCAAAGGCGGATTTGGAGAAGCGCTCCAATGTGGACCGTGTTGCCGTTGAGATCAGGTCGGCCGCGACGCGGGACGCTGACATTATCCGAGGCTGCGGTGAGGCGGAGTCGATCGCTATATACGCAGCTGCTCTTGATCTCGATCCGGAGTTCTTCACTTTTCAGCGCTCTCTGGAAACCTATGCTGCCTACGTCGATGAGAACACGACGATCGTCGGTTCGGCCCAGGATCTCGGCCAGGTATTTGAGGATGTCAGGCAGTCGTTGAACAAATCGGCAAAGGCGCCAGATTTCATCAGCGGTACAATGGCAGGCGATGCTGTTCTTGAGTCGAGGTGTCAGGAGGTAGAGGCCGTGACAGCTGCGAGAACCCTGCTCGCAAATGATCTAAACACTGAGCCTAGGGCGCTGATTATCCAAATGGCCGAAGAGGTTGATTGGGCCGATGCCTCAATCGGTTGCCCTGAGGACGGTGCGTCATATGCCCAGGTAATTACGCCGGGGTATAGGATGACGTTCGAGTTCGAGAAAGAAACCTACAAGGTTCATACCAGTGCCGATGGCACGCAGGTTGCTCGCTGTGATAATGAGCCAGAGAGTGACGGATAGACTCTTACCCGAGACCCATATCCTGTCCCTCCTCTCCACCGAATAGAAGACTAAGATGAGATCTTCATGCTGTAGTAGTGGCCATGCATGGCCACACTATCCTCAAATTTAGTCGATGGATGCTATTGGCAACATGACAGGCCATTGCGCCGGTAAAACGTAGGATGTAGGCGCCCATTAAATTCCTCCTGAGCTAGAATGGACCCCCTCATCTAACTCAAGAGATTGGCCTTGGTTGCCTCTGGACTCTGAGTTCACGCTGAGGCCAGAGTTTATACAACTAAGAAGTAGAAATGTGGTTTACCCCGCAGGATACAGCGTGCAAGGTCCATCGTAGCCTGTCTTGCCGAAGTGGTTTTTGCTCCGGCCTCCTAGTCTCATTTTGTCTGAGGACGGCGCTCCTTCCGGCATCCTGACGTCGTCACGGTCGCACGTATCAAGGGTATAGAGTCTTCCTTGCTAAGGCGCTACTCGTGAGCTACGCAGTGTTCTCGATGCCCTTCTCTTCAAGTATGACAACCGAGTTTTCAGGCGGACTTGCCAGGCCCATTGTCACGATTGTTGTGAAAATGATCGTAAGCAATTGTAAGGACATGCGTAAACCGAACATTCGCTTTCTAGTGACTTTGATTAATTTCCTAACCTCTTAACTTCAAACTCGCTGCGCTCCTGTAACTTTGGTTGTGTGGCTGGGTTATCACCGGTCCACACACCAGGGGAAGGAATACACCACTTGCCCAGGATATCCCGTGGAGATTTCCATGATTTTCTTAGAAAGGGCGTTATAATAACGACTATCTCAATCTGGCGGTCTACATACTCCCCGTGACTAGCCCAAACATCAGCATCTATGTTGGCGACGACTTTATTGACCTAGTCAGCGAGACTGATCTTACGGAAGCCGTAGTTGCCGCCCTTATCGCGGGCTCGGCAGAAGATGGCGCGAGAATCAGTATTGTCATCGCATCCGACGACGTGGTACGGAAGCTTAATGATACCCACAGGGGACTGGATGAGCATACAGATGTGCTTGCATTCTCCTTTTTCCACAAAGGGAGATATTACGGCGAAGAGCAACTGGAGTCCGTTGATGAACAGATGTTTGTTCTTCCACCTGGCGAAAGTGAGCCTCTTGGAGAAGTGATAGTATCGTATCCCCAGGCTCTGAGACAGGCCGATGAGGCCGACCACTCGGTGAAGAAAGAGTTGGTGGCGCTTTTGATCCACGGCGTCCTGCACTTGTTGGGCCATGATCACATGGAGCCTGTGGACGAGGCAATAATGAAACCATTGGAAGCCCTGGCCCTGAATGCAGTTGGAATGAACGAGTAGAACGTTTGTGGGTTGGGATATGCCCAATAGTTGTGTAACATTATGAGCGAAGTCTTCTATAGAAAATGGCGTCCTCGCAGGCTTGATCAACTCGTCGGCCAGGAGGTGGTCGCCCAAACAATTCGCAACGCGGTTGTGCAGGATCGTATCGCCCACGCCTATCTGTTCTGCGGCCCCAGGGGCACTGGCAAGACAAGTACCGCTCGTATATTGGCAAAGGCTGTGAACTGTCTTGTGCCACAGGATGGCGAGCCCGACGACACCTGTGAGATATGCGTGTCGATCAACGAAGCCCGCGCTATGGACCTCATTGAAATTGACGCGGCGAGTAATCGTGGTATCGATGATATTAGGAATCTTCGTGAGAAGGTAGGTTACTCGCCCTCGGTGGCCCGCTACAAAGTCTATATCATAGACGAAGTCCACATGCTCACAGAAGCAGCTTTTAACGCACTGCTTAAGACTCTGGAAGAACCACCGTCTCACGCCATCTTCGTCCTGGCCACCACCGAGGCCCACAAGGTGCCCCTCACTGTAATCTCGCGATGCCAGCGCTTCGACTTCCGTCGAATCTCTCTCGAGGCATCTGTTGCGCGTCTGGCCGAGTTGTGTGCTGGAGAGGGAGTAGAGGCGTCGCGCGGCGCCCTGATGCTTGTCGCACGAGCCGCATCCGGCAGTTTGCGAGATGCCCAGAACCTATTGGAGCGCGCGCTTGTGTCGTATGGTTCGCCACTTGGCGAATCGCAGGTGGGTGACTTACTCGAACTGGGAAGCGCCGAGAGGGCCTTGGAGTTGGTCAAGCACGTAGTAGACCAGGCTATCAAGGAAGGGCTAACTGTTATCAACGAGGTGGCGGGCGAGGGCGTCGACCGGAAGTTGTTTTATCGCGGAATCATGGAGTATCTGCGTGGCCTGCTGCTGCTCAAGGCTGGGGCTGCAATCTCGATGGGATTCTCAGACGAGGTCCTTGCCGAGATGGAGACCATCGCCGGTAGGGCTTCGATGGAGCACCTCTTGTTTGTGACCCGGTCCTTCGCCGATGTGAGCCTAGGGCGTGATAGTTCATCGCCACTTCAACTAGAATTGGCTATATTTCGGTCAACGCTGGCTGAGGAGGCCCCGGCTACTTCTCAGGCGCCTACATCCGTCATAGTGCCGCCGTCACCGACCTCTGCCGCCTACCCACCTTCCAAGCTCGCGAGTCCGGTTCAGAGCGAGTCATCTACCAGAGCTGCTCGTGCCCAGACACACGCCGTGCCACCAGTGCTGGAGACAGGCGCCGATCCGCAGTGGACCGAGATACTCCGATTGCTAAGAGGTCATAAGGGCAAACGCTTCAATCTGGGAGCGATGCTCCGGTCAAGTACGGGACGAGAGCTGGGGGACGGCACGTTCACATTGAAATACTCCCACTCCTCTCACATGGAACGAATGGAGGAGGAGCTCCAGGATCACACTTCCAGGAGGACTATCGAGGAGGTGGTGGCGAAAGTGTTGGGTGCCAAGTACGATATAAGGATTGTCGTAGCAGAGGGCCAGACAAGCGACCCGCGACAGTCACCTGCACGTCGCAGTCATCTTGTTCGTGCAGCCCAGGCGATGGGTGCGAAGCTCGTTAGTGAGCGTGAGGAGGATCCCCATGATGAACAAAAAGATGATCAAACAGGCCCAGCAACTTCAGAGGAATATGGCGAAGATGCAGGAGGAGCTTGAGAGCGCCGTCGTCGAGGCCACCTCGGGTGGGGGCGCGGTCAAGGTCGTGGTCAGCGGCAAGCTGGCCATCGAATCGCTTACGATAGACCCGGAAGCGGTGTCTCCCGACGACGTCGAGATGCTGCAGGATCTAGTCATCACTGCGGTCAACGATGGCATTGATAAGGCCCAAGAATTGGCCTCTTCCCGTATGAGCGCCCTAACCGGTGGACTCAAAATCCCGGGGATGATGTAGGTACGTAAATCTTTTCATGACCTACTTCCACTACTCTGACGCCGAGCCTGTTGGCAAGCTCGTACAAGAGTTCCACAAGTTACCGGGTATTGGGCCCAAGAGCGCACAACGTCTTACATACCACCTTGTGCGCATGCCTGAGGACGAGGCCCGGTCGCTGGCAGAGGCGATTCTATCGATAAAGGAACGCATTATTTTGTGTTCCACCTGTTACAACATCACTGAGTCCGACCCCTGCCATCTGTGTAGCAATCCAACGCGCGACCAGACTCGAATCTGTGTTGTTGAGGAAGCCTTGGACGTTCTCGCAATTGAACGCACTGGCGTGTACAAAGGTCTGTTTCACGTGCTCCACGGCGTGATTTCACCGATGAATGGCATCGGCCCTGATGACCTGAAGATACAGCCACTGCTGGCCCGATTGAAGGACGACGAGGTTCGAGAGATCGTCCTGGCTACGAACCCCAATTTGGAAGGCGAGGCGACGGCCATGTACCTTCATAAACTCATAGCACCCCTTGGGATCAAGATTTCCCGCCCTGCCAGGGGTCTGCCCGTAGGCGGAGACCTTGAGTACGCTGACGAAGTGACGCTAGGCCGCGCCATGGAAGGCCGCCAAGACTTCTAGTCTTTATAGGGGAATATTGGGGGTAGGGTTGAGTCTGTGCTGGAATATGTCGTCTGGGAGCGCTGCGTCAGGGAACTGAGTCGGGGCCAGGTCTGGTCCCGATTTGCCAGGCTACCATCCTCCGCAACCATGTAAAACAATGAATGGTCCGGCTACATATAAGACACAAGGCATTGTGCTGAAGCAGATGCCTATTGGAGAGGCCGACCGCATCCTCAGCATATTTACGCGAGACTTTGGCAAGGTACGTGTAGTGGCCAGGGGGGTCCGAAAGCCTACTAGCAAATTGGCGGGCCATTTGGAACCGCTATCCCATGTTGCCATCTCGGTCTCTCGCGGTCGCAGCCTCGACCCCATCAGAGAGGCCCTGACCGTACGTAGCTTCCGCGGAGTGAGAGAGAACCTACGGCTGATCTCCGAGGGAGTCTATTTGGCCGAATTGGTGGAGAGTTTTTCTGCAGAGGATCAACCGTCGCCGGTGATCTACCGACTCCTGCTTGACGCGTTGGACTGGCTGGAAGTCAACGGTGACAACGCGAGGCTTATGCGGTATTTTGAGCTACGCCTGCTGATGGACTCGGGCTTTGGCCCAGAGTTGCGGGCTTGTGTCGAGTGTCGCACAACCTTGGAGCCTGGGGATTATTTGTATAGTAGTGCGGGTGGTGGTGTGTTGTGCGATGAGTGCAAGGTTACAATGGACGTGGTGCTGATGCCACTATCTCTCGATGCCAATAAAGTGCTTCGGTTTTACGGACGGATAGGGCTTGAAGAGGCTGTCGGGCTGAATGTGTCTTCCCGCG
>CAYLLU010000070.1:0-7028 GCA_964384845.1 uncultured Dehalococcoidia bacterium
AAACGCAAATGAAGAGGTGAGGCCCCATCTGACTGTCTGCAACGCTGTTGATTTGCCGTACGAAGATGGCTCGTTTGACTACGTGTTTTCGATCAACGCCCTCCACAACCTGTACAACTATGATCTTCGGCAAGCACTACAGGAACTTCAGCGGGTTGGCAAGCACCACAGGTATGTCGTGGTCGACAGCTATCGCACAGAGCGAGAGAAGGCGAACTTACTCTATTGGCAGCTTACATGCGAGTGCTTCTACACACCGAAGGAGTGGGAGTGGTTCTTCGCCGAAAGCGGCTACGAAGGTGACCATTCCTATGTGTTCTACGAATAGCAGCGGGGCCTAGTCGGTTCTTGTCCAAGCTGGCTCGCAAAGTACGCACGCTCGTATTGCTGGTGCTGGCGGTGCCGGCTGTACTTGTTGTGGCGGTACTTAGACCTGTGGTGCTGGTACGATTCGGCCCTCTCAAAGTCGCCAGACTGGGGCACTTGTCGCTAAACACCGAGTTGTACCAGTGCGAACTAGACGCCGGGGTGCACGGGAAACGATGGCTGAACTTCTTCTACTCTGGTTCAGGCATTAGCAATCAGCAGCTCCTCAGGATGTGGGGACGTACGCTGCACATACACCCATTCGCACGGTACATTGACAGAATCAACCGACGTTTGCCGGGCGGTGCAGTTCACAGGATTGTACTACCGACGGATCGGGATGAGCGGCAGCTACTACGGCGAACACGGCCGCATATCTCCTTCACCGCCGAGGAGCTCGATTCAGGGCGTAAGGCTCTCGCCGCGCTCGGAGTACCCGAGCGTGAGCCCTTCATATGCTTCCATTCGAGGGACGCGGCCTATCTGAACACACTAGTTCCTGGCCATGACTGGGGTTATCATGATTACCGCGATACCGAAATCGGTAACTTCTTGCCGGCCGCGGAGGAGATGGGGCGGCGAGGCTACTATGCCCTTAGAATGGGAGCTGTCGTAAAAGAAACGGTCGTATCCGATAGCCCCCGGGTGATCGATTACGCCAGCAAGGGAAGGACTGACTTCATGGATATCTACCTGCTGGCAAACTGCCGATTCTTTCTTTGCAGTAGCTCCGGACTAATGGGGCTTGCAAATACGTTTAGGGTGCCGTTGGCTTATGTAAACGAGGTGCCTCTGGAGTACGAGCCCCGCGGAAAGCGTGACCTGTTCATTCCCAAGAAGATTTGGCTGAGAAGCGAGGAGCGGTTCCTGACCTTCCGCGAGGTCGTAGAGTCAGGGGCAGGCAGGTTCTTGAGAGGCGATGAATTCGAGGCGCTGGGCCTAGAAGTGGTCGAAAATAGCAAGGAAGAGATCATAGCACTGGCAATGGAGATGGATGAGCGTCTAGAAGGGAAATGGAACACTACCGATGAGGATGCTGATCTACAACAACGATATTGGGCTCTCTTTGACGAAAAAACCTTATGCTACAACAGTCCGTCCCGCATTGGCGCGGCTTTTCTGCGCCAGCATCGTAATCTTCTAGATTAACCTCACCTTGAAACCAAGAGAAGAACAATTCTTGTCGCTGGTCTTCCCTGCGTACAACGAGGAGATGAATTTGCGCGCTCTCTACGATGCGGTGACTGATGCTGTGAAGGCATCGGAGATCAATTATGAGATGGTGTTTGTCGACAATGGCAGCTCCGATGGCTCACTTGCCCTCATCAAGTCGTTGTCCAGCCAGGACTCACGGGTCCGCTATGTGTCGCTGTCTAGAAACTTCGGTCACCAGGCAGGCTTGTTTGCAGGCATGAGCCACAGCCGCGGCGATGCTGTGATCACTATGGACGCTGACCTGCAGCATCCGCCCTCACTGATACCCGAGATGGTTCGGAAGTGGCGAGAGGGATTTGATGTAGTCTACACAACCAAGGCAAAACGCCAGATTGGGGCGATAAAGGGTTTACAGATGAGGATGTTCTACTGGGGTTTGGGGAAGTTGTCAGGCTTGAACTTATCGTTCGGCCAGTCAGACTATCGCCTCCTGGACCGCAGAGTGTTAGACGCCTTGTTAAGTATCGAGGAGTATCGGAAATTCCTTCGAGGGACCGTTGAGTGGATGGGCTTTCGTCAGACCGGGATCGAATTCGCCATTACCCAACGCCGTGCTGGCGAATCGAAGTTCTCTTACTGGGCGCTGGTATCCTTTGCCCTTGACGGAATTTTGGGATTTTCGAGCCAGCCGCTTCGCTGGTTCGCGGCTCTCGGGGCTATGATTGCAGGACTGTGCGGTTTATACGGTATCTATGTTTTGACGTTGGTCGTGGTCAATCTGGGCGAATCCCGCGTCGTGATTCCGCCAGGCTGGGCCTCTCTGGCCGTTGCTGTCGCTTTCCTGGGAGGCGTGCAACTCCTGGGCATAGGCGTACTGGGAGAGTATCTCTCTCGCGTCTACGATCAGACGAAGGGCCGACCGGTGTTCCTAGTACGAGAAACATCAGAAGACGGAATCGATGACCAAATCCGGTAATCAGCAGATGACAACAGCAATACTTTGCGGTGGCCGCGGCTCCAGACTTAGGCCACTCACCGACCGTGTGCCCAAGCCCCTGGTGAAGCTGGATGGGAGACCGATCCTCTACCACCTTCTACAATCATACATTGATAAGGGTTATCAGGATTTTGTCATATGCGTTGGTTATCGTGGAGACATGGTCGAGGAGTTTGTCACTTCCAGCGCACTAAGAGCTTCGGTGCGGTTTTCGGACGCCGGCGATGAGGCCAGTATGCTGAGTAGGCTGTACCAAGCCAGAGAGATGATGACAGACAGGGTGTTCGTCGCTTATGGCGACACGCTGATTGACGTGGATTTGGATGATATGCTCTCCAAACACGAGTCGACAGGTGCCGCGATCACTATTACGACGGCCAATGTGAGAAGCCCCTTCGGGCTTGTATCGCCGGATCCGGAAGGGCTCGTAGGGTCTTTCGAGGAGAAACCTCTTCAGTGGTACTACGTAGGTCACATGCTCATGGAAAAATCTGTCCTGTACGATATTGAACCTGATTTGATCGACTTACCTGAGGGTGACGGTATAGTGGCTCTATTCAACAGACTGATATCGGAGAATCGGCTACGTATGTATCCGTACGGAGGACCACAGATCACCTTCAACACCCATCGTGAACTAAATCAGGCAGAACGTGACTTCGTTTCTTTCTTTACCCACGAGGAGGCCCGGTCATGAATCTCAGTGGCCGCAAGGTTCTGATTACGGGGGGTAGCGGCTTTATTGGATCGCATCTTACTCGTCGCCTTGTCAATGTTGGATCAGACGTATATGTTGCAGTCAAGTACAATTCCGTCATCGACAACGTCCGGCTTGCAGACGTCTGGGACGAGATCACGCCGATTGAGATAGATTTGCGTAACACGGATTCCTTGAAGGCCGTGGCCGCGATTCGTCCCGACCTCATATACCATATGGCGGCGTATAACCACGTCGGCGACAGCTTCACACAAGTGTCCGAGGCCTTCGACAGCAATGGAAATGGCACTGTCAATCTGTTACAGGCTTATGAAGGCTACGAGAGGTTTGTGTACACATCTACGTCGGAAGTTTACGGTTACCAGGAGAATGTCCCCTTTCATGAGGAGGCTCATCCATTTCCATTGTCACCCTACGCGGTAGGCAAGTATGCGGGAGAGTTGTTCGCACGGATGAAGTGGTACTCGGCGAACATGCCGGTGGCGGTGATTCGACCTTTTAACGCCTTCGGTCCGTATCAGAGCGCCCGTGCGATCATCCCCGAGATCATAATCAAGTGTCTTAGTGGAGTGGACATTGCGACGACCGAGGGTCGGCAAACGCGGGAATTCAACTTTGTTGAGGATTTGGTGGAAGGTTTTCTACTGGCGGGCACGAAGGATGCCTCTGTGGGTGAGATCATCAATTTGGGGTGCGGACGCGAGACCCCAATCCGAGATCTGGTCAAGTTGATACACTCGTTGTCCGGGTCGGAATCAGTGTTGCAGATTGGGGCGCTGACCGATCGCCCGGGTGAGATTCGACGGATGAGCGCCAACAGCGCAAAGGCGAAGACCCTGCTGGGCTGGGAGTCCAAAATGACACTCGAGGAGGGCCTTGGGCGGACCATCGATTGGTTCCGTCTCTACCTGGAGGAGTTCGGAAACGCTGACTCCGGCCTAAGGAGGTTGGGCAGTTGAGTGGCGGCCACGCGGTCGTAACCGGCAGCCGGGGTTTCATAGGCGCCCACCTGATGAACAGGCTTGGGGAGGACGGCTGGGATGTTTCTCCCTGGAAAGGGGACGTTAGGGGCATCGGCGATCACAGCGAGCCCGCAGACGTAGTCTTTCACCTGGCAGCTGCCACTCGTAGGGACCGATTCACAGTAGCGGAAACTGAAGCGGTCGACGTAAATGTGCTGGGGACTCTGGCTGTGTTGAACTTCTGCTATAAGACGGGTGCGAAGTGTGTGTTGGCCTCTACAAGTGCAGTTTATGCCCCACGTGCAGAGGACGTGCCCATATCGGAAGGTTCGCTGATCGGGCCCTCAGATGCCTACGGGCAAAGTAAGTGGTTGGCAGAGAGGGTGTGTGCGGCACAGGCTAACGACCTCGGCGTTCAATCTATCGTGCTGCGCATTTTTAACGTCTACGGCCCCGGGCAGCACCCTGGTTTCCTGGTACCGACAATTGTGGAGTCGTTATCGGGGGGGGCAACAGTACCGATACGGATGCCAAATGCGGTACGTGATTTTGTATACGTGGCCGACGTGGTGGACGCTTTGGTGCGTGCAGCTGCATACGGAGACTTGGATTTCACAGTACTCAATATTGGCACTGGCGAGGGTACCCGGGTGAGGGACCTTTTGACGATGGCGGAGGGTGTCTGGCAGTCTAAGGCAGCGATTGAACTAGGTGAACGCAATATGGGCGAAGTTGAGCACGCTGTTGCGGACATCGGCGAGGCGAGGCGCGTGTTGGGCTGGTCGCCCTTGTATGGGCTCAAGACTGGACTGGTGATTGTAAAGGAATCGATGATGGCGGTATCTGGAGCCATTCGGAGATAGTCATGGGATCGTCCATCCTAGACCGGCGCGTTGTCGAGATCGAATGCCAAGTTTGCGGGCACTGCGAGTTCACAGCCATATATCAGGGTCTACTGAAGTGTGACGAGTGTAGCTTTGTCACAGCAGAGATTGCATCTGATGGGGATGACTTGAAAGCTCTGTACGGTGAGAGCTACTTCGTGGGTGATGAATACGCGGACTACTTGGGAGACAAGACTGCAATCCAGCGGAACCTGCGGCGATGTCTCTAGATAGGCAGACGGTACGTGGCCGTAGGGGCGCTTGTCGAGGTTGGGAGCTCTTATGGGTTCTTTCTTGATCTGGCCCAGGTTCATTACGAGGCTATCGGATACGACCTGTCTGATGATGCGGTTCATTACGCGACTGAAGTACTAGGACTCACTGCCAGGAGTGTGGATTTTCTCACAGACAGGTTTGTGAAGGATGGCTCCGTAGATGCAATTGCGATGTGGGATGTTGTCGAGCACTTGGATGCTCCGGGCATATTCGTCGAGCGCTCCAGTGAGTTGCTGCGTCCTGGAGGACACCTGTTCATCACAACGGGCGATATAGGGGCCTGGCTACCTCGCCGCCAAGGGTCGAAGTGGCGCCTAATTCACCCCCCTACCCACCTCCAATACTTTTCGAAAGAAACGATGACCAGGATGTTGGAAGACAAAGGATTCGAGGTGGTCACTGTCTCACATCCGGGGTACTGGCGGAGCGTCAAGCAGATACTTCATGGCCTATTCGTGTTCGGTCGCCAGCACGGTCCTTCGGCGACCTACAGTGTGCTAAGTAAAGTATTGCCAGATCGCCTCAACGTTTACATCAACACATTCGACATCATGTTCGTGGTCGCAAGGAAGAGGACGAGTTGAGGATGGCACTTCCTCGATCAGTTGTGTTCCATACTGACGATCTGGGTCTATCGAAGGCATTCAATGCCGGAACGATTGCCGCTTGTGAAGGTGGTTTGGTGACCAGCACCAGTTTGAGGGCGAATGGAACGGCATTCGACGAGGCCGTGGAGTCTGTACTTGCCAGGTATCCGTGGCTGGGCGTAGGGGTACATCTGAACTTGGTGGAGGGCGATTCACAACTGCAAATCGGTGCCCGATCCAGGCTCAGCAACGCCGCCGGGAAATACAAGGTTTCCTTCGGCAGCCTGGCTTGGGCACACGTGAAGCGGGACCGGGCCACCTTTGCCGAGGCTGAGGCGGATATGCGGTCGCAGATCGAGACGGTCCTCGGTCGAGGGGTCTCGATCGACCACCTGGATTCCCACCAGCACACCCATGCCATTCCATCGCTATTTCGAATTGTCTGCTCATTGGCACGAGAGTACGACATCCCTTTCGTACGCCTTCCGAGGGAGGTGCCATACATTGGGAAAGGGATTGTGCACCGCAAGTCGCCTTGGTATGCGGTGAACCTGGTGAAAAACGTAGTGTTGAACCATTATTCCAGCGTTGACCTAGCCATAGCAGAAGAGGTAGGTGTGAGAACAAACGACTACTTTGTAGGCGTCCTATACACAGGTCACATGACAAGCGCGACCGTAACTTATGGCCTCGAGGCGGCTGCGAAAAAGCAATCGCAGATTGTGGAGGTTCTACTGCACCCGTGCATTCCGTCAGGGGATCCGCACGAGCAGTTCGTTGCGTCTTATCTTCGCCGGTACACGAACTCGGACGCGCGTCTTGCAGAGCTGGCTGCCCTTCTAGACCCTGCTGTCCTCAAGTCGGTGGAAGAGCAAGGCTGGCAACTGGCGAACTTTCGAACCTTGGCATCGGGCTTGAATGAATCTGTCGCGGGTCCGGAATCCCCGCCTACAGAGGCTCAGCGACCGATGGGACGGTGTTAGTCCCGTGGGCATAGCGATTGGTCTCGCTGTAGCAGCGATACTCGCGACGACGATATCCCAGGCAATGATCCGTCACGGAATGGTACGTGTTGGCAGCGGC
>CAYLLU010000071.1:0-7013 GCA_964384845.1 uncultured Dehalococcoidia bacterium
AGCCCACCCGCGAACAATGGCCTGATGCCTTGCCGTGCCATCCACTCAGAATTAATCATGCCACCGCCATGAACGATGACCTGTCTCACACCCTGCTGTTGAAGAGCAACGACGTCCTGAAGGGTCGTATCGTGGCCCCCCATGGTACTACCGCCAATTTTTACCAGAATCGCCCCAACGGCATCGGTTTCCTCTCCACCAGAAGGATCTCCCTCGGACGCACGAATCTCTTCCTGCGGCCGATCCTTGGCGTTCTCATGTAATCTGCCAGCCATATGCGCACTTGACTCCATCATTCGCCCGACCGGCACTCCCACTTCGCGACAATGTTCAAGTGCTGTAGGCCGAGTTGAATGTAACGTAGTCTTCGGTCAGGTCGCACCCCCAAGCAGTCGCCGTGGCATCGCCATTGTTGACGTTAACCCGAATCTCGACTTCCGAGGTGCTCATGGCATTAATCACGGCTTCTTTCATATAAGGAAACGCGACTCCCTGATGGACCATGTGGATATCGCTGATGTACAGATCAACCTGAGATTCGCTGAAATCGATCTTGCTCTTACCAAGAGCCATCATGATACGTCCCCAGTTCGGATCTCTCCCGTGAACCATAGCTCTGACTAACAAGGAGCCTGCGATCTCCCGGGCCGCCGTACGAGCGTCGGACAGATTCTTGGCACCATCAACCACTACTTCTATTAAACGCTGGGCCCCCTCTCCATCACGCACTAGTTCCTTTGCCAAAACCGTGGATACATAGGTCACGGCCTCCCGAAAAGCGCCCGCGCCTTCTGAATCTGGGCCAATGCTAGACGTGCCCGCAGCACCGTTTGCAAGAATAAGCACGGTATCGTTAGTGCTCATGTCACCATCGACGTCAATCATATTGAAGGAGGCATCTACTGCATCAGATAGGACTTTCTGCAAGAATCTCGGCTGCACTTTCGCATCCGTGGCCATGAAACAAAGCATGGTCGCCATGTTGGGATGAATCATGCCTACACCTTTGGCCGCCCCGCCAACAATGATGCGACCGCCAGGCACGTCGACTGAGACGGCGGTCTCCTTTGGCCGAGAGTCGGTCGTCATGATCGCGCGAGCGAAGTCGGGGCCACCCTGGGACGAGACCTTGATGTTACCTATGTTCTGGCGAACCAAGGCCATCGGCATTTCAGAACCTATAAGTCCCGTACTGGCGACGGCCACTTCGTTGCTGTCGAGTCCAAGTAGGTTGGCCGCGAGAGAAGTCATCTCCTCGGCATCTTTAAACCCTTGATCGCCTACCGCGCAGTTGGCGCAGCCACTATTGGCGACGATGGCCCTGATGGAGCCCACAGACACCCGGTTCTTGCTCACAGTAACTGAGGTCGATAATATCTTGTTAGTCGAGAATGTCCCTGCGGCAGCAGCAAGACTCTCGGAAACTAAGATTCCGATATCGAGCGCATCAGGGCCCGATGCCTTCAACCCGGCATAGGTTGCACCGGCCAAAAAGCCCTTGGCAGAGGTCACTCCACCACCCTTGATTATCTCGATCATGGAAGCTATTTGATCTCCTCGTACATTCTTTCGTAATCCACCCCATACCCCTCCCAGACAGGTCGTTCTCAAGTTGACGGCAGTATAACATACACAGCTAGGACCACATAAGAAGCCAATAGGATAGAGTTAGGTACAAACGGAGGTACGAATGGGACTCTTGGATGGGAAAACCGCGATTATCACCGGCGGAGCAACCGGTATAGGCAGAGGGATAGCACGTACCTATGCGAGGGAGGGTGCAACTCTGGTCCTGGCGTCACGCAACCGCGACAACTTGGAAACTACGGCAGCAGAGTTCCGGTTGCATTTCGGTGCATCTGTAATTGTCGTACCGACCGATGTTACCGTGGAAACCGAGGTCGTCAACCTATTTGACGTGACTTACAAGGAGCTTGGCCATCTGGATATCTTGGTCAATAACGCTGGAACGTGCGTCTACGTTCCCATCGAAGAGATGTCTCTGGGAGACTGGGATGCAGTGTTTACAGTGAATCTGACTGCGGTATTCCTGTGCACGCGAGAAGCTATCAAGATCATGAAACAGCAAAGAGGGGGACGCATTATCAATATCGGCAGTATCTCCGCTACCAAGCCGCGACAGGCCCAGGCGGCATATTCAGCGAGTAAGGCAGGTTTGATCAGCCTGACTAGGTCGACACTGTTGGAGGGCCGAGCCTTTGGTATTTCTGCCGGCTGTATACATCCCGGCCTCGTCGATGTGACGTCCGAGAGTAGCTACACCGGTGCGACTACTACACCCGATGAACCCGCCATAACGCCCCGGCACATCGCGGACGCCGCCTTGGCCATGGCGCAACTCCCACCCCACGTAAACATGCTCGACACCACAATTCTACCGAGCCACCAGATTTTCATCGGCCGCGGATAGTCGTTCATAGAAAAGTACGACCTCCCCGTCACGTTCAGCCACAAACCCTTGACTTAATGTGATTGACACCAATAAAGGACACTTCTAGACTAACTCGCAGTAGGGACTGTGTCCCCACAATCCCCCCTCAGGAGCAAACATGCTTACCAAACAGATGGGTATCGACGGACCGGAGGTACCTGTAGTCTGCTTCGGAACTTGGCCACTTGGAGGTGCCTACGGTGGCTTCGATGAACAGAATGCTATCGTTACCATGCAGCAAGCGATTGACGTTGGACTGACATTCATTGACACCGCCGAAGGGTACTTGAGGGCAGAGGAGATTATTGGCAAGGCCATCAGGGGCCGTCGTCACGAGCTGTTCATCGCCACAAAGGTCTCCGGGGACGACCACTCCACCGAGCACATCGAGAGCGCCCTAGAGCGCAGCCTAAAATTGATGGGCACGGATTATGTCGACATGTACCAGCTCCACCGCGCCACGAAACGCCCCATTGGGGACACGATGGCGGACCTGATCCGGCTCCAAGATGCTGGCAAGATCAAGCATATCGGGGTTTCCAATTTCGGGCCAGAACAAATCCGAGAGGTGGTAAATCACGGCCGGGTCAAGAGCGGCCAACCACGCTACAACATGCTGTTCAGAGAAGCCGAGGACGACCTTCTCCCGGCTTACCATGAGTCGGGCATTGGAGTCATGGCTCACTCGGTTCTCGCCAAGGGCTTGCTGGGCGGACGCTATAAACCAGGAGATACTTTCGAACCCGATGACGAACGGCATGACTGGCCAGCATTTAAGGGTGAGTCATTCAAGAATACCCACGCCATAACCGAGAAGTTCAAGGAATGGGCAGGTGATCAAGGCCGGAGTATCGTTGAACTAGCCATAGCATGGCCCGTGGCCAATCCGGCCGTGTACACAAGTATAGTAGGCGCCCGCAAGCCAGAAGACCTGGCGACGCTAGCTAGTGCCGGAGACTGGAAACTGACAGCTAAAGATCTCGCCGAAATCGAAGATATCCAGGGCGACCATCGCCTCTACATCAGCGACCAGCCGGCTAGAGTTGCTGCCTCCGACGACTAGGTGCTGCAGCCGGGCATGGTCGTGGTGTTGGAGATCTCGACGCGGCGTTTCTACCTTGGCCACCTGTCCGCCGAGATCACCTGCCTCGTCACGGACTCCGGATGCAAGGTGCTGAACTCCCTGCCCCACACCATTATCCATATCCCATAGAAGGCGAAACAATGACACAGTGCCCAATCAACGTTGGCAGTGAAAAGCAACTCCTTTTCGATGAGCGTTTCATTGAGAATAGTGAGAACGTCGATCTCACAATGAACCCACCCAGTATGGGCGAGGAGCCGGTGGTCAGAATGGACAGGCCCTGGGAAACTCGGATCGGCAGCTACAATACGGTCATACGCGAGGGCGACCGGTTCCGCATGTGGTACGACTTCACGCCCCCACCTAACGATCCCTCCGGCATCACCCGAGGCGTGGCATACGCCGAGTCATCAGACGGCCTCAACTGGGTAAAGCCAAAGATCGGCTTGGTGGAGATAGCGGGATCCAAGGCCAATAACATCGTGATCCCGCATCTCCCCAACGCCCCTCGCGGCGAGACCGAGGGAGGCACAGTTTTGCTAGATACAAATCCGAACTGCCCACCCGCCGAACGATACAAGTTCTGGACCAAGGTGAGAGCCATCCCGGAAGAGGACTTGGCACGTGGCATGACCGGCCCATTCTGGCAGATGTACTCGGAAGATGGCATTAACTGGAATGTCTACCCCGATCGCATCGAAACAGCCCACTGCGACACCCAGAACGTGCCACTGTGGGACGACCGGATCGGCAAGTACGTGGGATACGGCCGTACAAGGAATCCTGACCGGGGATTCAAGGTACGCGGCATCGGCCGTATCGAGTCAGACGACTTCCACAACTGGTCGGAGATGGTCGAGGTCTTTCGGGCGGAAGAATTGGACTGGCGCATGACGCCCCCGCATGGATGCCATGAGCGACTCGGTGGTTACGTCGATGTCTACACCAACGCCGCAATGAAATACCCCTACGCCCAGGATGCTTATTTCATGATGCCCAGCTTCCTCTACCACTGGGAATGTGTTGAGATGGTTGAGGGCGATGGAGATGAGTCCGGTGACATCCACGTCAACTTCCCAGACACCGCAGATGTGAGGCTGTTAATGAGCCGCGATGGCATATCCTGGAGCCAGGCGCCGGGGCGGCGTTCGTTCCTGGGTGTTGGCCTTGCCGGAGGTCCAAGATCGCGAGGGCTCTATACTGCGCCAGGGGTGGTCCGGGTCAGAGATTGGCTGTGGAACTACTGTTCGGGCTCGAACCGCAACCACTCCGGCCAGGTCGACCCCGAATCGGATCAGTACGAGAGTGGCGTATACGTAAACATGTCGCGCCTAGATGGCTTCATGTCCGCAGATACTCCCTACGACGGCGGCTGGCTGGTTACACCGCCAATTAGATTCAGAGGGAAAAGCCTAGAACTGAACATCGATACCGGCGCAGGTGGCCTGGCGTATGTCGAATTTCAGACGGGAGACGGCAACTCAATCAATGGCTTCACCCGCAGCGACTGCGACACCATCAACGGTAATTCGCTCCGAAAGACCGTCACCTTCAACGGCAACGCAGACCTGGGTGATCTGGCAGAGCGTACGGTGCGCCTACGCATTAATACCTATGACACCAAGCTCTACGCGTTCCAGTTCAAATAAATGTAGACTAACAGCCAGAATTTCTCCCACAAGCTGATCACAAGGATAATTCAATGTTGATTATCGATGGCGACTACCCGATGGCCATTGGAGCTCTCCAATGGGACAGAGACCTATCTTGGGATCTCGAGCGTATTCGTACCTCGGAGCCAGGCACCCCAAAGAACGGAGAATGGGCCGACGCGTACACAATGGCCAGCATCCCAGAGATGCGAAAGGCGCAGATGGCCGCCGCGCTAGTCAAGGTCTGTTCTTGTGTAAAAAAGCCGGGTCACCCACACGGAGAATACCGTACACAGAACCTCGCCTACGCCTCCTCCATGGGACAGCTCGCCTACTATCGCCTGATGGAGTCCACAGGAGACGCCCAGATCCTGGCAACTCGCGAGGCGTTCGCCTCCCACATGGGCACCTGGTCCCGTACCGACGACTTCTCCAAATTACCGGTCGGTTTCATAATCGGCATGGAGGGCGCAGATGCGATCGTGTGGCCGGAGCAGGTCCACGAATGGTGGGGCAATGGTTTGAGAGTAATAAGCCTCTCCCACTACGGCGTCAGCGCCTACTCTCATGGCACCGCCACAGGCATCGACGGTGGGTTGCTGGCGCCAGGTCGGCCGCTACTCCAAGAAATGGACAATTTGGGCATGATACTGGATGTGTCCCACACGTCCGACGCTTCGGTACGCGAGGAGTTGGAATTTTTCAATGGACCGGTGCTTGCGAGCCACCAGAACTGCCGGGCCATCACGCCGGGTGAACGCCAGCAGCCCGACGACATCCTAAAGGCCATCATCGAGCGCGGAGGTGTCATCGGAGCGTCCATGGATACGTGGATGATCTATAAGGGGGGACTCGACTGGAGCAGCGAGATTCCGCAGCCCTGGGAGGTGTTCCCGCGCGAGTCGGTCACGCTGGAGGACTACGTCGACCACATAGACTACGTGTGCCAGCTAGCCGGCAACTCGCAGCACGCGGCCATAGGCGGCGACACCGATGGCCAGGGCGGCGTGCCCGAGGCCCCCTACGAGATCGACACCATAGTAGATTACCAGATAGTAGGCGACGTACTCTCAGGCCGTGGATACAAGACCGCAGACATCGAGAACATCATGTACCGCAACTGGCAGCGCTTCTTCGAGAAGTGGCTCACCAGCGAGCTCGGGTAGCCCAGGCAAAATTGTTGCAATAGCGCAACCGGAGTACCCATAGATGTCATCTCGAAGCAAGCCGAGCATCCGTCTGTAACGTTCACACCCGATATCTACAGCCACATGATCAACAGCGTTAAACGCCAGGCTGCAGATGCTGTTGACAAGGCGATGCTCAGTAGTCATTTAACTTCAGAGGGTTAGGTCTCAGAAAGCGTTCGTGGCCAATCCGTGGACATTGGCCACTTCATACAAAAAAGGAGCCGCCCCGGGAAATCCCGGGGCGGCTCCTTGGTATACGATGGTTGCGGGGGGCGGACTCGAACCGCCGACCTTTGGGTTATGAGCCCAACGAGCTGCCGCTGCTCCACCCCGCGACGTTACTCTACAACCAAATCCTGCTGCCTTCTAAATCAGGAAGGCTTATCATGTGATACAAGAGCCTAAATGTGGGTCAAGTCCTCGGTCGATTAGTACCGCTCAGCTAAATCCCTCACGGGACTTACACCTGCGGCCTATCAACCCCGTAGTCTACGGGAGACCTTACTCCTCCGACGAATCGAAGGATGGGAGATCTAATCTTGGGGTTGGCTTCGTGCTTAGATGCTTTCAGCGCTTATCTCATCCGGACATAGCTACCCGGCGATGCTCCTGGCGGAACAACCGGTACACCAGAG
>CAYLLU010000072.1:0-7012 GCA_964384845.1 uncultured Dehalococcoidia bacterium
GTTATGGTTTCTCCGCCGTCAAAAGAACCTAAAGGGAAGTAAAAACTTCTCGTTTCGCCGTTATCATTAAGGTAGACATTGTCACAGGTCATGTCAGCTGGGTCCCTGTTTGAACCGCTTCGGTCAATACCCAGAGGGTTTGTCCATCTGGCAAGACCTTCCACCGTAGGGTTGTCAGTCAAATACATCGCCAACCAAATTGTGGAACCTTGACGCTGGATTTTATAAGCGATGGAGTCACATCTATGGTTTTCAGAAAATGAGACCGTAAATTCTACCTTTTCATAAGGTGGGCTATTGGAACTACTGGCATTTGAAGTGCTGTTAATACCCGGGCTTGTCACCAGCGTTACCCCATTTTTAATTTCTGCTTGCAACACTTGTAAGGTGGTTGGTGTAGGTGTAGCCGTAGGTCTCGGTGTCGGCGTAGATGTAGGCCTCGGTGTAGCCGTTGCTGTTGGCATTACTGGAGTGGGTGTGGGTGTTGCCGTTGGCATCACTGGAGTAGGCGTGGGTGTTGCTGTTGGAATCACTGGCGTAGCCGTTGGCGGTACTGGTGTCGCTGAAGGTGGTACTGGCGTAGCCGTTGGCGGTACTGGTGTCGGTGCGGATTTGGCCATGGACGGTGCAGGCTTACTATCTGCTGTTTGTTTTGGGGCAGGAGCACTGTCTCCACCGCCACATGAAACTAGGCCGAGTAAAGCGACTACAGATGTTGCAAATATTAACGCTCGCCAGAGACTCATTGTCATCGATAACTCCCAGTACCTAATATTGACGACCTATTGTACATATTATTGTTCACGTTTGGATATGGTTTTCTATGGCGACTTTGCCGTTTATATCGGAGACGTATAGAAGCTATATTGAGGATATTGGCGTTTTTCGGTAGTGTGAGCTTTTACGCTACATACATTTACCTAATTCGGTAATGGATTCTTGTACCGTTGGTCATATCCGTTCTCTATCTTGAGAAAGCTATGGAAGGTAGATTCTACGAAGATTTAGGTATTCAGATTCCTACCTTGCTAGTTTTCGTCTATGAACAGAGGTGCGAGAAGATTATCGACTGGGACGAAATCGTCTGTCAGTAAAATATTGTCCTTATCGTTTATCCACGCATTGTAAGCTTCCGACGACATTATATGTGTTGAGTGAGTTTGTATAAATTCAATTGATAAGCGTCCGGCACTGGCGTTTGCCTCCTCAATATCCGAAAGAGAGATCGGCGTGTCTGATGCAACGACCACGAAGGTATAGCGGTCGTCGTTAGACCAATCGGGGTTGTCATTCATGAGATATACAAATTCGAATGTCTGCTCAAGTGTGTGGGCAATTGCCCTGAGGAAGCGTCCTGAATTGAGTTTGTCTATCACGTTCATCACATAGATGCCATCGTCTTTCAGCAATTCCTTTATCCGCTCGTTGAACTCGAGTGTCGTCAGGTGATACGGGACTGAGAAATGGTTGAAGGCGTCCCCCGCAATCAAGTCGTAGTTGTTTTCCGGCAACTCAAAAAATTTCGTCCTCGCATCGTTGTTGTATGTGATGATACTTGTGTCCCTTGGCATACCCAGGTAATCGTGAACGACTTCGGTCACGGCAGGATCGATCTCCACGACTTCAATTTTACTCTCCCCGTATTGAGTTTCGATGAAGCGAGGCATCGTATAGCCTCCGCCCCCAATGAACAGTGAGTTAAAGTGGGGGTTTCTTTCACCAATATAGGTTGCTATATCAGCGAACAGTCTTTCATATTCATAAACTAAAAATGTAGGATCGTCGAGGTCAATGTAGCTGTGTATCAGGTTGTCCAGGGACAGTGTACTGACATCTCTTCCATTCGATTCTTGTTCCGATATATTTATACAGTAGTAACTGCTTTCGACAAGGCAGGATGCTTTCAGAGCACCCATCTTCACCGCGAAAGCGCCCACCACGATAAAGGTTGCCAATAATATCGCCGCAGAAATTTTCATTTTCCAGGGTCGACCGAATGCCAGGGCGAGTAGAAAGAGAACAACAGCAACGGCCAACACTACCCATCGTGTACCTACCCACTGGATAAGCATAAAACCAGTAATGAATGTCCCGAAAATGCTGCCAGCGGTCGACATGGCATATGTCTTACCTACAATGTTGCCGGTCAGAGCAATGTCACTTAATCGCAGTTTCACGATGATCGGTGTGATCATGCCGAGCATTACACTTGGCATGAAAAAAAGTAGTGTGGTAAGAAGGACGATTCGCATTGCAATTGGGACTGACGAGAATCCATCTGATGTGATCTCGATCAATGGCAGAATGCTGATGCTGCCTACGCTGCTGGTGAGTAGAACTAAGCCGAGTACATGGCGACCAGGAAACCGGTCTGCGATAACACCGCCGAGGTAGTTGCCGATACTGATGCCAGCGAGGACGATTCCGATAATACTGGTCCATGTGTAAAGAGATACGCCGATAATGGGGGCGAGTATTCTACCGGCGACTATTTCTAATGCCAGGACACATCCGCTCGCTGTGAAAACAACAATATATGAAGAGAGTTCTTGCCAAAGAGACTCCGAATGCTCGGGGTGGATAGGTTCTGCTGTTGTTATATTCGAGGCCATAAGGAATTGCTGGAGTTAGTATAGCCGAATGGCCAGTGATCTTGGCAGTGTATTCCTGTTCATAATCAAGAGTTGGATCACGCCTAGTACGGATGCCGGGGCAGTCGTATTAGGCAGGCGTTTGATTTGTGGCTTGTGTTAAGCCGAGTATCTCAACCTGGTCGCAAATTTAAAAGGATTGAGTCCTTACTCGGTGGTGAAGTAGGAAAAGAATTGAAGTTGGTTATCACGATATCTTCTAGTCCTCTGTAAGTAGGATCTGGGCGGAGATATGGTCCGTAATCAAAACATTGGCGAGCCGGTTGATCAATGCAACCTTGAGTGGCCGTATTCTCTCTCTCCCAGCACCAACTACAGCGATCACCTTGGCACGACGATCAACCATGTCAGCTAGGCCATCGAGACCTAAACCTACGGCATATGTCCGATCCTGGTCCACTATTTGACCTTGAGAATCAAACCACCAATGAGAGGCTATTTCGCCAACCGCCCCACGTGCCACGAGGCTCTTTACCGTTCCCTTGGTTACAAGTCCCATTTGCACAACGGTAGATCGTTCGGGATCAGCTGGTGCTAGTGGTACGATGGCCATCGTGGCCTTTTTGTATAGCTCAGTGACACGTTTTACCAGTGGTAGATCGACGATTACCTTACTAACTTCCTTGTCTACAACCGCTGGGGCAGGCAGGAGTAATGAACGTCCTCCGAACTTGGAGGCTATAGCGGATGCAAGGATGTTTGCTTCGGATGGATCGTATTCGACCCCCATCACACCTTCCATTGGGACCACTGTAAGCCCAGGAAGAGGTCTGGGTGCCTTGATCTGTCGTGCGATGTAGTTCGCCATGCGTCCCCAAGGGACCAGCAGGATATCTCGATTGGTCAAGTGATCTTCCAAATAGCGGGCTGCCGCATTAGCTATGCTTAGAACTACCGCTTCCTTAGGCGCAGCTTCGTCAGATGCTTCTAGGACATCGGCCCGACCGGGGACAGTGATCACCTGGTCGAGTTCATATTTGTAACGGACATCTTGCCTTAATCGGACCTTCTCCTCGTCATCCAGTGCCTGGACCACGAGGGTTTGTATGATTCCTTCCTTTCGTGCCCTGCTTAACCAGCGCCGGATGGTAGATTGGTCTACCCCATGATCGGATGCCAGTGCGTCGATAGTCTCCCCCAATTCGTAGTGACGGATCGCTACGTCGATCAACTCGGCACTTGGACGCTGAGAACGGTTATTGGCAATCATCAACTTGCTTCCATTAAGATGCCTATTTAGGCAACATTACATAATTATGCATAGACCTTGGCACATATATGCAATTCTGTCAATCGCACCTAGTTTGGTCATCGGGAAACGATTAGGATTTGCCTTGGCCAGATAGTAAACCATCAAGGGAGGTGTGAATGGTCACGGTTGATTTGCATAGACAGAAAGCTTCAGAGATAGGTCCACCGGTGGTGTTGGGTAACGAGGATATCACCGGAAATAAGATGTGGGTTCTGGGGTTCGACGATCAACAGGGCTTTGGATCGGATTTACTTGGCGGCAAAGGTGCTGGCCTGGCAGAAATGACCACGATCGGTATGCCGGTGCCTCCCGGCTTCACGATTACTACCGACGCTTGCCGGGAGTACCAAAAGACCGGGTCGTTACCGCCAGGTCTTCTAAGACAGGTCCATAGCAAGCTGCGAGAGTTAGAGATGTCCACCGGACGCAGGTTCGGAGATCCTTCCAATCCTCTACTCGTGTCAGTCAGGTCTGGCGCATCGATATCCATGCCAGGAATGATGGATACAATCCTAAATCTCGGTATAAATCAGAAGATCACCGATGGTATTTCAGAAAGTACGGGCTTGCCTCGGTTTGCCTTCGACACCTATCGCCGCTTTGTGGAGATGTTTAGCAAAATCGCGATGGGGGTTGAGAGTGAAGTCTTAAACGAAACGGAGGCTGAATTTCGACACAAGGTTGGCTTGGCGACAGGCGCCGAGGTTCCACTAGGGTTGATGCCTGAACTAATCTCAGTCTATTTAATGGCAATCGAGAATGTTGCTGGATCTCCGATCCCGGATGACCCATTTTCTCAGCTCGAGATGGCAATAACAGCTGTTTTCGAGAGCTGGAATGGCCAACGCGCCATAGACTACCGTAACTATCATGGAATCTCCCATGACATGGGCACAGCAGTCAATGTAGTGTCTATGGTGTTCGGAAACACGGATGAAAATAGCTGCACAGGAGTTCTGTTTACCCGCAATCCAGCCACGGGAGAGAAATCGTTGTATGGTGAATACCTGGTGAACGCCCAGGGGGAAGATATCGTGGCTGGCACTACCACGCCCAATCCTCTCTCGGGACTAGCTACCGAGATGCCGTCCGTTTACACGCACCTTGAGGATGTGGCAGCCCGCCTAGAAGACCACTATGGAGATGTTCAGGATGTAGAATTTACGGTGGAACAGGGCCGCCTGTATATCCTTCAGACACGCATGGCCAGGCGTAGCCCGCAGGCTGCGGTCAAGATGGCTGTAGATATGGCGAAAGAGGGCAGGATTTCGAGACACGAGGCACTGCTCAGGGTAAACCCACAGCAGATTTACCAACTGATGCTTCCGGTCATAGACGAAAATGTCAAAGACCGGGCAATTACCGATGGTGACCTCCTAAGTATTGGTATCGGTGCCTCTCAGGGTGCATCCACTGGTCGGGTGGTGTTCTCGGCCGACGAAGCGGTCGAGGTAAAAAACGACGGGTTCGACACTATCTTGGTTCGCTCTGAAACGAGCCCGGAAGATGTCCACGGGATCCTAGCTGCAGTAGGAATTATCACGAGCCGTGGTGGAGCGACGAGCCATGCGGCTGTGGTAGCGAGAGGTCTTGGAAAGCCGTGCGTAACCGGAGCTGAAACTCTTAACATCGACACCGGCGCCGGGCTGCTTAGTTACAATGGCCACGTGGTGGAGCGTGGAGACTTAATCACTATTGATGGGGGGACTGGCGAAATATTTTTGGGCGGACTTAAGATGATCAAACCCCAGCCTGGGGGGAACCCGTATATGAAGAAGCTACTCGAATGGGCAGATGATGCACGTAGATTGGGAGTGTGGGCTAATGCGGACTCGGCTTACGATGCCGAGATTGCCCTGGAGCTGGGCGCCGAGGGAATCGGACTCTGTCGTACCGAGCATATGTTCCTGGAACCGAGGCGATTGGCTTTGATGCGTGAACTGATCATTGCTGCCTACGGCTCTACCAGGTCAAAAGACGACGGGGCTGACATGGCATTCGATGCCGCCCTAATCCGCCTAGAAGAGTTACAGATCTCTGACTTCGAGACCATCCTGGGTACTATGGGTTCTCGTCCAGTAGTGATCCGCTTGCTGGATCCACCACTGCACGAGTTTCTCCCAGACTATTCTGTGCTGTCTAGGGAGATTGCCGATATGGAGCGGGATGAAGTTCAGTCTCCGGAGTTACCAAACAAGCGACAGGCGCTTGAGGCGGTTAATAATCTCCGAGAAATTAACCCCATGCTTGGAATGCGGGGCTCCAGGCTAGGCCTTATTTATCCATCTATCTACGAGATGCAGGTCCGAGCCATTGTCACGGCGGCCGTGAATGTTTCAGGTACCGGTATTACTCCGAATCCTGAAATAATGCTTCCGTTGATTGCCGATGTTGGGGAGATGCATAGTCTTCGAGAACGCCTAGAAAAAATTATCAAAAGTATTGGATACAAACTTGGTGGACCGAGTGAATACAAGATCGGCACTATGATCGAGTTACCGAGAGCTGCAATTACGGCCGATCAGATCGCAGAATTCGCCGACTTTTTCAGTTTCGGAACCAACGATTTGACACAAACCACCTATGGGTTCAGTAGGGATGATGCTGAGGGCAAGTTTCTCCAGGAATATATCAACCAGGGTGTCATCGCGGAGGATCCCTTCCAAGTACTCGATCAAGAAGGTGTTGGCCGTTTGATCAAGATGGGTTATAGCCTAGGTAAAGGCAAGAAACCTGGAATGCAGATGGGCGTCTGCGGTGAGCACGGTGGGGATCCTTCCAGCATCGATTTCTTCCATGAAGTGGGACTTGACTACGTAAGCTGCTCACCATACCGGGTACCGGTCGCCCGACTCGCTGCGGCGCAGGCTGCGGTTCGCACAGAACAATAGGACTGGACAAATGTCCTAGGTTTCTCGGTGGAGTTCACCTAGATATCAAGGGATGGACGCCACCCTCGATACCATCGATGGATTAGTCAAGGTCAACAGTCTACGGTGAAGTTAGTGTGAGGTCGCGTATTTAATCCTTGGGTCTACCACTGCAAGTAAGATGTCCGAGATCAGTGTGCCAACTACCGTCAGCACACCTGCCATCAGGATGATGAATC
>CAYLLU010000073.1:0-6695 GCA_964384845.1 uncultured Dehalococcoidia bacterium
CTAACTGGGAAAATAGGTGAGTTTCCTTAAGAGCCTGGGTCGCCGCAGATTCCGGGTCTATTTCGCCCCTCTCCACACAGGCGACAATTTCCGCAAGCGTCCCATCTTGTGAATCCAAATCATTCACGGCCTGATCAATGGCGTCACGCACCGCCCTGTTAAATTGACTGCGACGACGCTCCGAGCGGCGCTGATCCAAATTCGAGGTTTTGGTAGCCTGATCACGATGTCTGTCGATCGCCTTGAGTAGCTCGTAGAGCCCCAAACCACGATGAGCCCGTGTGAGCAGCACCGGCGGCATCCACCATGGCATGTCATTCCGACCACGAAGTTCGCCTTCGACCGCAGTAGCAAGTCCCTCAGCCCCCTGCCGGTCGGCCTTGTTGACGACAACCACATCGGCAATCTCGATGGGGCCCGCCTTCAGGACCTGCACTGCGTCGCCGGCCTCCGGCACCAGTACTACAACTACCGTATCTGAGATGCTAATGATGTCCAGCTCAGTCTGGCCGACGCCCACGGACTCCACGATAACAATATCCATACCAAAAGCGTCCATTGCAACGACTGCGGCACCTGTTGCGCGGGACAGCCCTCCCCGTGCACCCCTTGTAGCCAGGCTCCGAATGAACACGCCGTCATCGAGGCTATGTCTCCTCATCCTTACACGGTCCCCCAAGACAGCACCACCGCTGAAAGTACTCGTAGGATCGATGGCTACTACCCCTACCGTCTGACCACCCTCCCGCAATAGGCGCACAAGACCGTCCACTAGGGTACTCTTCCCGGAGCCAGGCGGCCCAGTGACCCCAATGCGATAGGCCCCACCGGCATGAGCGTAAAGCGCGCTCATCACAGCGGGCGCCTGGAGCGGGTCACCCTCGATGACCGAAAGTAATCTGGCTAACGCCCGCCGATTGCCTGTCAGAAGGTCAGATATAAGCATGTCCGACAAGACCGCGCCTCCCAGATATGTCACATATAAAAAGGGCGGGTCACAGACCCACCCTCCTCGACGAAAAACTGCACCGAATCCTCCGCCTCAAACGGAGTCCAGGGCCGCCAGCAAGTTCGCCATCTCCACGGCGGCAAGTCCGGCGCTGTAACCTATATTACCCTGTCCACCATTACTAGATGACTCATCCAGATCGGACTTGTGCTGGGCCGGTGCCGACATGACCGATTCTCCGGGTTTCCCCCCAGCGCGGGCGAACGCCTGTTCAACAGTGTCTGTAGTCAACACACCAAAGACCACAGGTACACCGGTTGCAAGAGCCGCGTCGGTGATACCACGCGCCGCCTGCGCTCCGACATGCTCGTAGTGGTCCGTCTCACCTCGAATCACGGCACCCAAGCAGACCACGGCATCGAATCGCTTCGAGTCGGCCATACACTTCGCCGTCAGGGGTAATTCAAAGGACCCGGGCACATTGACCACAGTGATATTTTCGGTCTTTACTGCGCACTTACTGAGAGAGGCTTTGCAACCTTCCAGAAGTCGAGTTGTGATACTTGTATTGAAGCGGGCGACAACGACACCGACCCTAAGGTCCTTGCCCTGATGACTCCCTTGCAAAGAAGGAGCCATTTAAAGATTTTTCCTAATTAGTATCCATCTCATCAAGAAGATGTCCCATCCGTTCACGTTTGGTCTGCAAGTATCGCGAATTCTCTTTATTCGGCTGTGCCTTGATGGGCACCTGTTCAACAACTTCGAGAGTAGTATATCCTTCCAGACCAGCCAGCTTCTTAGGGTTGTTCGTCATGACTCGCATCTTACCTACGCCCAAGTCAATGAGAATCTGGGCACCTACTCCGTAATGACGAATATCTGGAGCAAAACCAAGGCTAACATTGGCATCTACGGTGTCGAGACCATCGTCTTGGAGATCATATGCCCGAAGCTTGTTGTGAATACCGATGCCTCGACCCTCTTGGCGCATGTACACAAATACGCCCCTGCCCTCCTCTGAGATAGCTTGCTGGGCAAGTTCCACTTGGTCCCCACAATCACAGCGAATGCTCCCGAATACGTCGCTAGTGAGGCATTCACTATGGACCCGCACCAGAGTAGGCTCATCTACTTTTATGTCACCCATCACAAGTGCTACATGCTCGTCCTTGTCCACCAGACTCCGGTACGAAATAGCCTCGAATACGCCGTACTTGGTAGGCAAGCGCGCCTCGGCCACCTTCTCCACGAGTTTCTCTCGATGGCGCCTGTAAGCGATGATATCGGATATTGTGACGATACCTATACCATATTTTACTGACAGTGCTTCCAACTGCGGCATGCGGGCCATCATACCGTCCTCTGCCATGACCTCACAGAGTATCCCCGCAGGGTAAAGACCCGCCAGTCGTGGCAGATCTACGGCAGCTTCAGTGTGTCCTGCCCTATTCAGCACGCCACCCTCTACGTAACGTAGTGGGAAAATGTGGCCCGGCCTGCCCAGGTCTTCGGGCCTAGTCTTTGGATCTACCAATGCCAGCACAGTCATGGCCCTGTCATGGGCCGAAATACCTGTTGTCGTTCCATTAAGTAAATCAACGGAGACGGTGAACGCTGTGCTCAGTCGAGCGGTATTATCGGTGACCATCATCGGAAGCTGAAGTGCTCGAAGGCGCTCAGTCTCCATCGGCACGCAGACTAAACCGCGCCCTTCGGAAACCATAAAGTTCACGGCCTCCGGGGTCGCCTTCTCGGCCGCCATAACCAGATCGCCTTCGTTTTCCCGATCCTCATCATCAACGATGATGAGCATCTTACCGTCACGAATATCTCTTATGGCCTGTTCTATCGATATCTGTGTCATTGCCCAGTCTATTCGACTATCAAATCACCGTGGTCAAACGTTCGACGTATTTCGCCAGGACATCCACCTCAATATTCACTCGGTCTCCAGGACTGCAACACCCAAGCACCGTATTTTGTATGGTGTACGGCACTACGGTGAATGTAAATCCCTTCGGGCTATAGTCTACAACCGTCAGACTAGTACCGTCCACAGCCACGAATCCTTTCTTTACTATATAGCGCATGATGTCAGCGGCAGCATCCACGGCGACCATCAGCGATTCGCCATCTTCTGTCACAGTAGTAACGACACCTTCACCGTCGACGTGACCCTGCACAACATGACCGTCAAGCCGGCCTCCTACCAACACCCCTCGCTCCAAATTTACGGGGGATCCCGCCTCAAGTTCGCCCAAGTTTGTGCGGCGCAACGTCTCAGGTACCACATCTACCGAAAATCCCGATTCACTCCTATCTGTCACAGTTAGACAGGCTCCATTGATGTTCACGCTGTCGCCGAGGTTGAGACCATCCATCACTCTCGAAGCAGCAACGGAAAGATGTCCAGCACCAGACGTCACTATAGTGCCGATTTCTTCTACGATGCCCGTAAACATCAACAGTACCCTGTTATAGCAATGTCTCTACCGTAACGATCCCACTTGACACGTTCCAACTTTATCGCCTCAGACATCAGTCCTACCCCTCTGCCCTCCACTGGTGACGGCGCCTCCCTACCCCCTACGATGGTTGGTGCCACAATAGCGACGACTTTATCCACTAATCCTTTATCAAACAGCGATCCAAGGATCGAGGCACCTCCCTCTACACATAAACTAGTCACGTCCATTTCGCCTGCCAGTTGGCGTAGCAAAGACTCTAGCTCGACGGATCCATCATCAGCCGCTGCCTCCAGTATTTTGGCGCCTGCCTCCAATAAAGACTCCCGGGCATCTGGGGTGGCCGTCGAAACCGCCACCAGTGTCTTGCCTGGTTCAGACAACATCGTTGCGTTGATAGGCATGCGTCCAAGACTATCCACGATCACTCTCAACGGCTGCTTGACTCTAGGTTTACCACGATTGTCCCGCGCGGTAAGTCGAGGGTCATCGACGATGACGGTATTAATCCCAACCATGACCGCATCTGATGTCCGACGCAAACCGTGGACTTCCCAGCGAGCGCGATCACCAGAGATCCACTTCGAGTCACCCGTATAAGTGGCTATCTTGCCGTCAAGGGTCATCGCGAATTTGGCCGTGACTAACGGCATGTCTTTCTCCACGTACTTGAAATATGCTTCCATAAGTAACTTAGCCCGTCTTTGACCCTCGCCAAGACGAACCCGTAACCCTGCATCCTTAAGGGCCTGGAGGCCACCACCATTCACATTTGGATTTGGATCGCGGGCCGCCACTCGAATCTCCGTAATTCCAGCATGGACAATAGCCTTTGTACAAGGGGGAGTACTGCCATGGTGGTTGCAAGGTTCAAGAGTGGAGTAAAGGGTAGCGTCCTGAGCCTTGGTTCCGGCCTGCCGCAACGCAACAATCTCAGCGTGCTCGCGGCCAGGCGGCTGTGTGTACCCTTCCCCCACAATGGCGCCATCTTTTACAACGACCGCGCCCACCGAGGGATTGGGACTGACAGAGCCCAATGACTGCGTGGCCAGGGAAAGTGCTCTATCCATATGGCTCATGTGGAGTCCTTTTATCCTAGATAGCAGTAAGGCACAACCTAATCAGCCGGCAAAATCGCGGTACATCTTGCTAGCCGTGGGCACAATCTGACCTTGGTACTTGCTGCCCAGAGCGGAAGAGCCATATAGATTGTCAGCTGCGGACGTCAGGCGAGCGTACGATATTTGGCCAATCTTCATCCCGAAGTACAACGTCACCGGGAGATTAGCTACGTTACTAAGCTCCAGCGTCAGGTGACCTTTCCAGCCAGGATCAACGTAGCCAGCTGTCGAGTGGATCAGCAATCCAATACGGCCAAGAGAACTTTTCCCTTCGAGACGCGCAACTAGGTCGCCGGGTAGTTCGATATTCTCCAAGGTGCTACCGAGAACAAATTCTCCGGGATGAAGTATGAAGGGCTTTTCGCCCTCTATCTCCACCATCTCAGTGAGATCGCTCTGCTCTTCCCGCACATCGATGAGAGCGAGACGCGAGTGTCGGAACACCGACAGGTGCCTATCCTAGTGGACATCTACACTGGCGGGTTGAATACAACCCTCGCCAAGAGGTTCCACTATGATCCGTCCTTTACTCATCTCTTCCTTGATCGTGTGATCGCTAAGGACCATTTCGTGCCTGCCCCCTTCACCAGTGATTTGTTGTGGCGATTGTAGCAGCCACGAGGCGAATCGGGCTAGGGACTGTGGTTTTAGGGATAGGGTCGTCAAGTAAAACCGCATTGAATATTTGTGAGCGATATATCTCAACAACTTCACTGACCACGGAAAAATCTCGGCCGTTGCTCTAATCAAGCATCTCAAATCAATCAGCCTGTATGGCCACCCAGGAAACGTACTACATCTTCACTACGTTTTAAGACTATATTGGAATGCACCTCAGGTAAGACTAATCCACACGAGTTTCAGCGGGCCACTGATTCCCATGTAATTAGTTACAAGGTCACAAACCAAAGTTTAAAAAATGTGATGCTATAATGTTCGTGAAGCGCTGACCAGAGAAATGACCAGAGAAATTCCATGCGAATCATCATACGAGAGCTATTCGAGACCGTAATACTGGCACTGCTCTTTTTCCTTGCGTTGCAGTTCAGCTTGGGCAATTATCGAGTCGAAGGTGCTAGTATGCTGCCAACCCTGGAAGAGGGCGAATACCTCATCGTAAACAAGTTAGTATATTTAAGGTTTGACCCGCGGGATATCGTGTCGTTAATACCCTATGTTGACATAGTGAACGATGCCGATGCCTTTCCATTCCACGCTCCGCGACGGGGCGAAGTGGTTATTTTCGAGTTCCCCAACAACCCGGAGCGCGATTTCGTAAAACGGGTAATAGGTCTGCCGGGCGATACGGTGGAAATACAACGTGGTACGGTAATAGTGAATAGTATTCCCCTCAATGAGCCGTACATCACTCGTCGAGACACGGGGACCATGGGAAGGATAACAGTACCTGAAAACGGATATTTCGTGCTCGGGGACAACCGACGGGGCAGTAACGATTCACGTAATTGGGGATCAGTCCCGATCGACAACATAATAGGGAGAGCCCTAGTCACTTTCTGGCCACTAGACCGTTTGCACAGCATCGCAACCGAGTAGAGTCGCACCAGCCTCTCAAGCCACTCCCAAGTAATTCAACACAACAGTACAGCCTGCCGCGGGCCGGTAGCTCAGTCAGGTCAGAGCATCGGACTTTTAATCCGAGTGTCCAGGGTTCGAATCCCTGCCGGCCCACCACCTCTCCTCCGCATAACGAAGGGGCCCACAGCACATCGCCGTGAGCCCCTTCGCTTCGTCTGAGGGTCGATATCTCACCTTTTGTCTCACATTTTTTGCATGTCCCTCGCGAACACGTCGGCCGCTTCCCTCTGAAGTGATGGCGCCACATGACTGTATGTGTCGGCCGTTATCGCAATGCTCGAGTGTCCCAGCCTCTCCTGGACGACCTTCAAATGTACACCGGCCTTCAGCAACAGGCTGGCGTGGAAGTGGCGCAGGTCATGGAGCCTGATGTGGCTCTTACCCACACGCCGTACCAGCTTCTCGAAGTTCCGAGTCAGGGTCGCAGGGTCAAGCGCCTTGCCCATAGGGCCTGGGAACACCAGGCCGTTGTCCTCATATCCGGACCCCAGTTGTGCCATGGTGAGGATCTGCCCCCAGCGATGGGATCTCAGCGTCTCAACGGTGTGCTCATCCAGG
>CAYLLU010000074.1:0-6565 GCA_964384845.1 uncultured Dehalococcoidia bacterium
TTCCCGCACCTAATCATCCACGGCACTCCTTGGCGTTAGGTTCCATCACCTCGCATATCCCTGCCTTTGGAGGCAAGTATAATCTAATGGGGAAGGGAACTGGAGCTTAGCGTCGCGGTTTCGAGTCCTGCCCATCCTGCCACCCCTTCGTCACATCAAGTAGTTCTTGGCTGATGGATCATCCGCTCGATTTCGATAGACCCCATTTTGACTTCGACCGACGGCTCATCGTCGGTTACGGTTACGGTCCCAAAACCAGTGGCGGTGGATAGAAAGACTCGGAAGTCGCCTTTAAAGTTAGGAATGACGTAGAGTGTCTTTTCAACGGCGTCATACCGGACCCCGGTCATGCCCTGTAGTAGAGCGTACGAGGAGAGTGCACGAGCATACCAGTGGCCGCATTCGTACTCATCGAAGGGGTTACGTATCCGGCCATCGTATCGCGCCCTGGCAGCCTGGACGATTTGGAGGCCTTCGTTTACCATCCCGGTCATCATGAGGTGGGAGGCAACCTGGTACTCGATGCCAGTCCACACCTCATCACTAAAATAGAACGGCAGCGATGGGCGCCCTCCTTTGGGCCATGTGCAGAGCAGTAACCCACCTTCGTTTCCAATCGCATAGCCGGGACGCTGTGGATTGGCATGCTCGGAAAGGTCGCTCTTGAAATTGTATTCGAATACTGACCGGAGGTGGCTAGAGACTTTGTGCTGGTCTAATACCTGCCCGACACCGCTCACCAACGCCATCCATTCGCCAATAACGCCGTCCGACAGGCAGCCGGGGCCATACTGGTACTTAGGTCCCTCCACTAGGACAAGCTCGATTAAATCTGAAGATTTGGATGCGGGCTCGAAGTTCCGAAAGTCTACGGGCCCTTTGGAATGGAGATCCTCCCACCTAGTCTGCTGGCAGAAGTAGTTCCCATCGAACAACTCTCGTTCGCAGTACGTTCTGCCGCTCTCGAACAGTGCCTCATATCTGGACACGTCTTCACCGAGGAAATGGCCCATAAGAACGGCGGCCCTGAGGGCGCCGAGATATATGCTGGTGCACATCCCGTCCGCCCCCCAGAATTGGATATCATAGGTATTGTGGTGAGGTTCACTCAGGACGCCTGTGCCGTCTGGGTCCCAGGTCGCAATGGAGTAGTCCAGACTGAGCCGTACGCTAGGCCAGAGAGAGCGGAGCCAATCGGTCTCACCGGAGATTCGCCAGTCTCGAAAGACCTTGATAATGCCACCTAACTGCCCGTCGGCTGCTGCGAGAATCTCGTCGTGATCGGAGGGTCCAATCGGCAGAGCCGACCGGAAGACTTGATGACCTTGTTCGTTCTGAGAGTCGATGAACTCGGTCTCACGCAGGCCTCGCTCTAGGTCGGGGAAGAGGTGTGGAATAGCCTGAGCGTAGTTCCACACGTGTGTGCACGAGCCAGGACAACACCCAGCATCGTCAGAGCAACCTTCGTAATTCCAGATGCGACCGTTTGGCTGACGTAGTATCGTTGGTGATTTCAAGATACTTAGGTTTGCCGCAACAGCCTCGACGACTTCGGCAGGAAGCGTAGTATCGTAGAAACAGTCGGTGAAAGTCTCGGTACGTCGACGCAGGTCGCGATAATTGTCGTGCCAGAATTGGGCCACCTCCTCAATGTCGGTGAACCGACTCGAATACCATGGTCGGTAACTAGAGTTAAAGGTCGAATCATCACCGATGCCATAGCTCAGATCGCTCTCAGGCACGTACCAACATAGCATCAGCCTGACTGTCTCAGATGCTCCCGGTCTGAGCGTGATAGGGACGAATATAGTAGCACCTGGACTTGGATCCCCTTCGGTGACAGGCGTACGACTGTAACATGCACCTTTTTCGACATCTCGCCATGCGAAGCGCCCCGAGTCGAACCCTGTCCCGCGGAACCAGGCATAGTTGACCTGGGCCTCGTCCCGATCTACCTTCGCGCAGAATGACCCTCTGCGCCATGGCTCTTCGTGGGTACCCGACTGCTGCAGGATGAATCCGTTGGATACCGAGCGTATACAATCGTTGCCCAAGCCATCCGCCATGAAGTTCACCGAGTTAAACGAATAAACGGTCTCGATGGAGCGACTGGTCGGATTCTTGAATCGGTACTCTATCGAAGCCATTGGCAGGCTGGACGAATCGGCATCTCCGGGGATGAACGGACTCCATCCTGTGATATCGACCTGGACGTCAACGCTCTCGTCGTCGAGGTTTATCGCGGCGAAGGGGAACCGTGCTGCAAAGGAAGCCGATGAGAACCTTGGAAGCCCGAAGTTTCGTCCCTTTAATCCCCCTCCCGTACCCGGCAATCCGAAAAGCTTCCAACTCGGGACACGAGCCTCCAACACTCTGGCCACATTAGGATCTCCCTTGACGCAGAGGGCGGAGAAGACGTATGGCTGGTTGAAGATCTCGGGCCGGTTTCTTACAGAAACGTGGGATAGTGAGCCGGTGCCGTCGAGACAGATCATCCCCGCGCCCAGCCCGCCCATCGGATAGGCGATATAGTTGGTCTGTTCGCCACTGTAGCTATCGTTGTAGGCCCGTCCATCTTGACCCAGATTTCCCATAACAAACTAATACCTACGCCTTAATTAAGATTAAGATTTTTCTTTTATTCAGTATATATAAAATCCCCACGTTCTTATACAAACACCAGTAGTGATACCAATAGTAGCAACAATTTTTTTAAAAGAACTATATACAAACCAAAACACTCCAGTGATAATGCTGGAAACAATGGACAAACCGGATAAATTATTTATTCTGTCATTCATACTAATACGCCAATTATGAATCAATCAGACTTTTACTGAAAGCGGTAAGAATCCTGTTGGTTCTGGCTTTGGAGAGTCCTTCGTCGGCGAAGGCTCGATTCCCATCCTAGTCATCACTATCATCACTTTAGCGCCTGGGGTTGGGGTATCAAAAATCTAAATTCCACCGCACCCAGCTACCACAGGGCAAACAGCAGGGATTCCAGTGCCCTTACTGTAGTATGTCTTATCTCTGCCAGCATGGTCCTGCCTCTGGAGCCACTATAACTTAGAATCTGGACGGCGATTTGCTGTGTGAGGATCGCAGAAACACTATGATAATCACCGAGAGCAGTCCCAATAGTGAATAGTGGGTTAGCAGACAGTTAGCTAATGGAAGCGGTCAGATAGAGATGTCGAACAGCCCTTCTCGTTGGAACACGTCGGCGAGAATAGCTATACCATCTCGAATCTCTTCGGGTGTGTTGTGACTATAAGTCAGTCGCAGGTAGTTGTTGCCAGCCTGGTCTGCTCGGAACACAGGCCCCGGGTTGTATTTCACGTCGGCTTCCACTGCTTTCTCCAGTGTGGCCCAGGTGTCGGCACCCTCGGGCAGACGCACCCAGACCATCATGCCGCCTGTCGGTCTGTTCCATGAGCAGTTCGTCGGGAAATACTCGTCGAGAGCGGCGAGCATGGCATCTCGCTTGGCCCTCAGAGACATGCTGACCCGTTCGACATGTTCGTTTTTGTGGTATCTCAAGTACTCGTGGACCGTCATGACGGCTAGATGGCTCGGAGAGACGCCAAACTTCATATCAGCCAGCTTATCGCGGACCTGTATCGGTACGACGCCGTATCCCAGGCGTAGGCCGCACCCCAACAACTTAGTGTAGGCCCCTACGTAGATAGTCAAGTCTTGGTCATGCAACCCCATCATAGCGGGCGGCAACGGTTCCCCATCGATATGAAAGTCGGCATAGGACTCGTTCTCTACTATCGGGATCTCATAACGACGTGAGATCTCTAGCATCTGGCGCCGCCGCGCCAGATTCAGTGTCATGCCCATTGGGTTCTGATATACCGAGATGGTGTATATCATCTTCGGTGGTCGACCACGGGAAATCCACTTATTCACAGTAGCTTCCAGGGCCTCGACGTTCATGCCCTGGTCATCGGTACGCACGTGCACTACCTGAGCTCGTCGCTCCAACAGCATCCTGAGGGTTCCCAGGTAGCTGAACTCCTCAACCAGTACTACATCGCCGGGGTCGATGAACAGATCGATAATGGACTGGATAGTGCCGCCGGCGCCGGCGCCGAGATAAATCTGGTCAACTCCAACCTCAAGACTACGATTCTTGGCAAGATCTTGGGAGATCATCTCTCGCATCCCCTCGTGGCCCTGCGGCGGCGGATACTGTGCCAACTCCGGTCCATCTCGTCGCATCGCGTCGCGCATAGCCAAGGCGAGCCCTTCAGATGGCAAGGACTGCGCGTCTGCATAGGTCACGGAAAAGACGTATTTTGTATCGGCCTCCGCCCCGGCAGGAGAGTCCACTGGAGCTGGAAGATTGCCAGAGAGCAGTTTGTGGTAGGGCATTTTCATGATGGTGGCCTCCGGATACTACCTCTACCGGTTTTGGTATCCTACTAGTATGGTGTGGCAGAATAAGGTGTGGAGAATGGCAAAGTTCTTTATCCCACCCCCTCTCATAAACCTACCTTTATGAATAGTATAGTCTAGGGGATACTATTCGGGGATAACTCTCAATTAGATTTTGCAGGACGATTCCCACTGACATTAAAACCCGCCTGATACAATGTGGCACCATCAAGGTTCTCGCCTGGTGCCCTCTTAAGATCCATAAAGATTACTGCACTGATGTGTGAGAAGATCTCGAAATAGGGACTACTCTTAAGGAAGATTGGATACATGCCCAAGGACAAAGTAACCACAACTCTTGAGTTGGAACGAGATCATCTGGAATGGCTAAATACCATCGTAGACCACTACGATTTCGCCGACGAATCGAAAGCAGTTCGAGTACTCTTTGATTACGCTATTCAGGCCGTAGACGACGAAATCATATTCGATGCAGAGAACTCCAGGTGCCAGCACTGCGGCTAATGTCGCCAAGCGTTCTATAGATGCAGTACTACGGCCTGGAGGGTGGCGTGTAATAGTGATAGGTAGGTGATAAGGTGTCCTCTCGATACGAATTTTGGTCATGAACTGTCAGGGATTGGTATATGGGTTGTGACTGATTAACACCAGCAACTTCTATATCATGGTACTGAGCGGGAGTCTCTGGGATTGGCCGAGACATGTAGAAAACAGGCACTTCCAAACTGCAGGTCGCAGATTCGAGTTTTGTCGTTCCTGCCACTTCTCCGCCACATAACGAAGAGGCTATCGAATCATCGGGAGCCCCTTTAATTTGTGAGATTCGACTTTACGTTGTGAAGAAAGAGGGTTTAGAATTCTTTGAATTTACTCGGGAGTCGCTCAAACTCTTCATGTACATGGATAACATTATGAGAAAGGTCTCATGAAGCAGACAGAAAGACTGACTGTAGGGATGGCACAGACGTTATGTGTGCCTGGCGACATTGATGCCAATCTTGTGACAATCGAAGCTGTTTGTTCGCAGGCGGCACAAAAAGGAGTTGCGTTGATATTGTTTTCTGAGGTGGCCCTGACCGGATCACTCCAAAGATTGGGATGTGGGCGTACTGCTCACGAATACGCAACAAAACTACCTGGTCCGGAAACCGACCGGTTAACATTAGTTTGCCGGGAGCTAGGAGTCTCGATTCTTGTCGGGACCGTAGAGCTTGGAGAAGACGGGAAGTTGTATAAAAGCGCATTTGTTGTCACACCCAACGGGTATGAAGGTAAGTACCGGAAGTATCAGCCAGCTCCAGAGGAGCGCGAAGAGATTGACTCTGGATTTGAAACTCCACTTTTTCGGATACAGGGTTGGACTATGGCGATTGGGGTATGTTGGGATTTGTACTTCCCAGAGCTTGCCCAACTCTACGCTTCGAAGGGAGCCGACTTGTACGTCCTGCCGACAGGTGATAATGCCTATCCACTGCGGAACGCGCGGCACGCTTCAGAGAAATCTGAATTCAATCGAGCAGGATTTCGTAAGATTGGGCCAGCGCGTGCGTGTGACAATAGTATGTACGTGTTCATTCCCGTTGACGCGAACTCGGCCGGTGGAAGCGTGGCATTTGACCCCACTGGCGAGCAAATCGCGTTTGGTAGAGCTGGAGAGGAACTGATTCCAGTGGAATTGCGACTTGACCTGTTAACGGAGACAAGGCCTGGATTCCTTCCTTACTGGCGGTCTGATATTTTCTCCCAACTGGCCGAAAACACCAGTGTTCAATCTTGATGAATGTTAGGACACTTTTTAGGAAAGGGATGTGATCTAACGGAGTCTTGAAATGGCGAAGAATTGTCGTATGATTGCCCAATCATCATAAAATTTAGATATTAGTAAACGGATTGGGTTTGAACCCCACGGCACTAGGACATTGGTATAGATGACGTGCCCGGTGGATGGAGATCGAATAGCATCTCCTGTTCTATGTCTCTGGAGTTTGTAGCAGGGGACGCACTCTCATGCCCAGCTACTTTCGGTAACCTCAGTACAGGTGTCGTGGCACGGGCCCACACAAATCTCTACCTTCCATCATATTACTAGCAAACTCGGATAGGATCCCCAACATTCACGGTGCCGCCGGTAACTACCGATGCCAGCATGCCACGTCGC
>CAYLLU010000075.1:0-6501 GCA_964384845.1 uncultured Dehalococcoidia bacterium
TCAATTCGGAAAGTGACGAACCGTCAAGCTTTTTCTACTAGTGCAATGGCATAACGGATTCCTCTTCCAAGGCGGCACTGGGAAACGAGGCGTGGTGGCCGTCCTGCTGGTCTCAGAGGAGGCTGTATAGACTAATCCTACGTGCTTGGTAATCCACAACTAGGTCATCATCCCCGGGTGGAACTCGGTTGGGATATCGTCTAATGAGTAGAATTGGTGTGTGATACCGCCGGGGTGCACCGTGACCAGCCTGAGTCCGGAGGGATCGGGTCCCAGAGGCAGACCCGTGGAACCTGTTACGATTATTTGAAGCCCTCCATAAAAGGCAATGTGGTTGCGATGCCAGTGTCCCGAGAAGACCGTCGCGACGCCGTACTCCTTTAGGAGGGCTACAAGGACTTTCCGGCGCTCTCGTGGTAGAACTAGCCAACTATCTCCCTCGTCCACATTGGTTAGGAACAACGGATGGTGCGTAAAGAGCACGATATTGTTGGAGCCCAATTCCCTAGCGCCATTTAGGGCGGCTCTCAGAAACTCGATTTGCTTGTCAAGCTCATCGGGGACGTTTTTCGGCTGTTGCCAGACTGTACTATTCAGCACGATGAAGTGGGATCCCTCTCGGTCGAAAGAGTAGAAGTCGGGCCCAAACCGTTCGCGGTAGTTCGCAAGGGTCTCTTGGGTGGGCTCGTTGGTGACATCGTGGTTGCCCGCAACCCAGTACATGGGGATATCTTGATTGAGAGTTGCCGTTATTCGCTTGATCTCGACAAGTTCGTCGGCAGGATCAATCTTGTTGTTGCACATATCTCCACATACGACTACGAAGTTTGGACGCAGTTTATTGGCGGCTGCGATGGCTTTACCATATCGGTCTGCCTCATATTCGAAGCCGGAGGTATCTGTAGTCAAAGGTAGCTGCAGACCCATGCCTTCGAGCAGGGCCCGTTGCTCGTCGTCGATACGACTTAGGTCGGCGTACATACCGAACTGGGGGTCTGCCAGTTGCATGAAGAAAAAAGACAACGAAAGCACTCTCACATAAATAGTCTGGACACTCCTGCGTCCAGTTCATCCATTGGGACCTTCGCTTCGATTCGACCCAAGGATACTACCAGAGGTGCGTTGAGGGAAAGCTATCTTGGTTACGTGTGGTATAAGTGTATTACTTCGGATCGGAGGAGGAAGCATGGAATATCGCACTCTCGGCAGCTCTGGATTGCAGGTTTCGGTTGTGGGCCTAGGCACCAATAACTTTGGTGGACGCCTGGACTTAAAGACTACGGAAACTGTGATAAGGAGTTCGGTTGACCAGGGGATTAACCTTCTGGACACTGCCAACAGTTATGGCGACACTCGGTCGGAGGAGTTCATCGGAGAGTCTGTGAAAGGAATCCGGGACCAAGTGTTACTTGCGACCAAGGTCGCTTCTCCACGTGGACAAGGTCCAAACCAGCAGGGGGCTTCTCGCAAACACGTTATGGAGCAGGTGGAGATGAGTTTACGCCGTCTGCAGACCGACTACTTGGACCTGTACCAAATCCACTGGCCAGACCCAAACACACCGATTGAGGAGACACTTCGTACGTTGGACGATCTAGTTCGGCAAGGGAAGGTGCGCTACATCGGCTGCTCAAACTTCCAAGCATGGCAAGTAGCACAGGCTATGGAGAGGTCGTCTACGCTTGGACTGGAGCCGTTCATAAGTGTTCAACCGTCCTACAGTATGCTGAATCGGGATGTAGAACAGGAGTTGGTGCCATGCTGTAAAGCCTACGGACTTGGAATACTTCCCTATTTCCCCCTTGCGAACGGGTTTCTCACTGGCAAGTACCGTCGGGGCGAGATGCCGCCGGATGGAACACGTCTTGCGGGGAACTCTGGGATGGCGGACAAATATCTTACCGAGGCGAATTTCGACGTATTGGAAGCACTCGAGGTGTTTGCCGCCGAGCGAAGTCGCTCAATAGTGGAATTGGCGATTGCGTGGTTACTGGCCAATCGGTCGGTGAGTAGTGTCATCGCTGGTGCGACCCGTCCGGAGCAAGTGGACGCCAATGCAAAAGCGGCGGATTGGAAACTCGACGCGGATGAAATGGAACAGTTGGCGAACGTCATGTGTCCGTAAATGTGAGAGGTCGCGTGGGTTAGGGTGACTATTCAGATATACGGACGAATTGAATGGGCTATTTGTCGGAGATGAGGATTACCGGATTGCTCATTGACATGGAAGGCTGCTGCAGTAAGCTCTGCATGGGTGAGCACGTGCCGATGGACACTCAGCCTCTTAACGAAGGGGTACGCGTCCCTTACGTATGCCACATGGAGAGGACTAGCCAGGGCGGTCTAGTTGGAACGCTGCGTGGAGTGCTCTTGCCGCGTCGCCTATTTTGGTCTCGGCTATTATGCAGGTGATACGTATTTCCGAGGTGGAGATCGTCTCAATTGAGATATCGGCGTCGGCTAGGGCCCTGAACATGCGGGAAGCGTAGCCAGGCGCATGCTGCATACCGGTGCCCACTATGCTGACCTTGGCCAGCCCATCGGCACTGATCGGGGTTTTAGCACCCAGGTCTCGCGCTATTCCTTTGGCCACATGGATGGCTTTCGACAGTTCTGTCCGCTCTACTGTGAAGGAGATGTCTGCTAAGCCATTTACGGCCACGTTCTGCACAATGACGTCTACGCTGACGCCCGCGTCAGTGAGTGGCTCGAACACGTTGGCCTGAGCACCGGTTCGCTTGGGCACTCCAGGGATGGTAATTTTTGCCACGTTGGAGTCGGCGGCGATACTTCGCACGTGATTGCGGATCTCCCCGACATGGTTTTTCATGGCGTCTCCTTTGTGTATGAGAGTGCCGGGGCCATCTGTAAAACTGGAGGCAACTAGGATGGGCACATTGTAGACCATCGCCATCTCTATCGAGCGGGGAGCCATCTTGGCACCAGCACTTGCCATCTCAAGCATTTCTTCGAATCCGACTTCGTCAAGCCTTCGAGCGTCAGGGACTAATCGTGGATCGGAGGTGAAGATGCCTTCGACGTCAGAGTACACTTCGCAACGATCCGCGTCGAGGGCGGCTGCGATTGCGACCGCCGAGAGGTCCGAGGCGCCCCTCCCCAGGGTTGTCACATCCATCTCGTTCGTGATGCCCTGAAATCCGGCGACGATGACCACGTTGCCGCGGTCCAACTCGTTGGTTACACGTAAGGTGTCGATCATGGCGATTCTGGCTTTACCGTGAACGGTGTCAGTCATGATGCCGGCTTGGGCGCCACTGAGGCTTATAGCATCCATGCCCATGGCCCTGATGGCCATCGCAAGTAGGGTGCAACTTATAAGCTCGCCTGTAGACAGCAGCACATCCATCTCGCGCGGATCGGGGCTATCGGACATTTGTTCTGCGAGGGCGATCAAATCGTCCGTGGTGTCGCCCATTGCTGAGACGACGGCAACGATGTGATTACCTGCGGTCCATGAGTTGACTATGCGCCTTGCGACGTTGCGTATTGCAACTGCGTCGACAAGGGAGGTGCCGCCGTACTTCTGAACGATCAGTGCCACTTACACACCCTGTGATGCTGGGGTACTGTCTAAGATATGGGCACTATCAGTAGTGAGTTTTGCGACCCTGAACTCACCGCTGAGGCCGGATTTGGACGCCGCCTCGGTCATTTCGTATCCGATGGTCATCTCTTTTCCCGACGTTATGGCCACTACACTGGAGCCTGCACCGGAGAGGAAGGCTCCATGTGCGCCGGCGGCGAGGGCTGCCCGGAAGATGACTTTCATGGCATGGAATGTGGTTTGCCGAGTCGGCTGGTGGAGCCGGTCCTGTGTCGCGATGGCGAGATGTCTGGGGTCGCCGGTGGAAAATGCCTTGACTAACATGGCTACCCTGCCCAGGTTGTAGACGGCGTCCTCTCGCCGAACGTCTGGGCTCAGTATCGAACGGGCATCATTTGTGGGCATGGAGATGTCGGGAACGAGTATGACGGCTCTCCAATCGGGTGGTATCGGGATGGAAGTGGTGATCGTTTTCCCATCCTCATTGACGACGATTTGACACCCGCCAAATAGGGTGGCTGCCACATTGTCAGGATGGCCTTCAATGCTTACCGCGAGTTCCAATATTTCCTCTGAGGTCAAAGGCGTGGAGCACATCTCATTGCCGGCCAATAGCCCGGCGACTATGGCGGCACTACTACTTCCGAGCCCCCGATCTAGTGGGATTGTGTTGTCACAGGTAATCTTGACGGTCGGCACTGGCTCATCTCGCGCCGTGAACGGCAGTTTGAAGGCAGAGTAAACTAAGTTGGTATGGTCGGTTGGGAGTTGATCCTTGCCTTCGCCGAACACTATGACTTGATCGGAGCCTCGCATGACTTCCACGGTATTCCAGATATCGAGTGTTATCGCAAGACAGTCGAATCCGGGGCCCAGGTTTGCAGAGGTAGCTGGTGCTTTTACAGTGATGCGGTCGATCATCTATGCGATTCCATAGTATGGGAGTACAAGATCTTTTTCACGCTTCGAACAAGGTTTTGCAAGAGCCATTGTATGATATCACGCAGTGCAGTGAGCCGATGGATCCTAGAATTTTGGCGACAGATAGGCACTCGTTGTTACTGAAAAGGAGATTAGCGATGGTGGTGCAAGAGAGGCCAGATGAGTCTGGAGACGAGTTGTCCGGGCATTTTGCAGAACAACTAAGAGAGGCTGCGCTGGATCTGCTTGACTACCCTTCTGTTCGTCGGTCAGTGGCTTGCCGAACGGTGTTTCCACTCGCGCGAGACTTGGCTCTGTCGATGTGTCCATCCTATGACGAGGCCTCAGTCGCGGGGCTGCAGATTGAGACATCTGAGGGGTTGCGGGTATTGGAGGAATTGGGAGATGTTGACCTGATGGTGTCGGAGGACGCCTCGGCTGTCGTGGCTCACGCTGCGTTGGATGGGATTCTATCTGGAAAGGATTTGTTATCCATAGTTAGATTACTGGAGGTGTTGAGGCGCGCGCACTCGTCGTTTGTGGAGGTGCGGAGTGTGGCGCCGACACTGGCAGGGATGGCAGAGGGAATCCCGGAGCTTGCCGATTTGGAGCGCCGCATCCGCTTGTCTATCGATGAAAGGGGTGAGGTATTAGATAGTGCAACCCCAAGTCTCGGTATTTTGAGAAGGCAAGTGAGGAAGGCCTATGAGGATGTGGCCGCGGCAATTGAGGGTGTGATTGGATCAGTGTCCGGTAGAGAAGTGCTCCAAGACGAGGTCATCTCAATGCGCTCCGAGCGACTGGTGGTGCAGGTGAAGGCGGAGCGGAGACATCGGGTGCCTGGGGTGGTGCATGGCGCCTCTAACACGGGGGCCACACTGTTCATCGAGCCGTTTTCCACCGTAGACATGGGTAACTCCTGGAGGGAATTGGCCTTGGAGGAGGAGCGTGAGACCACGCACGTGCTTCGGGAGTTATCTAGAGTTGTCGGGTCTGTGGCGGAGGACATCACTATTGGGAATGAGATAGTGGCCCGGCTGGATTTCGTGTTGGCCAGGGCTCGGTATAGTTACGCAGTCGGCGGGTCCGTACCTATCTTACCCGGTGCGGACGGACAGTCGGAATCGGTGGCCTCAGTGCGCCTAATGGGGGCGAGGCACCCGTTATTAGGCCAGGATGCGGTGCCGATTAGCATCAGTATTGGCCCGGATTGGACGGTGCTGGTGATTACTGGGCCGAATACTGGTGGTAAGACGGCCGCTATGAAAACCCTTGGGCTTCTGGCGCTGATGTACCAGTCGGGCATCCAGATTCCCGCTGAGGAGGGCAGCGTATTGCCGGTCTTCGATAGTGTTTACGCAGACATTGGGGATCTTCAGAGTATTGAGGAATCGGAGTCGACATTTGGATCACATATGCGCAATGTAATCAGAATCTTGTCTAGCGCTACATCGCGGTCGTTGGTGCTCTTGGACGAACTTGGTACGAGCACGGACCCCGAAGAGGGCTCTGCGTTGGCCAAGGCTATTCTGGAGTACCTAGCAGGGGCGGGTGTGGTGGTGGTGGCCACTACTCATCACAAAAACGTGGCGGTGTTTGCAGAGGTAACTGGCGGTATGACTAACGCAATCGTCGAGCTAGATGCGAGGACTCTGCACCCTACCTATCACCTGACCCCTGGTGTGCCTGGTAGAAGCTACGCGATGTCGGTGGCGGATCAGATGGGTTTGCCCGAGAGGATCATGGCACGGGCGCGGAATCTTCTGGAACCGCAGCACTTGCGGGTTGAAGACTGGCTTAACGAACTCCAAGGTGAGAGGAATCAGATCAAGGAGAAGTTGGAGGCGGCAGACAGGGCGGCGGTCAGGGCGATGGAGGTAGAGCGGGATATCGAGAGTCAGCGAAGAGATCTGGAGGATCAGCGCGCGGAAATATTGCAGAGCATGCGCGGCGAACTGGCAGCACGTTTTGAAGAGACGCGAAAGCGGCTCCAGCGAGCAGAAGCAGCGTTGTCG
>CAYLLU010000076.1:0-6033 GCA_964384845.1 uncultured Dehalococcoidia bacterium
GCGCGGTGCTGAAATTTCTTGGCGCGGGTGTGAGTCTAGCCTCCACCGCCGCTCTATTAGCTAACTTGGAGTCTAGGCACTGGACCGAGCAGTATGGGGTAGGCCTGGTGGTGCTGGGAGGGCTGGGACTGATCCAGGTCTTTGTTATAGGGCTGTCACGGGTGTTTGGCGAGTCGACCGCCTTGAGTATGTCATCCACTGCCTACAGGCTCAGCAGACTTTTGAGCCCAGTCATGGTCCTGGGGATATTTGTAGTCGAATCGGTCGTCTCTAGAAGTAGTGGTGCGGACGGCGAGGGAGAGTCTGTACCAGGTGAGCATAACGGGTCTGGTGAGACAAACGGCGAGCCTTTGGACGAGCGTGAGGCTCGGATGATCCGTGCCGTGGTTGCACTGGATCATATGACAGCGCGCGAGATCATGGTTCCGCGCGGGGATATGGTTGCGGTCGAGATGGGTACCACCCTAGTAGATCTTGTAAAGTGCATGCTCGAGTCGGGCCACAGTAGGATTCCGGTCTACAGAGAAGATCTTGACCATATCGAGGGAGTTGCCTACTCCAGGGATTTCCTTGGACTTCTAAGCAGTACGGATCCACCTCCTGAAGCACTGGCCGAAGACCATATTAGACCCGCCCTATTCATACCGGAGGCCAAGAATCTCGAAGAGCTATTGAACGAGTTCCAGGAGCGCCAGGTACACCTGGCCATTGTGATTGACGAATATGGTGGTGTGTCGGGCCTGGTAACCATTGAGGATTTGCTGGAGGAGATCGTTGGTGAGATTCAAGACGAATTCGATGTCAGCGAGTTGGAGGTCCAGACAGTTGGTCGGGACGAGTACCTGATGGATGCCAGGGTCAATATTGACCAGATAGACGAACTGTTTGGTATTGTTATTGAGGCGGACGGATTTGATACGTTGGGTGGGTATGTCTACGATAGATTAGGCAAAATTCCCAGCCTCGGCGACCTTGTTGTACACGATGGCCTCAAGATAGAGATAATCTCGACGGTGGGCAGGCGGCTGAAAAAACTGCGTGTATCCAGGAGCTGATTTTCGCGTACGTATCGATACGGCTTTTTTGGAATTCGTGTTTGGGTCTCGCTTAGGGCACGCAGCCAGTTGGTGCCTACTTCTCGGTGACCACCACTAGAGCTGCGGTAGCAATGGTACCGGATTCCCCAACACCCTCTAGTGTGTATGCGCCGGGACCCAGAGCCTCGGTGATTGTGACCATCAGAGCTCCCGACTCGCTCGTTGTTCCACTGCTGATCGTAGTTCGGTCTCCACTGCTCGTGATGGCCACGATGATGACGGTTTCGTTGGGGGCATAGCCTGCGCCTAGTATGGGGATGTCGCCGCCAACTAGTACTAGTCCGGCCGACAGGCTAGCTGCCGGAGGGGTCGGTGTGGGCGCGATCACCTGAGGCGAGGCCTTGCCAAGTACATTGACGGGTACGCTGGCGGCGCTGCCAAGCTCACCTATAGCCTTGAGGGTGACCACAGACAACTCCGTCAGTAATTCCACATTAGAAGACACTCCGGAGAGCGCTCCGACAGATGAGATGGTTATGGTCCATGCGCCACCCTTGTTGGCGTCGGCGAATCCCATGTTGGGCTCGTTACCATCTCCGAGGTCGAAGAAGATGATAACCGGTTCGAACTTACCGAACCCTGAGCCCGTGATCGTAACGGATTCATCTAGGTAGAATGCGGACTTACTTATCATGAGGGCCGCATCCGCCGATATGCCCATTCCTGGAATCCCTTGGGGCCCTTCCGTTCCCCTTTCACCTGGAGTCCCCGGACCGCCTGGATTACCCGGTTTGCCATCCTTACCAGGATCGCCCTGAAGCCCCTGAGGCCCCTGGGCGCCTACTTCGCCACGGTCGCCAGGAGTGCCGGGGCTGCCAGGTTTGCCTGGCTCGCCCTGTGGGCCCGTACATGCGACTATCAATAGTAGTGTGAAGACTGCGACGACGAACCCTAGGCCTGGCCTGATTACAGGCAGATACTGTCTCATGTGTCTCCTCGAAATAATTAGTTGCGATATGTTGGGTTGAGCCAATGGCGATAGATTGGCTGCCTCTGGTGGAAAGATGCCAGTGGCGATTTTAATCATATGGATGGGCGAGAAGGATTGTCAACATACGATGGTGTCTTCTGAAGGGCAGTATCGATTCTTTGGGGGGCCTGTTCCGAGATGTCGTTGTGGTATATTTGGAGGCGTCGCCCCTGTAGCTCAGTGGATAGAGCACCGGCCTCCGAAGCCGGGTGCGTGGGTTCGAGTCCCGCCGGGGGCACCAGAGTGGATCCTAGATCCAGGTGCTTGTACGGCATCATCTAACCGGCCTACTTCTTGAAAAAGAACAAGGTTGCGTTCTAGGAACTCTTTCATTCACGCATGCCGCAAATGAACACCATGCCTCTGCAGGCGCCGTGTTATGTTTGTTCACGGAATAGAGTTATCCAAACTCAGGCGTTTACACACTGCTTTTATCTCGCTTGACTCGTCTGCCACACGACCTGTCCAGAGCCATCTAAATAGTAGGTGCGAGTTTCTGTGGTGTCCTGATCTACTGCCAGGGTATATCCTGATCACATCACGGCGTGCCACGTGTCCCTCCTAGTGCCAGTGTAGCACCACTTGCATCGAAGGCTCAGATTTTTTGTCGATCATCTCATATGCCCGGTGGGCTTCCCTAAAATCCATCACGTGGGATACGAGCCCATCCGTTTTCAGGCGGCCCTCGGCCAGATAGTCGATTACCAGACGTTTGTTCCGCAGTCCCGTCCATCGGAGCTGGTCCGGAGGTGGCTTTCCCGAGGGTCCGGCTGAGTCGCACGCCAGTACATCCAGTTCTTTGCACAGAAAGTCCTCCGCCAGGACCAGCTCCACCGGCCGGGTGTGCCAGCCGACGATGGATACACGACCTCGCTTTCTAGCTAGACTCAGCGCAAGGGGCACAGACGATGGTGTTCCAGCCGCTTCAACGACCGCGTCCGCGCCTATCCCTGTGTAGTCCTCCACTGCGGCCGCCGAGTCCTCGGTATCCGGATTGACCGTGTATGTTGCACCCAAGTTCTCGGCGATTTCCAGTCGCCACGGGTCCGGGTCCACGGCTATTGTGATACGCGAGCCGACGAGCCTTGCATGCTGGATGGCCATCTGGCCCAACACACCCATCCCCACCACGGCTATGCTGTCGCCATACTCCACCCCTGCGCGACGGACGCCGTGTAGTGCCGTTGTGCCCAGGACCGCAAGTATGGCATCTTCGTCCGCCAGAGTGTCTGGCAACTTCAAGATCTGGGTTGCTGCCACCACAGAGTACTCGGCGTGGTGTCCGTAAAGCAGAACCCTGTCTCCGACGTTCGGCTCAGAGACACCGTCGCCAAGCTCTATTATCTCACCCACGGCCTCGTAGCCCAGGTACATCGGATAGGTCCACTGAGGTCCCCAGCGCCGTAAGACTAGGTCATGATTGGTTCCGCGATACAGCGCCATCTCTGTTCCGGCGGCGATGCCGGTGGCCCTGGTTCGCACTAGGACCTGTCCACGATCGGGTAGGGGCGTCTCCACGTCCTCGATGTCGATATTGAATGGTTTCGTCAACACGATCCGTTTCATGGATCTACGCTCCCTTAGATGGCGCTATTTGTGATAAGCCTTAGGGGAAACAAGGCTCGTTTGCTCAACAAATTGATCTACTTGTGAGACCAAACTACAATACCCCGTTCTATGGATTCTTTTTAGGGAACAATCTTAGTGGGTCACGGAAGTCGCCGGAAAAGTTGTGCGGGTCACCATGGTGCACGAATCCAATCTCGACACCCTAGGATTGAAAAATCCTAGGGAATAGGAACCGAGAAAGCTTCGACATTGAATACTATCACTATTTATTGTTTCTCAACCTCGTTTAGGAGACCGTCATTTTGCCGTTGTATTAATACCAGGTAAGAGTACCTACACCTTGAGGAACTTTTACTACAACATCGCGAAACTGCTGGTCAACACCTATCGTTCGGTGGGGCGGGGAGTGTCACCGCACGGGATTACTTCGCGATCCATCGTCGACGCGTTTCTGCTATCTACAAAAGAGACAAATTCCCAGTCCTCATATTTCTCTGGAATGGTAAATTCGATGATGTCGGACTCGCCGGACGATATTTCTCCAGGCACTTATAACCACGTCCCTCAGACAGCACAAGAATTGACACATAGAGGAGGTCTCAAGGTAGTATCAGCCCGGGGAGGGGATGTTTAGAGAGGCATTGTGTTTGCAGGCGAAATTGGAGCCTCTCTGTCGAGTTATCATATGGAACGCAGGTTCAGGAACCTTTTGGCGCTAGCAGGGCTTCAAGCGATGCGTTATTATGATTTACGGTATAGAGCTGATCACTGTTGGTAGTCTAGGGCGTACCTGTGAGGGTTGCGACAGAAGTCTTGGGCCACGCTCAGACTAGTACCACCACGAACATCTACGTGCACATGGCGATTGAGTTCCAAAAGGACGCTAGTGATGCAGTGGTCGCTGCTCTCTGGTCGGAAGCCTGAGCCGAAGTGGTGTCAAATGGCTAATGTGTAAGACACCTACAGACTCGGAATGGCTTCGTAGGCTGCGCGCCCCTGTAGCTCAGGCGGATAGAGCAACGGTTTCCTAAACCGTAGGCCCCGGTTCGAGTCCGGGCAGGGGTACCACCCGTATCCACCGCATGGTGCAGGTGTTCGTGGGTGCTGTGCAGTCTTTTCTCAATCGCGATAACTGCCTAGATTTAGCATTTTGACGGCCATTAGTCCTTAGAAGATGCCCATAATGGGAAAAGGATAGGATCTACCTCTGCCATCCCTCCTCCCCTAGACTATACTGCCCCCAGAGTCAAGGTTATGCGGGGTGAGGGATAGATTTATACTTTGTCAACCAAGGCAATCCGGAATGTGGGGCCTATACGTTAGTCAAAATCTTATGCGTTTCAAGAGCATCCGAAAATAAGTCTTTTTGAGAGGGTCCAGTGAACAAAATATGCCCCATTTTCCTACCAGGACGGACATCCGATTTCCCGTACGAATAGATTCGTGCGTTTTGGTTTTTCATGATCCAATTTGTCGTCTCTGAATCAGCCAGATTTGTGTACTCTTCTCCCAACACATTCAACAAAACTGACGATGTGATTTGCTGAGGGGTTACAAGTGGTAGACCTACTAATGCTCGAATCTGAAGTTCATATTGAGATATTGTGAATGAGTCTATTGTGTGATGTCCAGAGTTATGTGGTCGAGGAGCAATTTCATTGACCAGGAGTTCTTCGTTTTCTAGTAGAAACATCTCCACACAAAAAACACCTGGTTCTCCTATACTCTTTATAACTTCTTGAGCCAGATCTTGAGCTCTTCTTCCGATTCCTGCGGAGATTCTAGCCGGAGATATGCTTATTCTCAAAATACCATTTTCATGGATGTTTTCAGTTGGCGGGAAAGTTACTAATTTGTTTTTGCCATCGTGGCCCACAACAACTGACAACTCGATTTTGTAAGGCACTACTTGCTCAACCACCCATGGACCGTCTCCCTTCAACACTTTTGCGATACTGGAGATATCCTGAGAATTTGTTATTCTCCACTGCCCGTGACCGTCATATCCCAACGTGGCGGTTTTCACTATCCATGGCAGTGCTAGTTGAACCTCACCTAATTCTGCAGGGTTTTCTATGACAGCGTATTTTGTTACGGGGATGTGGTTTTTTGTGAGGAAACTTTTTTCCTTGGTTCTATCTTGAGCAAGTCCTAAACTTTTGCTTCCTGGTCTGACTCTGATCAGCTTTTCGAGACGGTCCGTTAAGGTCACAGGGATATTTTCCCATTCCAAAGACGCGCAGTCAGATATATCTGCGAATTTAATTAAAGTGTCGGGTTGATCAAAAGGTGCGTCGAATGCCACACTAGCAAATCTCTTTGCTGGTGCATTTGGTGATGGGTCCCAAACTGATACTTTGTAACCAAAACGTAAAGCAGCTTCAGCGAAAAAGCCTC
>CAYLLU010000077.1:0-5358 GCA_964384845.1 uncultured Dehalococcoidia bacterium
GATGGTGTCGACGGCATTGCCTCGGCGATGTCAGTAACCGTAAGCCCCGACGGCAACCATGTATATGCTGCCGGTAGGAACGACTCCGCTATAGCAGTGTTCAGCAGGGACTCGTCCACAGGTGCTCTAACCTACGTTGGGATGTATAAGGACGAGATGGACGGTGTCGACGGCATTAGCTACGTTTCATCCGTTACCGTAAGTCCTGACAGTAGCCACGTGTATGCGGTATCTCCGCACGATTACGCTATAGGGGTGTTCAGCCCATATACCACCGAGGCAGCCCCTGTCCTTATCAGACGCGCAGTCCCGGCAGTTCCGGAAGAGCCCGCATCTACGGCATATGTTGGCTGCGGTACAACAAATGATAAATGCACGATTTACGACAACACCCGACCCGAGTTCAAGATTCTTAAAGTGCCTGCAATCATTGAACGTGATACAGGAGAAGTCAAAGGGCACTACTTGATCGAGTTTTACGGTACCACGGGATATAGTAGCGAAATCACCCTGGCACCGGATACAGTTGACTTCTCAGATCAGCCTGGAGCCTTCCCCGGAGGCATCGCGATATGGAAAATCGATAATACTGAGCAGAAAGTAAAGACAGATTTGTGTCGCACGTATTTTGGCCATAGTGCGCCCACCCTGGCGCGATGCGACCGGGAATTTATTAAGCAAAACGGTAGCCTCACCGAAAGGCCGGAATTCTACCCATTATTCCCGACCATAAGTAGTGGCGGAGGCCAGACCACTATATCGAGTTTCCACCTGTTCCCATGGTGGTACTCCAACGAGCTTCCGTTTGGACAGGATTTTGAACAGGATCTTTCGGACATGCCTTATTCTATAGAGCTTCCGGTCCTAGAAATCGCTCCTTACGGCACGTCCGCAACGCAGACTACCGAATTCGGAGGCGGGTCTAAAGTAGCTATCGTCACTCTGTCGTTTGAATCCCTTGTCGATGAGCTGAAATCCCGGATCCGGGCGGCATCTGATTCTGGCCAGGGACTATTGTCTAAATTCGAGACATACGAAACAAACGGTTCGGCCGAATTTACTATTCAAGTTCGAAAATTAGAGTCTCCGGTCCCGATGACCTATGCAGACCACATCAGGCCTGGGCAGATGGAGTTTGTCACTGGAGACATGGCTGACGAAGTACTGAAATATGGTTATCATATGCAGCACCGCTAGACGCGGATCACAATTGTAGTACACAATGTCCATCGCCTCCGCCTACCAATGGGCTCTGTGGGTTTAGTGTTCTAGTTGAAGTGGTCGCTCTGATCGGGTCGGCCTGTGCGTGTGTGGCTCACAGTCTGCGGAGTTGGTGATTACCGTCGGCACGATTCTTCCGGGGCCAGTAGAATCGAATTCGTATGAACATGCCACTGAAGCAGTATAGCCTAGAGGGACTTTGGACGAGGAACCTGTCTGTACTGTAACCTGAGGAAATCGTCAGACTTACGATCTTCGGAAGTAACTAGGGCAACCGACGAATTTTAGGCAGGCCCAGGGCAGCTGTCACGCCCAGGAACGCCAGTATAGTTCCATTCACAAGAAGCGCTCCGGGGGCGCCCAAATACCCACCCAGTGCCCCCACGCCAAGCTTACCCACCGGTCCTGTGCCGATACTCAAAGTCCAGGACCCCATCGCCCTGCCACGCTGTTCGTCTGGCACGTTGGCCTGCATTAACGTCCGGTTCAGGGTGTCTAAGCTCGAGGCACAGCCATTGACCCAAGCTAGTATCGCCAGGAAAAACAACATCTTAGTCGCTAGGGGAAAGGCCATCAGACCCAGACCGAAGGCCGTGGTAATAACAAGTAGCAGTAGGCCTTTTCGCCTGAAATCTCCGAGATTGGCTAAGATCATTACACCCAGCACACCTCCCGTGTGGCCCACCGCCGTCATCACACCTAGTCCACTTGCTCCAACATTAAGAAAATCCCTGGCAAATACTGGTAGTAGGGCATGGTGACTGAATCCGAATATCTCGATGGAGGCCGTCATCAGCATCAAGGTCGTCAAAGTACTGTTCACCCGCAAAAGTTGCACGTAGCTCACGAGGTTCTCTAACACCGAACCTCGTTCAGTCACCGCTCCTTGACCCACCTCCCGTGCACCCATCAATATCACGACTGCGAGAGCGTGAATGGCCGCCACAATAAGATATTGCAGCCCTATACCCAGGATCGCGATGATGATGCCACCGAGCAACGATCCCCCAATGCCTCCTAATGAACTAGACACGCCGCTCAAGGCCATCCCATTAAGAGCATGCTCGGGTCCAGTAATGTCGTAGGTGTATGCCTGCCGAAGTGTCAATAGAAAGGCTGAAATCGTACCCATAAGTACGGCCAAGGCTAGTACGTTCCACACCTCGGCTACCCCGGTCAATAACACCAGTGCCATGAGTGCTGCGGAACCACTGGCAGCGAGAACCAAGAAGCGGACGAACAGTCTGCGGTTAGCCCAATCGGCGACCGCTCCAGAGACGATACCCAGGAAGAAGAAGGGCGCCATGCTCACGGCAGACGCAACGCCTAACATAAACACCGAATCGGTCATTTCGAAGATCAGCCATCCCAGACTAATCCTCTCCATGCCAAAGCCCACCGACTGAATAACCGTGGAACCCCACAGTAGTCGAAAGTCGCGAGAACGAAACGAAACGGCCCAATTGGCCTGTGAAAGGTATCCCATTAGTCCAAGTGAGACTCGCCTCTGGATCTGGGTAAACTAGTAGTCGGTGGGATCCACAGACTGTCTCACTAGATGACCTGCTGTCCGGTCGAACAATTTGTTCGGTTCCGGGGCCATATTACCGCGAGCAGGATAGGGATCGACAGGCTGGGTCGCATGCCAAGATCTAAGCCTCTACTAGGACGCGTTTCCCGGAAAGTTGTTAGATGCTGCTTTGGATATCTTCGGTGCCCACGTTTTGCTATTCATCGCCTCGAGTCGACGGGCCGTTATCGAGAACGGTCTTGACACCTTCCGCAAACTTGGTGAGTTCGCCCTCTGAGGGAACGCCGTCTTCAGTTAGGCGCTGCTTGAAGCTTTCAAACAACCAGTCTTCTCTGCTGCCGTGGGGCAATTGAAAGAATTCGTGGTTAAATTGGGGTAACTTGCCTGGGCCGAAGTATCCCATCTCCATGAACGTATAGCCTTCGAGGTTATCAGTGCCTTTGCCGAGCACTCCACCGGTTGCGACGTAGTGCTCCATTACAGGTTTCATACCATATCTTTGGACCGGGCATACCTTCATGCAGACGCCGCAGCCATCGTATCGCACCATCACCGGTCGGCAACGATCGTAGATTAGCTTGTTCTTCTCGACCCCGCGCCACCAAACTTTGTCGCGAACCAAAGCCCTGCCTGGACACCGGTCGACACATACTTGGCATGTTTGGCAGAAGGTCTGGATACCATAGTCTATGGGCGTGTCATGGGTCACAGGCGCGTTCGTTGTAATCATCATTAATCGGGCTCTTGAGCCGAAGTGGGGAGACAGGAGTTGTCCATTTGCGCCAAGTTGGCCAAGGCCGGCTTCAACAAACATCGGGATGTAAACAGCACTGTTGTCGTTGGGACTATGAATCTGGGCCTGGTATCCCAACGAGCGAATATAGTCTGCTAGGTCGAGCGCCAGCTCTCCCATAAGTTCGTACGTGCCATAGTGAGCGTATTCGGCTTCCATATCGGGAATAGTCTGTGTTTGTTTGTAGTCCTGTTCGAGAGCCAAACAGATTGAATGTTCGAACTTCACCCACCGTTTTTTCGCGGCAAACACGTATTTGCGGTCTAGTCGGGTAAAACCCACCTCCCCGAATCCCAATTGTTTTGCTTTGTGGCGAATCTTCTCCGTTGGATCTACCCCCGGTTCAGGGGCTCCCGTGGGTTCAAGGTCACCTGATAGGAGAGCCTTATCGATCAAGGGCCCTATGCGGGCTTGGTGTTCCTTCCGATATTTTGTGAACTCGTCTGTGTAAACAGTCCATGCCCAGTCTCGATCCGCAGATTTTTCGACGTTCTGGTTTTGCAGTGGGTATTCTCTACTGTAAAAAGCTACATCTGCATCCCGTTTTGGAACGCCAGGAACGGTAACCAAGTCTTCCGCAACTGGAATCTCGATGTCGGTGTCACCTGGAACTCTCCCTGGTCGTTTGACCACGTGGTTCACCGGTTTGGGCATGATTAGCATCCTCCAACTATGGTTACGAGTTCCTTAAATGCTATACTCGTCTATAAATCAGATCAAGTTATGTGGATAGACTCCCAGTCATCCCGTATCGCTACTCTTTACAATCGGCCTTTGCTGAACGAATGCCGATGCCGGTATCACTATTTGCTGTAGGATTTATCATAATGTGGCAAAACCTATCTGCGGATCAGTGTGCCCCATGTCCGACGCAGATCAGTTCCAGTTTAAAAGTAGTGGCCTACTCTTACGGCTTACTCCTTCGCGAATTGTAACGAAAACAAGTCTGCATCGTTCATCAGAAATCTCACTTGTATTGGTTTTCCGGCAAGGGAAGACAGGTCAGAAACTCCGTTCCAGGTCACTACTCTCTCGATCTCATCCCCGATCAACTCTCGACAATCTTGTGATCCATAGCCTTGTATTGGCCTACCTGATGAGTCTAGTAGTTCGACCTTAATACTCCCTGCAGCACTTGTAGAGTAGTTGAGTACTAGTTGGTTCCCGGAGAAATGTAATGGCTTCGTTATCATTTCCCCACCGGAGAACGGTGCATTTACCGAGGCAAACCCATCAAGCCGCAGAGTCATACGCTCCAGGTACGCTGAGGGATGCTCGTAGTGTCGGTTGACGTATATCGACATCTCTGTGGGGCCGGTCTGTACTATCCCGATTGCGGAGTAGTTGGTGCGAGTCGTCCAATTCTGGTATCCGATTCCCGGTCGTACCAGACTTTCTTTGAAGGTAAAGTCGTAAGTGTGACTACCAGGTCGAGTTGTCATTAAGACGACATCAGAGCAATCCCCAGGCACGCGTGATCTAGGAGTACCCTCATTTGTTGCAAAAGCCTCTTTATCACCTGTAGCTACCAGTCGCTCGAAGAAGATGCGTGCCGCCAGTGAGATATAGATATGAGGCGCACGGAAGTACGGTGTTGTCTGGTTTTCATACAGGTGTTCTGAGGGTGTTGTCGAGCCAGTGTCACTGAATTGCATGGGTACCGGATCCGACCAATTGAGGAAATCATCGGATTCTTGTCTTGCAATTGCCCTGATTCGATTCTCTCCCGCCATGTACCTGCAATAGAGCAAATAGCGAGACTCTACCTCAGACCAAAACATCGCGCTGTGGGAGTCAAAGTGGTTTGGTAATT
>CAYLLU010000078.1:0-454 GCA_964384845.1 uncultured Dehalococcoidia bacterium
GCCTAGGGCTACGGCCTAGCGGCGTGGCTGCGGCCCGAGGTCCATCGCAGCAGGATGGCCGACATTGCGAGCAGTGCCGCGGCAAGTGCCGCCAGACTCCAACTAGATACTGTAGGTATAGGTGTGGGCGTAGGTGCCGGCTTCTTGTCGAACATAACGGAGGAGGAGTCCGTCGTCGAGATCACCTGTGTTCCCGAGGTTCCGGCCAAATCGCTGAAGTCGATCGTGAAAGCTACCATACCTTCGGTATCCCCCGAGGCTAGGTCGAAGGCCGCCGTCCAGTCGGTTCCCCATCGGATCTGCGTGGGGATTTTCCTGTTGGAGTTGGTCCCGTCGCCGAGCTGGCCGTATAAGGAATTGGAGCCCCAGGCCCAGAGGGTGTCGTCCGACTTTAGGCCGACCGTGTGTAGCTTACCTGCTGCGATGGCAGACCAATAGGAGGCCGATACGATCT
>CAYLLU010000078.1:559-5122 GCA_964384845.1 uncultured Dehalococcoidia bacterium
GCAGTCGTAGTTTTTGCCTACTGTGGTATTAGAATGTACTGCTTTGGCGGTCTAGTCGGTCGCCCCGGTCGATTCCTGGGTGGGAGCATATTTGTGCACGGTGGTCCCGTCGCCGAGCTGGCCGATATTGTTGCCCCAGGCCCAAAGGGTGCCGTCCGACTTTAGGCCGACCGTGTGTTGCTTACCTGCTGCGATGGCAGACCAGTTGGTGGCCGATCCGATCTGGGTGGGAGTGTTCTTGTCGGTGGTGGTCCCGTCGCCGAGCTGGCCGGAGTCATTGTAACCCCAGGCCCAGAGGGTGCCGTCCGACTTTAGTCCGACCGTGTGTAGCTCACCTGCTGCGATGGCAGACCAGTTGCTCTCTGATGTACTGGAAATTGTGACCGATCCTACTTGTGATACGCCGCCTACCTTGAAGGACACCGTTGGTGTCTGAATAAGTTTGCTCGCCGTGAACGAGAGCGTCACCGTGTCGCCAGTCTTCGCGATCTCTTTGGTTCCAATACTGGCGGCGTTGTCTGAATCGATCGACACGCTCGTTAGTGTAGGCTGAGATACCTGCGCCTCGGTAGAACTGGCAAAGATGATCGGGGCGAGCAGCAAGCATCCCAGAGCGACTAGAACCTTATGTCTCATCCCTGTGATCATGAGATTTTCTCTGGTGGCAGTATACCCTAGGAGGGAAGGGGAATGGGCTTAGGTGGGGCTGATAGTAGCTAGGACTACGGAGCTAGCAGGTGGCGAGGATTCTATTAAGGCTATTGTGAGGTAGGGGTGGAATATTGCACTCGGTAGACGCTACTTTGGATCACCTTGTCGTGTAGTGTCTGTCTGTGACCGCTACCATCCCATAAAGCCCATAGGTAGTCCAATACCCATACGATTCCTGATGTGATGGTGCCCAGGAAGATGAACAGCAAACCCTTTAGGACAAACTCCCTCAAGAACATGGAACCCCAGGAGAGCCGTCGTGTTGGATCGTCTAAAGGGGCCGCATATATCCCAACCAGCTGTTTGCCAGGACTCTGGCCGCGTCCATAAACCATGAAACTCCAAATGAGCCAACCTATATAGAGTGTAAACACAATTACCACGGTGTCCAGAACTCGGGCTGCCAGACGCCTTGCGATTGAGGCCAACTCCGCTCCGCCCAAAGCTGATGCTGGGGGGGACGGTGCCGCACCACCTGAAATCTTCCCACCGCAAGACGCACAAAAAGTAGCTGTATCCGTATTTTCCTTACCACAGTTGCTGCAAAACATAATGCCATCCTCATAACCGCTTTTCACGTAATTAGCATTACCGGCATATTTACATTGGCACGCTCTTCGGCAACGCTAGCTTAGATTGTCGCGGCGATGTAGCCCTTGTCGGTAATTGTACCGCCGCATGTAGCTGATTGATCAGGTCTGAGAAATTGACGAGGATCGTAGTCGGCAGTGCACGGTCGACGGCCGTATGTTTCATCTCAACAAGCATCACCGTGCCTCTGGGGACAGTATTTCCCTAGGGGCACGGCCGCACGTTTGACGACATTCCAGAGCTTTTGTACACTCGCCGCGCCCCCAAGATCATGGGTTCTTTGGACACCTCGAGTTTCTTTAGAAGCATCCATAACAGATGAGATTCATTTCCAGTCACGGTGGATGGTTTCGAGTGATTCTCACGGACGTGTGAGCAGGAGTAGCCCGTTCGTGCGTATCGAATTATGCACGCAGAAGGGACCAATACTGACGATCGTATGGATGTCATGGACGCGACTATTGGTCAACCCATCGAGGCGGTATTAATAGGCAGTCTTATGGTGTAAGCCATCGGCTCCAGCCTCCGTCCCCGCATAACCTTGCATCTGATGGCGGTATAGCCTAGGGATTGTATCCGAGTTCCTTGGCCTTCTGGAAGTCGCGTTCTGACATTTACTGCTCGCCAAGTGTTGATGTCTGAGTTATCAGTTCACTCTGCTCTTCTCATAGTGAATATTCCCAAGATAACCAAAACTATACTATTAATCATCCATAAGGGTCCCACAATGTTGTCACCGTTGGTTTCTAACTGCTCACCATTCAATACGGCAATAGAAGCAAACATTACAAAGGAGGTAAGTGCTAATAAACCCGATAGCCAATTAGGGAAGAGGTTGGTTCGTAGATATCCTATTCCAGTTATGAATATTCCAAGATACATAATAGACCAAGCTGTCCAGGCAATCACTTCTCCAATTGTTTTAGACTCACCACTTAATTCTGCACTATTTATAGCATCTGAAATAAGCCCCATACTCAAACCAACAATTATTATTATTAATCCTGCGTCAATGTAAGTATTTCGTACAACATTCCTTGTCATCATAAAAGCTATTGGGAAAGTCAGTAATGCATAAGCTGCAAATTTTTCTGTATGCCCCTTAGATAGAAGTTCTGTTTCGCCTAGACCAGCATAAACAGCTATTGGACCGAGACCAGCGATTATAAACAATATTCCATTAACCATTTTATCTGTCATAATTTACCTCCCTAAACTTACATTTAATAATTTTACAATGATAAGCAGCCGGCTATGAGTTTTCGGATATTGCGAGGTGCAAGGGGTGCATTGAGGTGTATCCCTTGCACCTAATTCCTCATGGGGCTCCTAGCCGTTAGCTCCCTCCACCACTCCGCATAACCCTGTCTCAGAGGCCAGTATACTCTATGGGTTAGGGGTATGGGGCCTAGGCGGAGAACCGCGGTCACCTTAGCATGCAATGTATTGCACGGTGAGGAGAGGACACAGTGAGATGCTGCAGACGCATATATCAGTCCCGGAACTTAAAGGCGAACAGGTCTGCATCCATCAGAGCAAAGCGCAGCCTGACGGGTTTGCCGGCCAGAATTGATAGGTCACGTCCACCATTCCAATTCATGACGCCTTCGATCTCGTCCCCGAACTTCTCTGGGAAGTCGTCGAGGGTGAAGCCCGGCAGTGGCCTGCCCTCCGCATCCTGTATTTCGACGCGAACGGAGCCGACTGCCGAGGTAGAGTAGTTCAACTCGAGTTCGCTGCCGTCGAACACCAATGGTTTGGTGGTGACTTCGCCGCCGCCGTAGCCTGCGTTTACGGACACGAAGCCGTCGGTCCGTAGAGAGTAACGCTGGATGTGGTTCGTGGGGAGACGTATGTTCTTCATGGCGTACATCGACATCTCGCCTGGGGCCGTGTGTAGGATGCCCCACTCCATGTACAAGGCTCTCTCGTGCCACGTGTCCCGGTCGAGGCCCGGCCGCAGGAAGGCCTCCATGAAGCTGCGGTCGAAGTGAAGGCCATCGCGACTGGACATGAATACGATGTCGTTCACACCCGCGCTCTCCCAGCCAGGGGTAGGTATCCGGTCCGGAACGAATCGTGACGGGAACGCCAGGTATATGTCAGGGGCGCGGTCGTAAGGAATGCAGGCGTTGGTGTACAGGTGCTCCAGCGGCGTATCTCCGGCCTCGATGGGTTCCTGTGTGGTCCAGTTCAGGAAGTCGGGGGACGTGGCATAGCGGATCCAGCGTACCCCTCCCTTGAATGTGCCCTGGCTTCCGGCTTTCCCTCGCGTATAGATGGCGTATTCCCCACGTCTGGAGTCCCAAAATGGCGTGTTTCGGGTGTCGAAGGGACCCTCCGTCAGAATGGGTTCCTCGCGCATTAGTCGCCAGCGGAAACCGTCGGCCGACGCCAGGGCCAGAATGAAGTTGTCTCCCAGAATACGGGCGATGGCCTTATAGCGCTCGTCGTCTGGAGCGTCGGGATTCTCGTCTCGGAACGGTGCCATGTCCTCGCCGGGCTCGCCGACCCAGACCAGATTGTTGTTCTTCGAGCCCTCGAACTCGAACAACCCTTGTGCCGGTTTCCTCCAGGTAATCCCGTCTTCGCTTTCGGCGTAGGCGGTGAACTTGGGGTTGTGCCCCGTCTCGGAATCGCAGCGGTACCACATGCGGTAGCGATCACCATCGCGTATGATGCTGGCGCAGGAAACGATGTTGCATGCCTCCCATGGGCGGTCCACGGCGACGGCAATCTCGCGCGGGACCGGGGAGTGAAGGCGACGCTCCGCTCCTTTCTTTTCCGCGATCAGATACTCGTCGACGAATAGCTGGCGGTCGGTGCCGATATCGTTGGTCATTGCCGCGCCTCCATAAAGATCTAACCTAGCGCACAGTGTATATCAGAGAGGAAACCCTCGATAGTCTGAGGCCGATTTTGGCCATCGTCCGCACCACAAATGGACACTTTCTGCAAGGTCTGCAGCTACTCAAGTGCAGCGCTCAGGTGTGGATAGCTTCCAAGTAGACTGTTGGTGGTTCGAATCCGGTCTCCCGCTCCAACCACACTATACAGGCGTACAGAGCCTATTAATCCTTAACCATGGGTTGATTGCAGCGCATCACGACACTATTTCTGGACACCCAGTATTCCGCATCACCTTACACATACTAATGCCTAACCACCGCCTATCTATTTACCTCTATATTCCTTATGCCTTTAAAGACATCACGTGTTATATAGCAACCGTTGGCTAATTAATTGAATACTCCAATGAAA
>CAYLLU010000079.1:0-4935 GCA_964384845.1 uncultured Dehalococcoidia bacterium
CCCCTACCCCTGCTACTGCTACTGCTACTGATCCTGATCCTGATCCTGATCCTGATCCTGCTTCCGTTGAAAGAGGAGTCTTCCGGCGTCTGTGGTCGGACCCTCCGACACTTGACCCACACCTCACCAACGACACAACGTCCTTAGGAATTGTTGTAGAGGTGTTCAGTGGACTGGTAGCTCTCAGTCCCGATCTTAAACTGATTCCCGATATAGCCGCAGGATGGGAGGTGAGTCCCGATGGACTTCAGAATCTCTTCCACCTGAGACCATATGACACGTTCCACAACGGTAAGCCGGTTAGGGCAGAAGATTTCAAGTGGTCCATCGAACGTGCTGCGAATCCGGACACTGGATCTCCAATAGCCGACATATATTTGGACGACATAGTTGGGGTGGAAGATGTCTTAGAAGGCCGAACGACCGATATTAGTGGTATCAAAGTGATTGATGACCATACACTTTTGATCCACATAGACGCTCCCAAATCCTACTTTCTGACGAAATTGACCCACCCGACAGCATACGTCCTTGACCGCGAGAATGTGGAACCATTGGGAGGGTCATGGACAGGCTCTCCCAATGGGACAGGCCCGTGCATAATTAGTGAATACATAGTTGGAGAGCGTATCGTCCTTAAACGGAACGAATCCTTCTACCGAACACCCGCCAAACTGGACGCCATTGTAATGAACCTCACAGGCGGCCAGTCCATGGCAATGTACGAGAACGACGAAATCGACCTGACAGTGGTCGGCCTATTCGATCTGGACCGAGTGCTGGACCCGAACGAGAAATTGAACAAGGAATTGGTCGTCGGCCCTCCCAATTTTAGCGTTTCCTACATCGGATTCAACACGTCGATGCATCCCTTCAAGGACTCGAAGTTCAGACAGGCATTAAATCACGCCGTTGACAAGGAATTGATCGCTACCGAGGTGCTCTCTGAGTCGGTAGTCCCGGCCTATGGGCCTTTGCCTCCTGGCTTCCCAGGATTTACAAATCTATGGGGCCTGCGATACGACCCGGACTTGGCCAAGATGCTATTAGATGAATCCGATTACTTCAGTCTGAGCGAACAGGACAAAAGGATAGTAATTACAGTTCCCGGCACTGGAGGTACTATCGGACTCGACCTAGAGGTGATCATCTCGATGTGGAAGGATGTGTTGGGAGTGGAGGTGGAAATACAACAGGTAGAATGGACGACCTATCTTGACTACCTCCACAATTCCAAGCTCCAGGCCTACTACCACGTGTGGGAGGCTGATTACCCGGACCCGGAGAATTTCATAGGCAACCTTTTTCACTCCGAAAGTAGCATCAATCACGGAGCTTATTCGAACCCTGAGATCGATGACATCCTGGAATACGCTCGAATCGAGCCCAATATTGTGGAAAGAGTTGCACTTTACGTCGACGCCGAGAATCAAATTGTCCAAGACGCACCGTGGCTACCTTTATGGCATAGTGCAGGCCAAATACTGCTCATCAAGAGCCACGTGAGAGGCTATCCTCTAACTCCCATAATTGTACCAAAGCACCAATATATATATCTGGATGATTCGGTGGCGGATAAAGAAGTCGTAAAACACATAGAGATCATCAAAGAGGTGCCGGTAGAAGTTATCAAAGTGGTGGAGAAAGAGGTTATAAAGGAAGTCCCTGCCGAAGTTATCAAAGTAGTGGAGAAGGAAGTTGTAAGGACTATCGAGGTTGAAAAGCCGGTAGAAGTTATCAAAGTGGTGGAGAAGGAGGTCATAAAAAAGGTGCCTCAGGCACTTCCCGAATTGGAGGTCCTTTTCGAGACTGACCGTGACGGTAACCGAGAAATATATTCCTTAGATATTATCTGCCCAAAAAATTGTTACTCGGGAAATAACGTCAACCTAAGCAACAGTGCCGCTGACGATCGTGACCCTTCTTGGTCGCCTGATGGTAGTAGGTTTATATTTTCATCCAATGGCGAAGTATACGTAGTAGATGCTGACGGATCCTCAAACAAGACCCGAGTCACTGTATCCGCCGGTGGACACGATACTCAGCCTTCTTGGTCCCCGGATGGATCTAGGATCGCTTTGGTTTCCAGTTATGACGGGGACAACGAAATCAACACAATGAACATCGATGGTTCCAAACGCGTTAGGGTTACTGATAATTCCGTGGTCGACACCCATCCTTCTTGGTCCTCGGACGGCACCCGTATCGTTTTCGCAAACAAGAGCGGGGGGAAAACCCGTGTATATGTAATGAACAAAGATGGTTCCAATCAAACTCCACTCACGCCTGCTACTAGCAGCAATTGGGATCCGGTTTGGTCACCGGACGGTAGCCGCATCGTCTTTATCAGTAATCGAGATGGTAATTCGGAAATTTATGTGATGTTTGCCGAAGGATCTCGTCCGATCAACTTGACTAATAACAACTTCAACGATGCAGACCCCTCTTGGTCACCAGATTCAAAGCAAATTTTATTTAGTTCATTTCGTGGTGATAATTGGGATATATTTATTATGAATGTAGACGGGTCTAATCCGATTAACCTTACTAATCACCCATCGAACGATCGCAGTCCGTCAATGATTGTCAGATAGTAACGTGATCACCAACCGATATTTATTGGGTAAGACTAGAACCAGTCCCCCGCTCTTTCCACCTAGGGTATACTGCTCCTAAAGGCAGGGTTATGCTGCGTGTAATGAGACCAAAGGCTACAGTCGTCCTGGGATTAGTGCCGCTTGCACTCGCCGTTACCACTTTCGGTATCGCGGCCGAGCCTGATCTGGATATCGATAGTGCATCAGTAGTAACCGAAATTCTGGACATTATGACCGGAATCAATTCATACATTGACTAAACTCTCTGTTGAGATAGGGCCACTGGCTAAAGACGAATTGGGAGTAGTCGAGGAACTCCTGAACTTTGACTGGGGTAATCCTCAAAAACACCAAGAACGACTGGATATGCAACAGCGCGATGAATTGATCTATCTCATCGCCTGGATTGAAGAGCAACCTGTTGGACACGCGGTGCTCGAATGGGCGGGTAAAACACACGATGCACTTGCTTGTAAGGTAAGGGACTGCCCCCATGTCGATGACCTGTTTGTACATCCCGAGCAGCGGTCTAAGGGGATAGGCACTCAGTTATTGGACCGGGCTCAGAATATGGCTGTGCGACGAGGATATAGATGTGTTGGCATTGGAGTAGCTATCGACAACCATCGTGCTAAAAGACTCTACAACCGCCTAGGTTATAGTGAAGTTGGAGTCGGTGAATACGTCGATAGATGGAAATATACTGACAGAGACGGCCAGAGACGTTGGCATCAAGAGTCCTGCTACTACCTCGTTAAGAGCCTATGAGACCTTAGAGTCAAATCCGTCTGGGGTGCAAAACCCAGGCACGCTTGTATCCAGGTGTTGGTGACCCGACTGGGACGCCGATCTGAACGAGGAGGTCCCACAAGCTCACCCCTGGAGCTCTGTGATGCGACGATAGCCGACAGGTGTGGAACGCGTGTCCGACCTGTCTCTGGATGCCCCTCCGCCGTGGCTGGGGTATGATTGCTACTACAAAGGCCGCCTGGGGGATACGAGTGCTTGTGGACCCCTCTCTGATGACCTCGTAGCCGGAACGGATCCTAAAGCGGAGAACATCCGACGTCACCCCTCGTTGAGCCACCAGCAATAGAAACCAGGTATGCCCGTCTCCCCTTCAACTATGGGTGGGTCATCGCCGCTGTCGGCGCGCTGGGCATCTTCATGTCCGGTCCAGGGCAGACCTACATCGTTTCCCTATTCATCGACCCCATCATTGAGGAGACGGGGTGGTCGAGAACCCTCGTATCCGGTCTCTACAGCGCGGGTTCCATCTGTGCCGCCGCAGGTGCGTTCCTGGCGGGGCGTGCATTCGACCGGTTCGGGGCCAGGGCGGCACTGACCGGTGTAGTGGCCATGTTCGGCCTCGCCCTATACATGATGGGTAGTATTGCAAACCCTGTCCAATTGTTTTTCAGCTTCTTCGCCATCCGGAGTCTAGGACAGACCGCCCTGACGTTGGTATCGACGACCATGGTAGGGGTTTGGTTCGTCCGATTGAGAGGTCGGGTAACCGCCGCCACCATGCTCGCAGCACCCGCCAGCCAAGCCATTCTCCCCCCGATTGTGTACTTGCTAATCGCAGCCGACGACTGGCGCGGCGCCTGGCATGTATTGGGGATCGCCGTCTGGGTCATCATGCTCCCTACAGCACTGCTCTTGGTCCGTCGTAGTCCAGAGTCGGTGGGACTGCTCACGGATGGAGACAAGCGCTGGACCGCTGCTACGCCGAGGTCGTCCATACAGGAAGAGTCTTGGACCCTCAGCGAGGCACTCCGGACCCGGTCCTTCTGGCTGCTGACGTTCGGCGCCGTCCCACTCTCGATGATCGGGACGGCTCTCACGTTTCACCATGTCTCTCTGATGGGCAGCAACGGGATTGATCAGAACATTGCCACAGCCATACTAAGCGTGATGGCTGTGGCAGGCCTGGTCAGCACCGTTATCTCCGGCTACCTCGTAGACAGGTTCCCCATCCGGTTCGTCCTTGTAGTGGGTCAGGCCTTGATCGCACTGGCCATGATATGGATCCTGGTCGTATCCACAGCTTGGCAGGGTTTCGTCTATGGGGCACTGCTGGGCGTCTCCCAGGGGCTGGTATCCACAGCACAAATCGTCATCTGGCCCCGTTACTTCGGTCGCAGATACATGGGGAGTATTCGAGGGGCTACAACGATAGGGATGGTTGCGGCAAGTGGTATGGGCCCCATGCCGTTCGGAATTTTGTTTGAGATGACCACGAGCTACGACGCGGCTATCCTGGGATTTGTCGCCCTGCCAGTGATTTGTGGATTTGCAGCGATGGCCGCGGTGCCTCCGGCAAAAAGAGTCCAGA
>CAYLLU010000080.1:0-3988 GCA_964384845.1 uncultured Dehalococcoidia bacterium
ACCCATGAATAGAGGTTTTGCAGACCTCCGCCTTAGACCGCTTGGCTACGTCGCCCGATCATATAATTCTGGTGCCGAGGAGGAGACTCGAACTCCTACAGCCTATTAAGGCCACAGCGCCCTCAACGCTGCGTGTCTACCAATTCCACCACCTCGGCATAGTTGAAGGGCCGTCAATGATCTTAGGAGCGGAACAATTCTACGATATCTCGATTATAGTCAAGGCCATTCAATGTGTCCACCGCGCCTACCCGTTAAGCGATGTCTCAAAGGATATTATTTGGAAAGACCCTTTCCCAAACGGTGCTTGTGATGTACGTCAGTTCATGTGGGATCCGCCGCTCACATTCAGTGTCTGTCCGGTGATATTGGATGCGAGATCTGACACCAAGAACGTAGCTGCGTTGCCAATATCTTCCGGGCTTTGTGCGCGGCCTAGAGGAGTCCGTTCAGCCACGTAGCGGTCGAAGACTTCGCGCTCACTCAACCCCCGGTCTCGCTCATGGATCTTTTCATAGCGGACAGCTATCCTTTGCCACATAGGTGTCCATAGGATCCCGGGGCAGATGGCATTTACGTTGATATTGAACTCGGCCAGTTCAACCGCAGTCGTCTGCGTTAAGTTGATCACCGCCGCTTTGGATGCCGAATAGGGGACGCTGGTCCGCGAGCCGAGCCTACCTGCGACAGAGGAGATGTTGACGATTTTGCCGTACCTTTGGTTCTTCATGTGGGGTATCACCGTTTCTGTGACCCTAGCTATGCCCCGTACATTAATGCCGAAAATTAGGTCCCAGTCCTCATCACTTGGCACCTCCCTAGACTCCCATCCGGGGGCGGCGATAACGCCGGCGTTGTTTACTAGAATGTCGATGCGTCCGAACCGCTCCAGTACCGTGTGGATCATCGAGTCCACCGATGCCTGATCGGTGACATCTGATATGACTGGTAGAGCGGCACGACCTAGTGAGTTTATCTCTGACGCGACGCTCGCCGCGTCATCAAAGTGAAGGTCTGCGATGGCCACGTTTGCTCCATTGCGTGCCATCACAAGGGCGATCCCACGGCCTATGCTGCGTCCGCCCCCTGTGATTAGCGCTACCTTGTCGGTGATATCCATGGTACTAGTCCGTTGTCGTATAGGTCTCGGCTAGAGCGAAGCAACATGAGGTGGCCGGGCCGTCGGCTCCAGTATACTTGCGCCATCCGGGTCTCTCGAACACTTCTCCGGGTGTCAGCTTGCCATCCACGATGATACTGGAAGCCTCCGAGAACACCAGGACCGAGAACGTAACTGCCTTGCCATCTGGGGCAGATGGGAGATCGCCCATTATAATCGGCTCCAAAAGATTGTTCCAAGTCGCAATGATTCTTGTGTCATCATACTCAATGATCCACGATGGTGAGCTGCGAACGTCTCCCTGCCGGTAGACCCGGCCCTCTTTCACCGGTAGATTCAAATCGTTGAAGGGGTCGTCGGCTGCGCCAGCTCTCACCCGTTCCATGGTGAATCTGTGCAGGTCGAGGTTGTCGGTCACTGCGACTGAGAGGCTTGAGTTGCCGGGTACGCTGACTAGGGCGACACTTCCCTCACCTGCCTCGCTGAAGCGAGTGTGATAGACCCCAACAGAGGCGCTGTTCGACGCTTCACCGGGTCGTCGCAGATACAGTATCCAGTGCTCACCTGACCAGAGTAGTTTTCCTTCCTTGAGCATGTTGCCTCTGTGCGTCGGAATCCAGATATGTCACGCGCTGGGATTATAGACTGGCCCTTTTGGGGGGTCAAATGCAGTTTACACTTTCTGGGCGTCGTCAAGGCTCTGAAGCTCTCAATTGAACTGGCAATCCACATGTGCCTGGCAATGTAACAGGGCCCGATACGATTTGGGGCGGAGTGAGATCGATTGAACCTATCACGCCAGTGTCCGTATAATGGCCGGGTATGGTGTACTGCGCCACTCGCTTGTGCGTACACGAACGCATACGATAGGGACCGACAAGTAGACAGGCGACAAGGCCCAGGTGGCGGAATGGTAGACGCGGCGGACTTAAAATCCGCTTTCCTTTATCGGGAGTGTGGGTTCGAATCCCTCCCTGGGCACCAGCTCTTTACCACATGGTACAGGACTGTACGGGCATTAGAGACCGCCTGTAACCTCGTGAGTCCTTCCATAAAATAGAACTATATACGGCCTTTTGTACGGCCTTTTTCTATCCAGCCCTCAGGAAATCACCCATCTTGTTGGTGGGATCGATTACCCTATGTTATCGTTAGCTTGCCTAGGAGGTGTTGATGTGCCTAATCCATACGAAGAAGAACTTGAGGAAATTCTGGCAAAGAGCGGCGTGCCCGCGACTGACGACACGGATGACGTCGAATTTAAGTCCGAAGCGCAGCGACTCTGCTATGCGAGAGTCAAAGAATTTGGCAGAGATCTGTTTGGAGAAATGTTTGAACGCAGCAGCAAGCCGAAGCAACCCACCTTCTTTTTGCGCTTCGGATCCTCCAGCATAGCGGTGACAGTTAATGCTTGGGGAGAAGACGATGCCATGGTAGATGTATGGTCTTGGGTAATCACTAATATCGAAATGCAAGCTGACCTTATGGAATACCTTCTACGGCGGAATTACGAGTTACGATTTGGAGCGTTTCGTCTAGATAAGAATGACGATATCCATTTGTCTCATGTAATCTTAGGTTCAGAGTTGGACAAAAAAGAACTTAGATCATCGGTCTTGGCGGTAGCCCACGTCGCAGACGAAGAGGACGATGTTATCAAGTCCCGTTGGGGTGGCAAACGATGGGTCGACCCCAGTTCTGCGTGACCGGTTTAGGCAAGTCGTCTACAGCTTTCAGCAATCATTGTATAGGGAGGCATATATGTCTCAATCGACAATAGAATTTAAGTCAGCGGCACAGGAAAAATTGTATTTTCGCGTAGCCGAGTATATCGGAGAACTTTACGGAGATAATGTATTGGCGGATGATAAGAACCCCTATTTTTCTCTGAAAGAGGGTTCCGCAAATATACTAATTAATGTTCATCATGCACCAAACGACCCGTATATTACGGTTGGAGCTTGGGTAATACGAGACGTTAAGATGATACCTTCACTAATGCTATACCTCCTTCGCGAAAACTATGAAGTGACTTGCGGAGGCTTCGGCATCGACGAAGAAGATGATGTCTTTTTTGAACACTCTATAGTTGGCTCAACTTGTGGTAAGGGAGAACTGGCGAACTCTGTCGCTGCCGTTTCATTCTTCGCAGATAAATACGATGATGAAATTCAAAGGCTCTGGGGAGGCAAAAAGGGATTTGAATAAAGGGGAAGAGGAGTCTCATCACTCTCGGATCTCCTAATCTCAGGTGTGGCCCACTATCGTTGGCGGTCTACCCGATTGATAGTTGGTTGTTGTCCCTGGTTCATCCAGAATCACAGAACCGTTGAGTATCCTCCTGGCCGAAACATTGTATAGGTATTCCATATATGGAAATCCTAACCGTTAGCCGCCTCATGTAAACAAGATGGCATTTGTCGTTGGTGTAGAGAGGCTATATTGCACTAAGTAGGTACTAATACAGGACTACGTAATATGGGTATTGCAGCAATACTTCGGAATAATCTATTACACACGCGCTGTTGTCTGAGAAATAGCCCCCTGATGCTTGGTCAGGGGGCTATTTAGATGCGGGAAAGTGGTGGAACTGACGAGATTCAGAGGTTAGCAGGCTTTCCACCATGTCCGTTGCAGTCAAACTGTGCGTAAATGTGCTCAGCTACCAAGTCCGTGCTCTACTCCTCCTCGAACTCGGTCAGATGCAATCATTCTGATGACAACTACGTTTCCATCGCAGCGTCATGGCAGTCAGAGCACACCTGCCCCTTCGTATTCTACACTTACAAAGAGGTGGGCCAATTAATATAACTGGAGTGACTCCAGAGACAGTTTATATGGAGCACTAGTGACCATATATCAAGGAGA
>CAYLLU010000081.1:0-3635 GCA_964384845.1 uncultured Dehalococcoidia bacterium
TGGCCATGGTCCATCTCCATCCGGGATGTGCATGTCCATCGAGAGTCGTGTCCCATCCCGCACGGTCACAACTACGTTCTGCTCAAAGTGCACGCCGTGTTTGATGTCAGACATAGTTCATCACTTCACCTAAGGAGAGGCAAAAGGGGTAGCACTCACCTGGATGTGGATTTGCATCAAATCCTCAAATTGTTCTCGCAAAGGATACTACGCAATTTTACAAAAGAATGCTATTCTGACTAGAATAGTCTAATTGGTCTATAGTAGACTGCCCCTGTTACTGGTTTTGCCAAAGTAGCTTGAGACCAGTGGAACTTTTCCTCGACAAGATGCACGCCTGGCAGAGTCAGTTGGAGAACGCGGTTTAGTAGTATGTCGTGTGAGTATCTGTAAATAGTTGCCTTGGGACGCGCGAGTATCTCTCTGGATTTTCGAGGGGCGCTAACTAACTTCCGTAGAGGTGCCTCAAATAACTGCTGGGTGCCTCCCTCATCACACAACTGGCAAATAACAGGGCTGCTTCCAAGGCCCCTTATGATGTTGCTAGACGTGTTCATGATTGCTTCATAAATTTAGCGCAAAGACCGCAATGATGTTAGTGATGGTTAAGGCGGACCATGGCACTTTAAGCGGGTTTTAAGGGCTGGATGTGGGTTTCAGCAGTCACTCTTGACTAACTGGACATTGGTAACGGCACTTACGGTCTCCTCCACAAAGATGCGTCCAAGGGGTTTCGAACTGCCTTGTGGCACTTTGAAATGCCATGCTACCATCAATATATGGATTCTGAGTTTATCCGTAATTTTTGTATCATCGCTCATATTGATCACGGCAAATCTACTCTAGCTGACCGACTCATCGAATTCACCGGTGCCGTCGACGCACGTGAGATGGTCGAGCAGCATCTAGATTCCATGGATTTGGAGCGTGAGCGCGGGATCACTATAAAGGCCCAGGCTGTCAGACTCACCTACTCGCACATCTCTGGACAACAGTATCAACTCAACTTAATCGATACCCCGGGCCACGTCGATTTCTCGTATGAGGTGTCTCGTAGCCTTGCCGCGTGCGAGGGTGCTCTATTGATCGTCGATGCGACACAGGGGATACAGGCTCAGACCCTAGCGAACGTATATTTGGCCATGGAGCGTGACCTCACAGTTATACCCATCATCAACAAGATAGATATTGAGGTGGCGGAGCCCGAGCGAGTGGCCGGGGAGGTATGCGCCACGTTCGGGTTCAAACGTGATGAGATTATCATGGCCTCTGCTAAGGACGGGATAGGAGTAGAACGGATACTGGAGGCTGTTGTCGAACGAATGCCGCCCCCTTCAGGTAGCTCCACGGGGCCGCTGCGGGCATTGATTTTCGACTCGAAGTACGATGTCTACAAGGGTGTTGTGGCATACGTGCGTGTTCGCGAGGGTGCAGTGCCTTCCAAGGGCCGGCTTAGGATCATGTCCAATGGTGCCCAGAGCGAGACTCTGGAGATCGGGTATTTCAGGCCGGGCCCAGTCAAGGTCGAAAGTCTCGCCGCTGGGGAGGTGGGATATATTGCCACTGGACTAAAGACCGTTGGTGATGCGCCGGTGGGTGATACTATCACGCTGGCCGAAGGCGGGGCCGCGGAGCCCCTCGATACCTACGTGCCCATGAAGCCAATGGTGTTTGCGGGGTTGTACCCATCTGACGGAGAAGACTATTTGGAGCTACGTGATGCGCTGGAGAAGCTCCATCTCAACGACGCTGCCTTGATCTACCAGCCTGAAAATTCCTTGGCTCTGGGTTCCGGCTTTCGATGTGGATTCCTGGGCCTGCTGCACATGGACGTAGTGCAAGAACGTCTGGAGCGCGAGTATGGTATTGGGCTATTAGCAACCTCACCCAGCGTTGCGTATATTGTCTTGTCCACGGACGGCACGATAATCGAGGTCGACAACCCATCTCATCTCCCGTCGGCGGACCGTATCCAGGAAGTACGCGAGCCGTGGGTAGACCTGACCCTTTTGACTCCCGCCAACTACATTGGGGCTCTGATGGAACTTGTAAAGGAGCATCGAGGCGAGTTCAAAAGTATGGACTATGTTCAGCTTGACTCTCGCGTCAGCGACGTGGGTGTAAATGGTGCCCCGCCGTCCGGGCAAGGACGAGTAAGTCTTGATTTCACAATGCCGCTGTCGGAGATGCTCATCGACTTTTATGATCAGGTGAAGTCCCGCACCCAAGGATATGCCTCCATGGACTATTCGATTGCCGACTATCGGATCGAGAACTTGGTTCGTTTAGACATCCTAGTAGCTGGTGAGCCTGTCGACGCTCTATCGATCATCGTACACCGAAAAATGGCACAGTCCAGAGGCAAGGATCTCGTTACCAGGCTCAAGGAATTGATACCGCGCCAGATGTTCGAGGTCCCTATTCAAGCAGCTATCGGCAGCAAGGTGTTTGCACGCGAGACGATCAGGGCCTTGCGCAAGAATGTCACCGCCAAGTGCTACGGTGGGGACATTACTCGGAAGCGTAAACTTTTGCAGAAGCAGGCCGAGGGCAAAAAGCGCATGAAGCGCGTAGGCAGCGTCGAGATCCCCCAGGAAGCCTTCCTGGCCATCTTAAAAGCCGAAAAATAGTGTGTGGTGCATGCTTCGAGCTTTAGCCAGGTCCCTCAAGACCCGTCACTGATGCTTGATTGGGGTGCCCAGAGTTGCGTATTTATACTGGTGGAAGAGAGGCCTCAGGAAATATAAATATTTTCTTTCCTGGTTTCTATTTTCCTAGTAAAGTAAAATGGTACGGCACAACTGGATAGTCGCGGCCTAGCCTACGATGTGCCGGTGCTCAAGATATCTCTTGAAGATTGGTATTCGGTCCTAATGGCCATGCTACGGCAGAACATATCTATCAAGATTGAGCAGTCCACATGGCTGATGAAAAGATGGAATTCAATAAGGTCACAAGCATTAGAGCCGAAGCCCTTGGAGAGCCTGGACAGCGTACCTTCCGCATATTGGTTGATGGTGACGTGGGCTCGGCCATGATGTGGTTGGAGAAAGAGCAACTCTTTCAACTCGCAGTGGCCATCGGCCAGCTCCATGAATCCCTCCCTGCGGTGGGTCGATCAGTTCTATCTCTAGAAGAGGGGGAAGGACCTGGAATGAGACTCGAATTCAAGATCGGCCGTCTTGGCCTAGGCCACGAGGAAAGCAGCGAACGTCTCATTATCGATGCACACGACGTGGAATCCTACGAGGAATCAGAGGAGCCGACGGTGCGGGTCTGGGGTGATAGGCAACAGCTAGCCAGGTTTGCGGCGGAGTCCCTAGATCTGTGTGCTGCAGGTAGGCCGTTGTGCCCTCTGTGCGGCGTTGTGATCGATCCTAAAGGTCATACATGCTCAAGGTCCAACGGTCATTCGCTCCAAGATCTAAGTGACCTCTAGTTGGTGCATCGTACGAACTTGTGGGACGGACCCTAGTTCGCTCGTTGTCAGGTGGCATTGTAGGACAACCAAGGGGTTGTTGGTGGGCGTAGAATCTACCTAATATAAGTCCAGTGATCATACATGCAAGAGCCTTTACTGCCCCAGAGTCAGTCGCGATGCGATGAAGCGATCACGCTGGCCGAGGATGATGCTG